>NZ_SOFV01000017.1:0-135761 GCF_004402465.1 Cryobacterium sp. TMT2-14 | reverse complement strand
GTACTCCTCTGCCATCCCCACCATCTGCTGCTGCACAACCAGCACTGGACGATCAGCCGCACCGGAACGCAGTACTGGCTTAGGCCACCGATCGAGGTAGACCCCAAGCAGACGCTGGTGGCGTTGCCGAGCAAGAGGGCAGCGCTGTAGCGCTTGGTCTCGACGGGCTCGATCCGCGTCGCGGGAACCTCGAGTGGGTTCCTAACCGGGTCTCGACGGGCTCGACCCGCGTCGCGGGCAGGGGCGGGTCAAGGGGCGGGGCAGTTGCTCCCAAACCGGCACAGGCGATCGACCGCGACGCGGGATGAGCGTGGGTTCCGCGACTTCTCAGGGAGCGGTCCGTGGTTCCCGAGCGAGCGTTCCGGGACTCCCGTGTCTTCTCGTCACTGGCTGAGCAGCAACTCTCTCCCGAACGAATTCGACGGAGATTCTGCCCGAAACTGCCCCAGGAAACCCAAAAATGTGGTTTCAGACCAGAATCTCCGTCGAATCGGTCCACCACCGGGCCCGGAGCTCCAGAGGCGGTAGCGGTATTCTCCGCGTTGCACGCGATTCCGGAGGGGCCGGGGCGCAGCAACCTCGCTGCTTCCGGATTCGAACGGGGGGAAGGTCTTGGTGGCAGCCCTTCCCCGGCCATCGTCTGTAAGTACCGCGGTCTCGAGTCGTTGCGGTGGGGCTCCGACGACGTGCTCCCAGACCCGACCGACCGCCGCGGGCGCCGACGTCCACGTGATCCCGTCGCGCTCCTCAGCTGATCGGCGTACCCATCGGATGGCGGCGGTCCCGTCCCGGTGTGGCTCAATGGTCATCGCTGACCTGTCGGTGGCGCGGGTGACCGGTGCGACCACGGCATAGCGACGCCGAGCCTCGTCGGCGAGGGCTTCATGCCGCACACCTACCGGGTCACGCATCCGGGCGTAGCCGAGCGGCAAGGCATCAGAGTCGGCGGCGAGGAGCTGTGGGCCAGTGTGGGCAAACGGCGTGACAAAACCTTGAGATCGTGTCGCCGATTAGCCCGCGACCCGAGTGTTCGCACGGACTCTGACAGTTGTGCCCCCAGGCAGATTCGAACTGCCGCCCCTGCCTCCGGAGGGCAGTGCTCTATCCCCTGAGCTATGGGGGCCAGGGAAAACACTAGGTTATCAGCATCCGGGCAGGCGATGTTCCGCATCGAGTTCGACGGATGCGGTCGAGCCCGCCCGGCACACCACCCGAACTCGACCGGAAAGGCCGAATTCGGCAGGTTCGGGCAGGTTCAGGTGGGTTCCGCCGCGCGGTCCCCCCGGGCGTGTTACTGCAGGTTTGCGATCGCCGCGGAAACGAGTGACTCGGCGTCGCCCGGCTCGACGAACTCGCTCGAGCCCACCGTGATCCAGTAGGTGGAGGTGAAGACCTGAGCCACACCAATGCCGCCGGCAGCCGAGAAATAGCCCTCGACGGCGGGCGGCGTGCCATACGTGGGAACGATCTGGCTGGAGCTGATGGCATCGTTCTTCAGCTGCGACAGCAGCACGTCGTTGGGCTGGGTCACCGAGACCTCGATCGTTCCGTCGCTGGATTGATTGAGCAGTCCGCAATTCAGCCCCTGGTACTCTGCCGCCGTCTGACCCGCGGCGATGGTCGGCTCGAAACCGGGGGCAGTGCCGTAGCTCGGGTTGAAGGCGTAGACGTCGTCGAGGGTGAGCACCTGGTCGCAGGTAAATGTGACCGGGGTGCCTGCTGCCGTGGGCGTCGGTGTCGCGGTGGGCCCCGGTGTCTGCGTCGCGTCCGACGTCGACCCGGGAGTAGCTGATGGCGACGCTGCCGACGGGCTGCTTTCCGGGGTGGAACCCGAACCGCAGGCAGCCAGCGCCACGACGGCGACCGTGCCGGTGGCAAGGAGAAGGGTGGTGCGCAGGAGCCGTCCGCGCGGGAGTCTGGGCGAGAGGGAGTGAGTCACGCTTGACCTTACCAAGAGGGTTGTCTGTGACCGGGCCGGTAAGCTTGCTAGTCGTGACTCCCGCTGAGCTTTCCCAATCCCTGCTCGACCTCATCCTCCAGTTGAGCGAGCGTCGACGCGAGGCCGGAATCGACGTGACCGACGTCAACCTGACCGGGGCGGATGTCACCCTCGAGCGTCCGAGAAACCGCGACCACGGTGATTGGGCCTCCAGCATCGCGATGAAGATCGCCAAGCCACTCGGCTCCAACCCGCGCGAGGTGGCCGCCGAACTGGCTGCCGGCCTGGAACAGCTTCCCGACGTGGCCTCGGTGGACGTCGCCGGACCCGGCTTCATCAACATCCGTCTCGAGGCCGCCGCCGCCGGCGCACTCGCCAAGACCATCGTCGATGCGGGCCCCGCTTACGGCACCGGGCACCTCTACGACGGCCTCAAGATCAACCTCGAATTCGTGTCCGCCAACCCCACCGGCCCCATCCACATGGGCGGCGTGCGCTGGGCGGCCGTGGGTGACAGCCTGGCCCGGGTGCTGCAGGCGGAGGGCGCCGACGTCACCCGCGAGTACTACTTCAACGACCACGGCTCGCAGATCGACCGCTTCGCCCGCAGCGTGCTCGCCGGCTACCTCGGCGAGCCCACCCCCGAAGACGGTTACGGCGGCGCCTACATCGGAGACATCGCCGACCAGGTCGTGGCCAGCCACGAAGGCGACATCGCGGTGCTGGCCCGCGACGAGCAGCAGGAAGTGTTCCGCAGCGTCGGCGTCGATTTGATGTTCACCGAGATCAAGGAGAAGCTGCACGGCTTCGGCGTGGATTTCGACGTGTACTTCCACGAAGATTCCCTGCACGAGTCCGGCGCCGTCAACCGGGCCATCGAACGGCTGCGCGAACAGGGCCACATCTTCGAAGAAGACGGGGCCATCTGGCTGCGCACGACCACGTTCGGCGATGACCGCGACCGCGTCATCATCCGTTCCAACGGCGAACCGGCCTACATCTCCGGTGACCTCGGCTACTACCTCGACAAGCGTGAGCGCGGTTTCGACCAGAACCTGATCATGCTCGGCGCCGACCACCATGGCTATGTCGGCCGCATGATGGCCATGGTCGAGGCCTTCGGCGACGTGCCCGGTGTGAACCTGCAGATCCTGATCGGCCAGATGGTCAACCTGCTGCGCAACGGCGAACCGGTGCGGATGAGCAAGCGCGCCGGAACGATCGTCACCCTCGACGACCTCGTCGACGCCGTCGGCGTGGACGCCGGCCGCTACTCCCTAGTGCGCTCCAGCAGCGACACTCAGCTCGACATCGACCTCGACCTGCTCGGCAAGCGCACCAACGAGAACCCGGTCTTCTACGTGCAGTATGCGCATGCCCGTACCTGCTCGGTCGCCCGCAACGCGGCCACCGCGGGGGTGGAACGCACCGCATTCGCCCCGGAGCTACTCACCCACGACAGCGAATCGGCCCTGCTCGGCGTGTTGCAGGAATACCCGCGCGTCGTCGCGCAGGCCGCCGAACTGCGCGAGCCCCACCGTATCGCCCGCTACATCGAAGAGGTTGCCGGCTACTACCACCGCTGGTACGACAGCTGCCGGGTGATCCCGCTTGGCGACGAACCGATCACCGACCTGCACCGCACCCGGCTCTGGCTCAACGACGCCACCGGCCAGGTCATCCGCAACGGCCTCGGCCTGCTCGGCGTCTCCGCACCGGAACGCATGTAGGCATGGACGCGTCCGCCAGGAAATCCCGTCGTCGCGGGCTCGGGGCGTTCATCGTCGCGGGTCTGGTCGTGGTCGGGCTCGTCGCTGCTTTCTTCTTCGTCGACGGGGGCCTGCGCAGCTACGCCGAGGGCCAGATCGAGCAGGAGATCGCCTCGAACCTGCCCGACACCGTGACGGGGGACGTGGCCGTCTCCATCGGAGGCCTGTCGGTCATCGCACAGTACCTCGGCGGCAGCTTCGACCGGGTGGCCCTGGAATCAGGCACCCTGACCGTGGACGGCGTGCCGGCATCCGTGCACGTCGTGGCGACGGATGTCCCGCTCGACCAATCCCAGCCCGTCGGCGACGTGCGCGGCATCATCGACCTCGAACCCGATGCCCTCAACACCCTGCTGAGCCAGGCTCTGCCGAGCAATGTCCCCGACGCCGGCGTCGAACTCGGGAAGGACGAGATCAGCTACAGCGGCAGCCTGGAGGTGCTCGGCTTCCCGATCGGCTACCGCGCCTCGGCGACGCCGAGCGTGGACGCCGACGCACTGCTGCTCACGCCGAGCGGTGCCAGCGTCACCCCAGGCGGCGGCAGCATCAACGCCGGCAACCTGCTGTCTCGTGTTCTGGGTGAGGAACCGCTCCGCATCTGCGTGGCCCAGTACCTCCCCGAGGGGGTCACCCTCGCCGGAGTGAACGTGACCGCGGATCGAGCGCGACTCACGCTGCAGTCGAGCTCGTTGACGCTGAGCCGACAGTCGTTGACCACCCTCGGCAGCTGCACCGCCGGTTGACCCCGCACTTCATGCCCTGGCAGCACGCCGACACGCTCGCACATCGTTCGGACCGTAATCAAACCGGGGCCTGACACGACGCCCGCGGGGTCGTACACTCGAGGTATCCGCCGGTCGCGCATTCGCCTTTTCGAGGAGGCACCATGACGTTGTTGCGCATTCAACACCCCGTGCCCGACTATGGCCGCTGGAAACGTGCCTTCGATCTGGACCCGGCCGACCGCCGCGGATCCGGGGTGATCCGCTATACGATTTTCCGCTCGGTGACTGATCCGAACTTCGTCATGGTCGACCTGGAACTGGGCACCATCCGGGAAGCGGAGAAGATGCTTCTCAAGATGCGGCGCATCTGGTGCAGCAGCGGCTCGTCGGTCATGATCGACCCGGAGGCGTGGATCGTCGACGTGGCCGAAACTGCCGCGCTGGTCTGATCGCAGCCCGCCCCGCTGCCCAGCCCGCGCAGCCCGCCGCGCAGCGGGACGTAACGCGATTCGGCGTGCACCGGCGGCGTTCGCTACACTCGGAACAGGTCCCCGGTCGCAGCCGACGGCATCCTTTCACTGGCTTCAGGGACCAATCCGGGTTCGCTCGCCACTCAGTGAGACACCCACTCGACATTTCCCGTGAGGTTTTCACCCGTGGCCACCAACCCGCTCGCCCCCGACTGGCTTTGCCTGTCCGACGACGCCAATGCGCTCGCCGATGGCCTCTGGCCGGCCACCATCGACCGCACCCCGCAGGGGGAACTCCTCATCGGCGGCTGCACCGCCTCCGCCCTGGCCGCCGAATTCGGCACTCCTCTTTATCTGGTCGACGAAACGGATGCCCGCGCCCGCGCGGCCTCGCTCCGCGCCGCCTTCGAGGCCGAGTTCGCTCGCATCGGTACGAGCGTGCACATCTACTACGCCGGCAAAGCGTTCCTGTCCACCGAGATCGCCCGTTGGATGCTGGCCGAAGGTCTCAACATCGACGTCTGCAGCGGCGGCGAACTCGCCGTGGCGCTGGCGGCCGGCAGCCCGCCGAACCGGCTCGGCTATCACGGCAACAACAAATCCCTGGCCGAGATCGACGAGGCCTGCCGCGTCGGCGTCGGCACCATCGTGATCGACAGCCTGGTCGAAATCGGGCGCGTCGCCGCGGCCGCCGCCCGGCACGGCATCGTGCAGGCCGTTCGGCTGCGCGTGAACAGCGGCGTGCACGCGCACACCCACGCATTCCTCGCCACGGCGCACGAAGACCAGAAGTTCGGCGTGACGCTCGATGACGCCGCGGCGCTGGTGGGCCTCATCCGGGCCGAGTCGAGCCTGTGCTTCCGCGGCCTGCACTGCCACATCGGCTCGCAGATCTTCGGCGCCGACGGCTTCGCCGAATCCGCGTCGCGCCTCCTCGCCGTGCACGCGGCCCTGCTCGCAGGCGGCCCCGTCCCCGAGCTGAACCTCGGCGGCGGCTTCGGCATCGCCTACACCCTGGCCGACACCCCCACCCCGATCGGCGAGCTCGCGGCCAGCCTGGCCGACATCGTCGCCGCGCAGTGCAGCGCCCTCGGCATCCCGGTGCCCGTGGTCGCCTTCGAGCCGGGACGTTGCATCATCGGCCCGGCCGGAATCACCCTATACGAGGTCGGAACCACCAAGTCCGTCGACGTGGCCGGCAACCCGCGCCTCTATGTCAGTGTCGACGGAGGCATGAGCGACAACGCCCGCCCCGCCCTCTACGGCGCCGACTACACCGTGCGGCTCGCCGGCCGCGTGTCGGCGGCCGACCCGGTGCTGGTGCGCCTCGCCGGCAAGCACTGCGAGAGCGGCGACATCGTCGTCGACGCTGACTATCTCCCCGGCGACGTGGCCCCGGGCGACCTGGTGGCCGTCGCGGCCACCGGCGCCTACTGCTGGTCGCTGTCGAACAACTACAACTTCCTCGGCCGGCCGGCCGTGGTCGCGGTGGCCGGCGGCATCCCGCGGATGCTGGTGCGCGGCGAGACCATCGCCGACCTGCTCGCCCGCGACACCGGGGTCTCGGCCTCGACCGGCCCGACCACCGGCTCGACCGATCTACCGAAGGAACCCGCCCGATGATCGAATACCGCAATCTGCGCGTCGCACTGCTGGGAGGCGGCTCCGTCGGCGCTCAGGTCGCCCGGCTGCTGCTCGAAAACAGTGAAGAACTCGCCAACCGGGTGGGTGCCAGCCTCGAGCTCGTCGGCATCCTGGTGCGCGACGTCGACGCCGAGCGCACCGTCGACCTGCCCCGCGAGCTGTTCACCACCGACGCCGAGACCCTGATCCTCGGCGCCGACGTCGTCATCGAGTTGATGGGCGGCATCGAGCCCGCACGCTCATACATTCTGATGGCGATCAACTCGGGGGCGGATGTCGTCACCGCCAACAAGGCGTTGTTGGCCACCCACGGGCCCGAACTCTTCGCCGCCGCCGACCAGGTCGGCGCACAGCTGAAGTACGAGGCGGCCGTGGCCGGTGCGATCCCGATCGTTCGGCCGCTTGGCGAGAGTCTCGGCGGCGACCAGGTCAACCGCATCCTCGGCATCGTGAACGGCACCACCAACTTCATCCTCGACCGGATGGACACTGAGGGGGACACCCTCGAGGAGGCTCTCGCCCTGGCCACCGACCTCGGCTACGCCGAGGCCGACCCGACCGCCGACATCGGCGGGTACGACGCGGCGCAGAAGGCGGCCATTCTGGCCAGCCTCGCCTTCCACACGACCGTGCCGCTCGCATCCGTCTACCGCGAGGGCATCACCGCCATCACGCCCGCGCAGATCGACTCAGCCCGCAAGGCCGGCTACGTCGTGAAGCTGCTCGCCATCTGCGAACGCCTCGTCGACGCCGAAAGCGGCCAGCAGGGCGTCTCCGCCCGGGTCTACCCGGCCATGGTTCACCGCAGCCACCCGCTCGCCTCCGTGCACGGCGCCAACAACGCGGTTTTTGTCGAAGCGGAGTCGGCCGGCAGCTTGATGTTCTACGGCGCCGGCGCCGGGGGAGTGGAGACGGCGTCCGCCGTGCTCGGCGACCTGGTGTCACTGGCCCGCCGCCACATCGCCGGTGGCCCCGGCGTTCCCGCGTCCCAGCACGCCGACCTGCCGGTCTTCGACATCGGCCAGATCGTCACGCGCTACGCCGTCACCCTGGAAGTTACCGACGAACCCGGCGTTCTCGCCACGCTCGCCAGCGTGTTCAGCGACCACGGCGTGTCCCTAGCCCTGGTCGAGCAGTCGATGACGCCGGCCCAGCCGGGCACCGCGAGTCGCTCCGCCGTCTCCGCCACGGCTACCCTAGTTATCGGAACGCACGAGGCTACGGAGGCCGCCCTGGCGGCCACCGTGACAGACCTCGCCGCGAACAGATTTGTCACGAATGTCGCATCCGTTTTGAGAGTTGAAGGAGCCTGATGTCCAGCGAACGAGAGACTCTGCCGAAACCAGTCGTGAAGACGGCTTCCCGGCAGTGGCGCGGCGTGCTGCGCGAGTACGCGGACCGCCTCAACATCACGGATGCGACGCCCATTATCACTCTCGGCGAGGGGGGCACCCCGCTGATTCCGGCTCCGGCGCTCTCCGTTCGCACGGGCGCGAAGGTCTGGATCAAGTACGAGGGCATGAACCCGACCGGTTCCTTCAAGGACCGCGGCATGACCATGGCCATCTCCAAGGCCGTCGAAGACGGTGCCAAGGCCGTCATCTGCGCGTCCACCGGCAACACCTCCGCATCGGCCGCCGCCTACGCGACCCACGCCGGAATCCAGGCCGTCGTGCTGGTGCCCGAGGGCAAGATCGCCATGGGCAAGCTCAGCCAGGCCATCGCACACAACGCGCAGCTGCTGCAGGTGCAGGGCAATTTCGACGACTGCCTCGACATCGCCCGCGACCTCTCCGCGAATTACCCCGTGCACCTGGTCAATTCGGTCAACCCCGACCGGATCGAAGGCCAGAAGACGGCCGCCTTCGAGGTCGTCGAGGTGCTGGAAGACGCGCCGGACATCCACATCGTCCCCGTCGGCAATGCTGGCAACTACACCGCCTACACGCGCGGGTACACCGAAGAGCTCGAGCGCGGCGCCACTACGAAGCTGCCGCGCATGTTCGGGTTCCAGGCTGCTGGCAGCGCCCCGATCGTGCTCGGCCACCGCGTCGACCACCCGGAGACCATCGCCAGCGCCATCCGCATCGGCAACCCGGCATCCTGGGACCTCGCCCTCGCCGCGCGTACCCTGACCGACGGCTACTTCGGCGCGATCAGCGACGAAAAGATCCTCGAGGCCTACCGCATCCTGTCGGCCGAGGTCGGCATCTTCGTCGAGCCGGCCTCCGCGATCAGCGTCGCCGGCCTGCTCGAACGCGCCGAAGCCGGGCTCATCCCGGCCGGCTCCACCGTGGTACTCACGGTCACCGGCCACGGTCTGAAGGACCCGCAGTGGGCGCTCCGCACCGCGGACGGCTCCGACGTCAAGCCGACCATCGTGCCTGTCGACACCGCCGAAATCGCCAGCGTCCTCGGGCTGGTCCAGAAATGACCATCGCCGAGGCCCTCTCCGGCAAGTCGGTGCTCTCGGGCCGTTCCGTCACCGTGCAGGTGCCGGCGACCACGGCCAACCTCGGCCCCGGCTTCGACACCCTGGGTCTGGCCCTGGCACACCACGACCACCTCCAGGTCTCCGTTCGCGATGAGCCGGGCGTCACGGTCGAGGTGCACGGCGTCGGAGAAGGCGTGGTGCCCACCGATGAGACCAACCTCGTCGTGCGCGCCCTCATCCACGCCTTCGCCGCCTACGGCCAGGAACTGCCCGGACTGAACCTCGTTGCCCACAACGAGATCCCGCACGGCCGCGGCATGGGCTCGTCCGGCGCCGCCATCGTCGCCGGGATCATGGCCGCGAAGGGCCTGCTCGAGGGCATCGTCGACATCGACGCGGAGGCGCTCCTGGCCCTCGCGACTGAGATGGAGGGGCACCCCGACAACGTGGCGCCCGCCCTGTTCGGTGGTCTCACGATCGCGTGGATGACACCCGACGGACCGCGTCACAAGAAGCTGATGGTGCACCGCGGCGTCAAGCCGCTCGTGTTCGTTCCGGAGCACGCCATGTCCACGGCGCTCGCCCGCAGCCTGCAGCCCGAGAGCGTGCCGCACGAAGACGCCGTCTTCAACCTGTCGCGCTCGGCCCTGCTGATCGCGGCCCTGATCCAGAGCCCCGAACTGCTCCTCGCGGCCACCGAGGACAAACTGCACCAGAGCTACCGTGCCGCCGCCATGCCGGAGACCAACCGGCTGATCACCCTGCTCCGGGAGCACGGCTTCGCCGCCGTCGTCTCCGGCGCCGGCCCATCGATCCTGGTGCTGGCCAGTGACCCAGGGCAGCGACTCGTCGCGGCTGAGCTCATCGCCGCCGAGTCCGAAACGCCCTGGCAGGCGCTGATGCTGGCCGTCGACGTGCTGGGTGCAACCGTCACCCGCACCGAGCGTTAGAGAAGCGAGTCCGAATCGATCGGTTGTGTCGCTCCCGGTCGGTCAGTCGACTGCACCGCCCGGGCAGTGTTCCTCGCAGGCGCAGCGCCCGATCCGGTGGTGAACCAATTCGACGGAGATTCTCGTGTGAAACCGCTCTTTCGGGTGAATCAGGTGCGATTTGGGCAAAATCTCCGTCGAATTCGTTCGGGACGCAGGCCGGAGCACCGAGCCGGTTGGACCCGGCAGCGGTGACTCATCGCTGACGGCTGTGAGGACTCACTCAGGTCAAGGAGTATCTGAAAGCCAAGGACACGCCGTATCCGGTCGGTCCTCGGCGTTCTTACGTTCTGCTACAGTAAAAGTGCACCCGATGGAACCGCGTAACGCCCGGCTCTCTTCTCCGGTGCATTCCCTGTAACTCACTGCTATCGCATCATCTATGCGTAGCTGTGTGTGTTCACTTCAATCCACATCACTTTGGGATTGGACCACCCGCAGCGCGTGAGACGCCGCAACAGCTTCCCTGGCCCGCTCGCATGACGCCAGGGGAAAGGACAATTTTCGTGACTGACGTCAACCTCCTCACCCCCGGTGCGGATTCCTCGCACCTCACCACCCTTCGCGTCGCCGAGCTTCTGGCTCTGGCGCTCGAGTTGGGAATCCCGGGTGCATCAAAGCTCCGCAAGGGAGAGCTCGTAGGAGCAATCACCGCCGAGCAGGCCAAGAGCGCATCCTCGGGTGTCTCCGCCGAGACCACGGCCGCCGAGGCCACGGCCGCCGACACCACGGCCGCCGTTCCCGTCGAAGAGGCGATTCCCGCGGCCGACGCCGCGACCGACGCGGCCTCGACCACCGACGTTGCTGCCAACGTCACCGGTGCCGCGCCGCGCAAGCGCGCGTCCCGCCGCGCCTCCACCGCGACCGCGGCTCCCGCCGTGGCGCACGTCAACGCTGACGGCGACCTGGGCATCGGCATGATCGTTCCGGATGACGCCGCGGCCCTCCGCCATACCACTGCCCCCACCACCTATGCCGGCGCCTTGCCGGAGTCACCCGTGACCGAGACCGTAGTCCCGGCCACGAAGCCGGCCCGCCAGGCTCGCAAACGTGCCACGTCGGTCACCGTGAAGGCAGCGGCCGAAGCCGCCGCCGCCCCCATCGTGGACACCGAGGCCCCCACCATTGAGACTGAAACAACCACCGAGGCTGCTGCCCCGGTCGAGGCGGTCGCCGAGACCGCAGTCGTGGCCGAGGAGACCCCCGAGATCACCGAGGCGGCACCCGAGACCACCGGTTCCGGCCGGTCGCGTCGCGGTAGCTCACGCGGTGGCCGCAGCGGCGGCGCCCGCAACAGCATCGATGCCCGCAACAGCATCGACGCGCGCAACAACGCCGACGAATTCGCCACGGAGACCGGAACCCGGTCCGGCACCGATACCGGCACCGAGACCGGAACCGAGCAGCACGCCCCGGTCGAGACCGTCGTCACCGATCAGGCCGAATCGACCGAGCGCGGCGACCACGCCGATCAGAGCGAACTGTCCGAGCAGACGGAACAGCCCCGACAGGGCCGCAACCGCAACCGCAGCCGCGGGGGCGACCGCACGCAGGGCGCCGAGCGTAGCGCCGAGCGCGGTGAGGAGACCGCCCGTCAGCAACGCCAGACCGGCAACCGCGGCCAGGGCCAGAGCCAGGACAATCAGAATCAGGACCGCAACCAGGGTCAGGACCGCAACCAGGGTCAGGACCGCCAGGCCCAGCAGAGCCAGGATCGCGCCCAGGACCGCCAGGACCGCCAGGAGCGTCAGGGTCAGGACCGCCAGGACCGCAACCAGGGCCAAGAGCGTCAGGGTCAGGAGCGCAACGCCGGTCCCGACCGCGCCGGACTCGAAGACGACCTGAACGGCCGTAGCAACCGCAACCGTTTCCGTGACCGCAAGCGTCGCGGCGTCACCACCGGCGACGACTTCGAGCCGGAGCTGAACGACGACGACGTGCTGATCCCCGTCGCCGGCATCCTCGACATCCTCGACAACTACGCGTTCGTGCGCACCTCCGGCTACCTGCCGGGTGCGAGCGACGTCTACGTCTCGCTCGGCCAGGTCAAGAAGTACAACCTGCGCAAGGGCGACGCCGTCGTCGGCTCCATCCGCCAGCCGCACGAAGGCGATCAGAGCGGACGCCAGAAGTACAACGCGATCGTCAAGGTCGACTCCATAAATGGCCTGACCGTCGAAGAGGCCGCGAACCGCGTCGAGTTCCAGAAGCTCACCCCGCTGTACCCGACGGAGCGGCTGCGCCTCGAAACCGAGCCGGGCAAGCTGACGCAGCGGATCATCGACCTGGTCGCCCCGATCGGTAAAGGACAGCGCGGCCTGATTGTCGCACCGCCTAAGGCCGGCAAGACCATCGTCATGCAGCAGATTGCTAACGCCATCGCCACGAACAACCCCGAGGTCCACCTCATGGTCGTCCTGGTCGATGAGCGTCCCGAAGAGGTCACCGACATGCAGCGCACGGTGAAGGGTGAGGTCATTGCCTCCACCTTCGACCGTCCCGCCGAAGACCACACCACGGTCGCCGAGCTCGCCATCGAGCGCGCCAAGCGTCTCGTCGAACTGGGCCACGACGTCGTCGTGCTGCTCGACTCGATCACCCGCCTGGGCCGCGCCTACAATCTGACGGCCCCGCCGTCGGGCCGGATCCTCTCCGGCGGCGTCGACGCGTCCGCGCTGTACCCGCCGAAGCGTTTCTTCGGCGCGGCGCGCAACATTGAGAACGGTGGCTCGCTCACCATCCTCGCCTCCGCCCTGGTGGAGACCGGATCCAAGATGGACGAGGTTATCTTCGAGGAGTTCAAGGGCACGGGCAACATGGAGCTCCGCCTGTCGCGCCACCTGGCCGACAAGCGCATCTTCCCCGCGGTGGATGTCAACGCATCCGGCACCCGGCGTGAAGAAATGCTGATGAGCGCGGACGAAGTCAAGATCACTTGGAAACTGCGACGCGCCCTCGCCGGGCTAGAACAGCAGCAGGCACTGGAGGTCATCCTCGGTCGTCTCAAGGAGACCACGTCCAACGTCGAGTTCCTGATGCAGGTTCAGAAGTCGATGCCGACCCTCGGTGGGTCAGACAAGGACCACTGATGTTCGAGTCTGTCCTGACTCTGCTGGCTGAGCACGATGAGCTCCAGTCTCAGCTGGCGGATCCCGAGCTGCACGCGAACCCGGCCCGATCGAAGAAGGTCAACCGTCGTTATGCCGAGCTCAGCCGCATCATCGCGGCCTGGCACGAGTGGAAAGAGATCGGCGAGAACCTCGATGCCGCGCGGGAACTCGCGGACGAGGACGCCGACTTCGCCGCGGAGATCCCCGGTCTGGTGGAGCAGCTGGAAAACGCGGCCGAAAAGCTGCGGCGCCTGCTGATTCCGCGCGACCCGCTCGACGCCCGCGACGTGATCATGGAGATCAAGATGGGGGAGGGCGGTGCGGAATCCGCACTATTCGCCGCCGACCTGCTCCGCATGTACCTGCACTATGCGGAGTCGAAGCGCTGGAAAACCGAGATCATCGAGCAGACCACGAGCGACCTCGGCGGCATCAAAGACATCCAGCTCGCCATCAAGGGCAACGTGAGCGACCCTGCCGAGGGCGTCTGGGCGCACCTCAAGTACGAGGGGGGCGTGCACCGCGTTCAGCGAGTGCCGGCCACCGAGTCGCAGGGACGCATCCACACCTCCGCCGCCGGCGTGCTCGTCTTCCCTGAGGTCGACGAGCCCGAAGAGGTCGAGATCAGTGCGAACGACCTCAAGATCGACGTGTACCGGTCGAGCGGCCCCGGCGGCCAGTCCGTGAACACGACCGACTCCGCCGTGCGCATCACACACCTTCCGACCGGCATCATCGTGGCCATGCAGAACGAGAAGAGCCAGCTGCAGAACAAGGAAGCCGGCATGCGCGTTCTGCGTGCCCGCGTTCTTGCCCGGCAGCAGGAAGAAATCGACGCCGCCGCCTCCCTCGTGCGCAAGGGCCAGATCCGCACCATGGACCGGTCCGAGCGCATCCGCACGTACAACTTCCCGGAGAACCGGATTGCGGACCACCGCACCGGCTACAAGGCCTACAACCTGGATACGGTCATGAACGGCGCCCTCGACGCCGTGATCGACTCCTGCATCACGGCCGACGAAGCCACCCGGCTGGCCGAGATCGGTGATCACGACTGATCAACCCCGCACGCAGCGGTTGCCCAGCCGTCGGTCTCTCGTAGTCTGGAGAGAACGGAGGCTGGGCTTTTCGCATCCACCGTTCGACAACGAGGCGAGGATGCTGATGGAATCCCTGACGAGTCACACCGACTACGGCGTTGTGAGCCTGACCGAGGCGCAGGTGAACTCTGACCCGATGCTCGAGTTCGCGACCTGGCTGGCGGCCGCTGAGGGAGCCGGGCTGTATGAGCCGAACGCCATGGTCGTCGGCACCATCGACCCCGACGGGCGGCCGAGCAGCCGCACGGTTCTGCTCAAGGGGCTCGACAGCAGCGGGTTCGAGTTCGTCACCAACTACGACTCGCGCAAGGGGCGCGCGCTCCGGAAGAATTCCGGTGTGACGCTGCTATTCCCGTGGTATCCGATGCAGCGCCAGGTGATCGTCTACGGCACTGCCCACGCCACGGATGCCGCCGTCAGCGACGCCTATTTCGCGCGTCGTCCGCGGCCCGCCCGCATCGCCGCCCTGGCCAGTGAGCAATCGGAACCGATCGTGAGCCGCGAACTGCTCGAAGAGCAGGTGCGCGCGGTCGAGCGGCGTTACCCCGACGACATGGAGATCCCGCGGCCCACCGACTGGGGCGGGTTCCGGGTCATTCCGCACGCGATCGAGTTCTGGCAGGGCCGCACGTCCCGGCTGCACGACCGCCTGCGTTTCACGGCGCTGGAGGGCGGAGGCTGGGCGCTGGAGCGCCTCCAGCCGTAGCGCCCGCCAGGGCAGCGACGATCGCTGCGCCGGCAACGGCGGCTGCGGTGGCTACTCGGCGAGGTCGGAGTAGTGGATAGCCGCCACGTCCGGGTGCGCGCGCAGTCGGCTCTTCAGGGCGTTCTCCCCGTAGGTGGAGAAGATCGGGTTGTTCGGGTCGGCTGTGACCCCGGGCGCCTCGAGGGAGTCCGGCAGGCTGAGCAGCGGGATGGTCGCGTCGAGCGCGGGGCCGAAGAAGAACGGAATCGAGACCCGGTCGTCTCCGATCAGAGGCGAGATCACCCGGTGCACGGTGGCCTTGAGGTAGCCGTTCGTGGCCACCTCCAGCAGCTCGCCGATGTTGACCACGAAGGCGCCGTCGAGCGGGGGAGCGTCGATCCAGTCGCCATCCTTCTCCACCTGCAGGCCACCCTTGCCGGGTTCGACGAACAGGAGGGTCAGCACCCCGGAGTCCTTGTGCGCGCCGACGCCCTGCCGGGGAGTGGGATCGGATTTGCCGGGGTAGCGCACGATCTTGATCAGGGTGAACGGCTTCTCGGCGAAGGCCGCGTCGAACACGTGCTCGTCGGCACCGAGCGACAGCGCCCAGGCCTGCATCAGGCGGAGGGCGACCGCGGTGAGCTCTTCGCGCCAGAGGGTCATCACTTCTCGTAGCGCGGGGAGAGTGGACGGCCACTGGTTCGGTCCCTCGAGACGCCGGAAGGCGGCATCCGTGGGCCGCGGAAGTGCCGGGCGCTCCGGCCCGATGTCAATCTGCTCGCGCCAGTCAACCGTACCCTGGGTGAGCTCGCCGCCCACGCGGGTGTAGCCGCGGAAGTGCGGGCTCCGCAGATTCTCGATCGCCATCTTGTCGGCTTCGGGGAGGGCGAAGAAGGCTCGGGCGGTGCGCATGACCCGATCCGTGAGGTCCGCGGGCACGCCGTGACCGGTCAGGTAGAAGAACCCGAAGGAGTGGGTGGCCTCCCGCAGATCGGCTCGAAAAGCCTCCGCCTCCGCATCGCCCCGGTCAAGCCGCGAGAGGTCGAGTACGGGGAGGGTGAGGGCGGCGGTATCGGTGGTCATTGGTCTCTGTCCCTCAGTCGTCGCCGGGCAGCAGCCCGCGGGCGGATTCGATGGTATCGGTCTTGGCCGGCTGCACGATGGCCGGGATCCCCAGCAGCAGCGACTTGGGTGGGGCATCCCGGGTCACCACCGCGTTGGCGCCGATCGTACTCCAGGCGCCGATGACGATGGGCCCGAGCACCTTGGCGCCGGCGCCGATCGTCACCCCGTCGTGCAGGGTGGGGTGCCGCTTCTCCCCCCGGGCCACCCCGTGCCGGGTCTTCCCGCCGAGGGTGACCCCGTGGTAGAGCATCACGTCATCGCCGATGTCCGAGGTCTCCCCGATCACCACGCCCATGCCGTGGTCGATGAACAGCCTTCGGCCGATGCGGGCGCTGGGGTGGATCTCGATCCCGGTCAGGAACCGGGTGAACTGCGACAGGAGCCGGGCCGGGAGCCGCAATCCGGCCTTCCACAGCCGGTGGGACACTCGATACGACCACACGGCGTGCAGACCGCTGTACGCCAGGAACACCTCGATGTTGCTGCGGGCGGCCGGGTCGTGGGCGCGCGCCATCGCCAGGTCCTCACGGATGCTCGAAAAGACACCCATTCGCTGCGTCGCCGGCCCGGTTTCGCCGACTAGTCCAGCAGGTCCTCGTAGAGCACCGTGGAGAGGTACCGTTCGCCGAAACTCGGCATGATGGCCACGATGGTCTTGCCGGCGTTCTCGGGGCGCTTGGCCTGTTCGATTGCCACCCAGACAGCCGATCCGCCGGAAATGCCGGAGAGGATGCCCTCATCCGTTGCCAGCGCGCGCGCCGTGGACACGGAGTCGGCGAGCGTGACGTCGGTGACCTCGTCGTAGACGTGCGTGTCGAGAACGTTCGGTATGAAGTTGGCGCCGAGACCCTGGATCTTGTGCGGTCCGGGCTTGCCGCCGGTGAGGATGGGGGAGTCGATCGGCTCGACGCCGACGATGCGTACGGATGGCTTGCGTTCCTTGAGCAGCTGGCCGGTGCCCGTGATGGTCCCTCCGGTGCCGATTCCGGCGACGAGGATGTCGACGGCTCCCGCGGTATCGTCCCAGATCTCGACGCCGGTGGTCGCATAGTGGATGGCCGGGTTGGCCGGGTTGTCGAACTGGCGGGCCAAAATCGCCCCGGGGGTGGCGGCCGCGATTTCCTCGGCCGTCGTGACCGCGCCGCGCATGCCGTCGGAGCCCGGCGTCAGCACGATCCGGGCGCCGTAGGCGCGCAGCAGCTGGCGGCGTTCGCGGCTCATGGTCTCCGGCATCGCCAGGATGACCGTGTATCCGCGGGCGGCGCCCACCATGGCGAGAGCGATCCCGGTGTTGCCGCTGGTACCCTCGACAATGGTTCCACCCGGAGCCAGCTCGCCCGAGGCCTCGGCCGCATCGACGATCGCGATCCCGATCCGGTCCTTCACACTGCCCGAGGGGTTGTAGAACTCCAGTTTCACCAGCACGGTCGCGTCGAGGCCGGCGGTGAGTCGGTTTAGCTTGACCAGAGGGGTCTTGCCGACTGCAGCAGTGATATCGGAGTAAATCTGTGCGGGCATCGGTGGTCGCCTTTCGATCGGGGTCAGGAACCTCGCCCAGCCTACGGCTCCGGCATTGGGCGTGTGCGTGCGTTACATTTCAATACGTGACAACTTCGCACGGCCACCATTCCATTCCCATCAGCTCAATTCCTACCGACATTGTTCCCACCGACATTGCCGAATTGCGCACCCGGGCCATCGACTCCCTTTCCCAGGCGGGGATCAGCGACCCCGACGTCGACGCCGATCTCCTGATCGGTCACGTTCTCGCCCAGAGCCGCGGCCAGGTGCAGGCCGCCGCCATCCTGCGCACCGCCCTGGGCGCCACGGATGCCGCTGCCATCCGTGAACTCGTTCGTCGCCGCTGCCTGCGCGAGCCGCTGCAGCACATCACCGGGCGGGCACCCTTCCGCTCCCTCGACCTGTTCGTCGGACCGGGCGTGTTCGTTCCCCGCCCCGAGACGGAGCAGGTGGCGCAGTTCGCCATCGACGCGCTCCGGGCACTGCCCGACGCGGAGCCGATCGGGGTGGACCTCGGCACCGGTAGCGGCGCGATAGCCCTTTCCCTGGCGGTCGAGGTGCCGAACGCGCGCATCTGGGCGGTCGAGAACTCGCCGGAGGCCTTCCCCTATACCTCCCGCAACTTCGAGCAGGTAGCCGCGCCGAATGCCACGCTGGTGTTCGGCGACCTCACCGAAGAGCTCACCGAACTCGACGGAACCGTGGCCGTGGTCATCTCCAACCCGCCCTACATTCCGACGGATGCGATCCCGCGCGACCCCGAGGTACGCCTCTTCGACCCGGCCCGCGCCCTGTTCGGCGGCCCCGACGGGCTCGACGTGGTGCGGCACGTCTCCCGCACGGCCCTGCGCCTCCTGCGTCCTGGCGGCCAGATCGTGATCGAGCACGGTGAGTTGCAGGGGGCGCAGATCCGTGCCCTCCTGGCCGCCGACGGCTGGCGCGTCCCGGCCACTCACCGCGACTACACCACCCGCGACCGCGCCACCACGGCCCTCGCCCCCGTTCCCGCCGATCGGTGAGGGCGGTTCCCTCTGGGCGGCTGCAGTAGAATCAGGCACAATGACTCGCATCTATGACTGCTCGGTTGACACGGAATACGCAGCCGGCATGAGGCTCGCGCGCTCGGCCATCGGTCGCGGCGCGCTCGTTGTCATCCCCACCGACACGGTCTACGGCGTCGCCGCAGACGCCTTCGACCCGGAGGCGGTGCAGCGCCTTCTCGACGCCAAGGGCCGCGACCGTTCCTCGCCGCCGCCCGTGCTGATCCCCGGAATTCCCACCCTCGACGCCCTGGCCCAGAACATTCCGCAACCGGTGCGCGAGCTCGTCGCCGTGTTCTGGCCCGGTGGTCTGACGGTGGTGCTGAACGCCCAGCCGTCGCTCGCCTGGGACCTCGGTGACACCCGCGGCACGGTGGCCCTGCGGATGCCGAGCAACCCGGTTGCCCTCGACCTCCTCTCCGAGACGGGACCCTTGGCCGTGTCATCCGCCAACACCAGCGGCCGGCCCTCCGCGATCGACGCGGAAGGCGCCGAAGAGATGCTCGGCGGCAGCGTGGCCGTCTACCTCGACGGCGGAACGGCCGGACTCGGCTACGAACCCATCGGCGACCGGCCCGGGGATACCTCGTCGACCATCGTGGATGCCTCCGGCTTCGACTCCAACGGTGGCAAGGTCGTCATCGTGCGGAACGGCGTGATCTCACGGGAGGCCATCGAAGGCGTCATCGGAGAGGCGCTCGCGCCGATCGGGTTCGGCGCGCCTGCGGACAAGCCCGCTGCCGAAACCACCACCGAGTCGGCCACCGAGCCCGTCACCGAAGTGAGGGCCGAACCGGTCGATCCCACGGCAGACGCTCGATAGCCATGACCGTCTTCGTCCTGCTCAGCCTGGTCTCGGCCCTGGTGACCTTCGGGTTCTCAGTTCTTGTACTCAAGCTCAGTCACCGCTACCGCCTCTACCCGAAGATCCGCGAGCGCGATGTGCACACGCGGCCCACGCCCCGCCTCGGCGGAATCGCGATCTTCGTCGGCATCGTCGCCGCCTTCGGTGTGGCCTACCTGGTTGCGGCCCGCTTCGCGCCGCTGCGACTCATCTTCAGTGACCCCCAGCAGATCCTCGCCATCCTGGGTGCAGCCCTGCTGATCGTGCTGCTGGGAGTGGCCGACGATCTCTGGGACCTCGACTGGATGACCAAACTGGCCGGGCAGTTCATCGCTGCCGGCCTCATCGCCTGGCAGGGCGTGCAGGTGTTGTCGCTGCCGATCGGCGGCCTGACCGTCGGGTCGTCCTGGATGTCGATCCTGATCACCGTGATCGTGATCGTGATCGTGATGAACATGATCAACTTCATCGACGGGCTCGACGGACTCGTGGCCGGCGTCGCGCTCATCGCGAACGGAGTGTTCTTCCTCTACAGCTACCTGCTGGCCCGGGACACCTCCCCGAGCAACTACTTCAACCTCGCCTCACTGATCGCTGCCGTCCTGGTGGGTGCCTGCGTCGGCTTCCTGCCGCTCAACTGGCGGCCGGCGAAACTGTTCATGGGTGATGCGGGCGCCCTCCTGGTGGGTCTGCTGATGGCCACGTCCGCGATCGCGATCACGGGCCAGGTCGACCCGACCGCCGTGAACCGGTCGCAGCTCTTCCCGGCGTTCATCCCGATCATCCTGCCCGTCGCCATCCTGATCATTCCGCTTCTCGACTTCGGTCTGGCGGTGTTCCGGCGCGTCCGGGCCGGCAAATCACCCTTCAGCGCCGACCGCAAGCACCTGCACCACCGGCTACTGGACATGGGCCATTCGCACCTGCATGCCGTTTTGATCTTCTACGGCTGGACCGCGGCGGCATCCGTCGGTTGCCTGCTCTACTTTCTGCTCCCGGTGTATTTCGGGCTGCCCACCTGGTATGCCACAATTTTCCTGATCGTCGCGCTGCTGATCTGCACCCTCGTCACGCTGGCTCCGTTGAGTCGGCGCAAGGCCGTCGAGTCCGCCAGCCAACTCGCCCGAACGGCCGAACACAGAGAAGAAATCGCCCGACTCGACCGCCTCGATGAGGCGTCGGCGACGGTGGAGGAAAACGTATGAACGCACCCGATCCCACCAGCTTGCCCACCACGCTCCGAGCGGTGCCATCGAACGCCAGGGGAGTCCTGACCGCAGTCCTTCGATACACAGGCTTCCTCGCGATTGCCATCGCGATCGTCGGCGGCGGACTCGGCTACCTTTTCGCGTCAACCGAAGGCCTCATCAGCGCCTTCATCGGCACCGCGCTTGCCGTGCTGTTCGCTTCGATCACTGCCGTGAGCATCATCGGGGCCATGCGGTTCGACATTGCCGCTTTTTTCGGCATCGTGATGGGGGCATGGCTGCTGAAAATCGTCGTGTTCATCGTGATACTCGCTCTGCTTCGGGATGCTTCCTTCGTGCAGACGACAGTTCTGTTCATCACCGTCATTGCCGGAGCCATCGGCACCATGATCGTCGACGTCCTGGTGGTCTTCCGCTCCCATCTGGGCTACGTGAGTGACGCCGTGCTCCCAAAAAAATCCGACCACCCCAGGTCCTGACCGGAACAGGGGCGGTCGATTAGTCGCCGTGAGCGAAAGTTGATAGAGTCAAAAAACTGTCACCGGCCGCAGTGTGATCCACTGCGCCACAGACCACACTTGACCATTGTCGCCGTTGTGCATCCGCACAGAAACAGGAGATAGCGCTGTTGTATTACGCTGCGAACTTACTGGTTCCCATGGCTACCGGCGATGAGTTTCAGGCTCCGGGCATCAGTGAGTTCCTTGGTCTCCCCGCGTTGTTCTTTGAGGGAACGCCCTTCGAGATCAACCGGATCATCCTGGTCCGCATCCTCGCCGTAGCCGTGATGCTCCTGCTTTTCTGGCTCGCCCTGCGCAAACCATCCCGAGTCCCTGGCCGCGGTCAGAGCATCGCCGAGCTTGTACTGGGTTTTGTCCAGGTGCAGATCGCCGATCAGATCCTCGGCAAGGAGATGGGTCGCCGTTACCTGCCCCTGTTGGCCGGCATGTTCTTCGGCATCCTTGCGATGAACGTCACGGGCGTAATCCCGGCCCTGAACATCTCGGGCACGGCACTCATCGGCATGCCCCTGCTGCTCGGTCTCGTCGCCTACGTCGTGTTCATCTACGCGGGTATCAAGCAGCTCGGCGCCGCCAAGTTCTTCAAGAATTCGCTCTTCCCGGCCGGTGTGCCGTGGCCGATCTACATCTTGCTCGCCCCGATCGAGTTCATCAATATCTTTATCGTGCGGCCGATCTCGCTCGCTTTGCGACTCCTGCTCAACATGATGGTCGGACACCTCCTGCTCGTGCTGTGCTTTGGGGCGACGAGCTTCTTCATCTTCACTGCAGGTGGCTGGTTGGGGCTCTTCGGAATCGGGACGCTGGCGTTCGGGTTCATCTTCACTTTCGTCGAGTTCGCCGTGTTCATCCTCCAGGCGTACATTTTCACCCTCTTGACCGCGGTGTACGTCCAACAGGCCGTGGCTGAAGAGCACTGACACACACAACTGCGTCGACCGACGTCGTTTTCGATTGAAAGGACACACATAGTGGAATCCACCATTCTTGCCGAGATCACCGGCAATATCGCCACCGTAGGCTACGGTCTTGCCGCGATCGGCCCGGGTATCGGCATCGGTATCGTCGCCGGAAAGACCGTTGAAGCCATGGCTCGCCAGCCCGAACTCGCAGGCCGTCTCCAGGTCACCATGTTCCTCGGCATAGCGTTCACGGAGCTCCTTGCATTCATCGGTGTAGCCGTCTTCTTCATCTTCGTCTAGGGATCGCCACCATGCCTGAGCTTGTTCTGGCAGCAGAAGCGGAAACGAATCCGTTCCTTCCTGCCATCTACGACATCACCTGGTCGGCTGTTGTCTTCCTGGTCGTCATGGTCTTCTTCGTGCGCTTCGCGATCCCGCGCTTCCGCCAGATCCTCGACGATCGTGCGGAGGCCATTGAGGGCAACATCGCCAAGGCAGATGATGCCCAGCGCAAGGCCGAAGCTGCTCTCGAGCAGTACACGACCCAGCTGGCCGAGGCGAGGGCCGAGGCCGGCAGGATCCGCGACGCCGCCCGCGTCGACGGACAGACGATCGTGAACGAGCTCAAGGAGCAGGCCGTCATCGCCGCCGCTCGGGTAACCGCGACGGCGAAGGCTCAGATCGTGGCCGAACGACAGGCCGCAGTGATCTCCCTGCGCAGCGAAGTCGGCACACTGGCCATCGACCTGGCCTCCGGCGTCATCGGCGAAAGCCTGACCAACGACGAAAAGGCCAGCGGCATCGTCGACCGATTCCTGGCTGACCTCGAGGCCTCGGAGAAAGTGGTCCGGTAATGGGTAGCGCCACCAGGGAAGCCTTAGTCTCAACACGGGCGGTTCTGTCCCGTCCCGGGGGAACGAACGACCTCGCGACCGGCGTCAATTTGTTGAACTCCGGTCGTGTGATTGGCCACACGTCACAGCTCCGGTCGGCTTTGGTCGACCCGTCAGCGGATGCGGCGGCGAAGGCCACCCTCGTGAGCGCAATCTTCTCGGGCGCAATGACGCCGACCGCGCTGGAGCTGCTTCAAGCCGCCTCCGCCGCACGCTGGTCGAACCACACCGATCTTCTGGCCGGCATCGAAGACCTCGGCCTGCGGGTGATTGCGTCTTCGGCCACTGTCCCCGGGCAGGTCGCGGAGGAACTGTTCGCGTTCGGCAAGACCGTGTCGTCCAACGGCGAGCTCGAGCTCGCCCTCGCCTCAAAGCTCGGCACCACAGCGGCCAAGGTGAGTGTTGTTGACGCCCTCCTGGCCGGCAAGGTCTCCGAACAGACGCTCGCGATTGTTCGACACCTGGTGCAGCAGCCCCGCGGCCGCCGCATCGGAGAATTGCTGCGCTACGCCGCATCCATCGTCGCGGACCAGTCAGACAGCTCGATCGCCACGATCACGTCGGCCGCCGCGTTGGCTCCGGAGCAGGTTGATCGCCTTCGAGCCAGCCTCACGGTGCGCTATGGGCGTCGGCTCACGATCAATGAGGTTGTCGACCCCGAAATTGTCGGGGGCGTCCGCGTTCAAATCGGTGACGACGTCATCGATGGCAGCATTGCCACCCGTCTTAAAGATCTGAGAATCCAGCTCGCTGGCTGACCGCTTCAGTCAGTACCACACACCTCGGGACGGCAGCGTCTCGTGCACGACAGAACCTGTACACCCAGTACAGAAAAGGGAAGATGATGGCAGAACTAACGATCAGCCCCGATGAGATCCGTGACGCTCTCCAGGACTTCGTGAAGTCCTACGAGCCGAACAAGACCGCGACGACCGAGGTTGGCTACGTCACCACGGCCGGCGACGGCATCGCGCACGTCGAGGGCCTTCCCAGCGTGATGGCGAACGAGCTCATCACGTTCGCGGACGGCACCCTCGGCCTCGCCCAGAACCTGGACGAAGACGAGATCGGCGTCGTCGTTCTCGGCGAGTTCGCCGGCATCGTCGAGGGCATGGAGGTGCACCGCACTGGTGAGGTCCTCTCCGTACCCGTCGGCGACGGCTACCTCGGCCGCGTCGTCGACCCGCTGGGGGCGCCCATCGACGGGCTCGGCGAGATCAAGAGCGAAGGCCGCCGCGCGCTGGAGCTACAGGCACCCGGCGTGATGGACCGCAAGTCGGTTCACGAGCCCATGCAGACCGGAATCAAGGCCATCGACGCCATGATCCCGATCGGCCGCGGCCAGCGTCAGCTGATCATCGGAGACCGCCAGACCGGCAAAACCGCGATCGCGATTGACACGATCATCAACCAGAAGGCCAACTGGGCGACGGGCGACGTGAACAAGCAGGTTCGTTGCATCTACGTCGCCATCGGTCAGAAGGGTTCCACGATCGCCGCCGTCAAGGGTGCGCTCGAGGATGCCGGAGTCATGGAGTTCACGACCATCGTCGCGTCCCCGGCCTCCGACCCGGCCGGCTTCAAGTACCTCGCCCCGTACACCGGCTCGGCCATCGGTCAGCACTGGATGTACGCCGGCAAGCACGTCCTCGTCATCTTCGACGACCTGTCCAAGCAGGCCGAGGCCTATCGTGCGGTGTCGCTGCTTCTGCGCCGCCCGCCGGGACGTGAGGCGTACCCCGGTGACGTGTTCTACCTGCACTCCCGTCTGCTCGAGCGTTGCGCCAAGCTGTCCGACGCCCTCGGTTCCGGATCGATGACCGGCTTGCCGATCATCGAGACCAAGGCGAACGATGTCTCTGCCTACATCCCGACCAACGTGATCTCGATCACCGACGGCCAGATCTTCCTGCAGTCCGACCTGTTCAACGCCAACCAGCGTCCCGCGGTCGACGTGGGCATCTCGGTCTCCCGAGTCGGCGGTGACGCTCAGGTCAAGTCGATCAAGAAGGTCTCCGGCACTCTGAAGCTCGAGCTGGCGCAATACCGGTCGCTCGAGGCCTTCGCGATGTTCGCCTCCGACCTCGACGCGACGAGCCGTCGCCAGCTCGGTCGTGGCGCACGCCTGACCGAGCTGCTCAAGCAGCCGCAGTACTCGCCGTACCCCGTCGAAGACCAGGTCGTCTCGATCTGGGCCGGCACGAACGGCAAGTTCGACGAGGTGCCCGTGGCCGACGTCCTGCGCTTCGAGCGTGGCCTGCTCGACCACCTGGGCCGCACCACGAGCGTACTCACGACACTGCGCGACACCAACGTTCTCGACGACGCGACCATCGCGACGCTCGAGATCGAGGTCGACAAGTTCAAGCAAGGATTCCAGACGGGCGAGGGCAAGCCGCTCGCCTCGGTGGGCAAGGAAGTCTTCGAGGCGATTCCCGCTGACAAGGTCAACCAGGAAAAGATCGTCAAGCACCGCCGCTAAGTGACATCGGCCGCGCTCCCGACTCGTTCGAGCCGCGGGGCGCGGCCGGCATCACTCGATCGTCCGCACCAATTCAGCACTGACAAGGAAGCACAGGAGACACATGGGAGCGCAACTTCGGGTCTACCGGCAGAAGATCAAGTCTGCCCAGACGACTAAGAAGATCACTCGGGCCATGGAGTTGATCTCTGCCTCGCGCATTCAAAAGGCCAAGGCTCGCGTCGCCGCGTCAACCCCGTTCGCTCGTGCCGTCACGCAGGCGGTGTCCGCGGTAGCGACGTACTCGAATGTCGCCCACGTGCTCACGACCGAACCGGAGAAGATCGAGCGCGCTGCGGTCGTCATCTTTGCCTCCGACCGTGGTCTCGCGGGGGCGTTCAGCTCGCAGGTGCTGCGTGAGGCCGAATCGCTCAGCGAGCTGCTGCGCAGCCAGGGTAAGGACATCGTCTACTTCCTGGTGGGTCGCAAGGCCGCGTCGTACTTCAATTTCCGCCGCCGCGTCTCCGAGCGCATTTGGACCGGTTCCACCGATCAGCCGCAGTACGAGACCGCATGCGATATCAGCGACGCGCTGCTCGAGGCCTTCCTCCGCGAAGCGGACGACGGTGGCGTCGACGAGATTCACGTCGTCTACAACCGGTTCGTCAGCATGGTCACCCAGCTTCCTCAGGTTGTCCGGCTGCTTCCCCTCGAGGTCGTGGAGGGCGGTGAGGAGCCTGGTGATAATCAGGTCCTGCCACTCTATGAGTTCGAACCGGACGTTGAAACGGTGCTGGACTCGCTCCTGCCCGTCTACATCGAGAGCCGTATCTTCAACTCCATGCTGCAGTCCGCCGCAGCCGAGCACGCCGCACGTCAGAAGGCCATGTCATCGGCCTCCGACAACGCGGACAAGCTAATCAAGGACTACACCCGGCTGTCCAACAACGCCCGGCAGACCGAGATCACGTCGCAGATTTCCGAGATCGTGGGTGGAGCCGACGCGCTCTCATCCGCCAAGCACTAAACCAGAGAAGAGAGAGCTATGACTGACACCGCAACCGCGCCAGTCCATGCACCGGTCGAGACCGTGGCCGTGGGCCGGATCGCCCGGGTCACGGGCCCGGTCGTCGACATCGAGTTCCCGCACGACTCGATTCCGGGCATGTACAACGCACTGAAGACCACCATCGTCATCGGTGATGTGTCGACCGTGATCACGCTCGAGGTTGCCCAGCACTTGGGCGACGACCTCATTCGCGCCATCGCGCTGAACCCGACCGACGGTCTGGTTCGTGGCCAGGAGGTCCGGGACACCGGCTCGCCCATCACGGTTCCCGTCGGGGACGTTACCAAGGGGCGCGTGTTCAACGCCATTGGCGAGGTGCTCAATGCGGAGCCCGGCGAGAAGATCGAAATCGCTGAGCGCTGGCCCATCCACCGCAAGCCACCGCCCTTCGACCAGCTGGAATCCAAGACGCAGCTGTTCGAGACCGGCATCAAGGTCATTGACCTGCTCACCCCGTACGTCTTGGGTGGAAAGATTGGGCTGTTCGGTGGTGCCGGCGTCGGCAAGACCGTTTTGATCCAGGAAATGATCCAGCGTGTCGCGCAGGACCACGGTGGAGTGTCCGTGTTCGCCGGTGTCGGTGAGCGCACCCGTGAGGGCAACGATCTCATCCACGAGATGGAAGAGGCGGGCGTCTTCGACAAGACCGCCCTCGTGTTCGGCCAGATGGATGAGCCGCCGGGGACGCGTCTGCGCGTCGCCCTCTCCGCGCTCACCATGGCCGAGTACTTCCGCGATGTTGCCAAGCAGGATGTGTTGCTCTTCATCGACAACATCTTCCGGTTCACTCAGGCTGGCTCTGAGGTGTCGACCCTTTTGGGCCGCATGCCCAGCGCTGTGGGCTACCAGCCGACCCTGGCCGACGAGATGGGCATCCTGCAGGAGCGCATCACGTCGACCCGTGGCCACTCGATCACGTCGCTCCAGGCCATCTACGTGCCTGCTGACGACTACACCGACCCGGCCCCGGCGACCACGTTCGCCCACCTCGACGCCACCACCGAGCTGTCGCGTGAGATCGCTTCGAAGGGCCTCTACCCGGCCGTCGACCCGCTCACCTCGAGCAGCCGTATCCTCGACCCCCGCTACCTGGGTGCCGATCACTACAACACGGCCGTTCGCGTCAAGGCGATTCTGCAGAAGAACAAGGAACTGCAGGAGATCATCGCGATCCTCGGTGTCGACGAGCTTTCCGAGGAAGACAAGGTCACCGTCTCCCGCGCACGCCGCATCCAGCAGTTCCTGTCGCAGAACACCTACATGGCCAAAAAGTTCACGGGCGTCGAGGGGTCCACGGTATCGCTTAAGGACACTATCGAATCCTTTACGGCGATTGCCAATGGTGACTTCGACCACGTGGCCGAGCAGGCTTTCTTCAACGTCGGAGGCATCGCCGACGTCGAAGAGAAGTGGGCGAAAATCCAGAAGGAGAACGACTAGTCATGGCCGATTCTTCGCTCAAGGTCAGCGTCGTCGGGGCGGACCACGAGGTGTGGTCCGGCGAGGCGAGCATGGTCGTCGCCCGCACCGTCGAAGGCCAGATCGGAATCCTCCCTGGGCACGAGCCCATGCTGGCCATCCTGGCCAGCGGTGAGGTGCGCGTGACCCTGAGCGGCGGCGAGAAAATCGTCGCCGAGGCGGCGGACGGCTTCCTGTCGGTCGCCAACGATGTGGTCACGATCGTCGCTCGCAAGGCAGAACTCGTTTAGTCAGTGTGCTGATCCTTCTGCCGCCGTCCGAGACGAAACGTCACGGGGGCATCGAATTACCGCTTGACCTGCAGAGCCTCACGTACCCGTCGCTTGGACCCAAGCGGCGGGTACTTGTGCGTGCGCTGCAGTCGCTTGCGAAGCATCCGGATGCGATGATGTCGGCCCTAAGACTGGGTCGCACGCAGTCCGCGGAGGTGGAGCGCAATCGCGTGCTGTCCTCCGCCGCCACAATGCCGGCCATCGACCGGTACACCGGCGTCGTCTATGACGCCCTCGACGCCGCCAGCCTCTCCCCGCTGGAACGCGACTGGGCAGGCCGGAACGTCCTCGTGCATTCCGCCCTGTTCGGGCCGGTCGGCGCTCTCGATCTCCTCCCGGCCTACCGGCTGTCCTGCGATTCCAGGCTGCCGGAGCTGCCGCTGAAGAAGCACTGGGCGGGTGCTGTGGGTTGCGTTCTGGCGGGGTCAGCGGGGCTCCTGCTGGATCTCCGCTCGAACGGGTACGTGGCGCTCGGCCCCGCGCCGGTGCGGCCCGACGCGGTGTTTCTGCGCGTGGTCACGGAGACGGCGGACGGCCAGACGCGAGCCGTGAACCACTTCAACAAGACGGCCAAGGGGAACTTCACCCGGGCTCTGATCCGGCACGGTCGGTCCTTCGACACCGCCGTAGAGCTGCTCGACTGGGCACCGGGGGCAGGCTTCGATTTGCGCCCAGGAGCGGTCCGGGAACTGAATCTCGTCGTCGCCGCCGAGGTTGCCGCAACCCGAGGCTGACGCGGGCACATTCCGGCCCTAGGCTGGCTTTCGTGTCCACACCAATGAATGTCACCGTCACCGGCGCCGGCGGACAGATCGGCTATTCGCTGCTCTTCCGGATCGCGTCCGGAGACCTCCTCGGCCCGACCGTTACCGTCAACCTGACCCTGATGGAGATCCCCTCGGGGCGCGCAGCAGCCGAGGGCACCGCCCTCGAACTGCAGGACTGCGCGTTCCCTCTCCTGCGCTCCGTGACGGTCACCGAAGACCCCGTGCGCGCCTTCGACGGCGTCAACATCGCCCTCCTGGTCGGATCCCGCCCTAGAGCCGTTGGAATGGAGCGCGTCGCGCTGCTCGAAAGCAACGGCCGCATCTTCGGTCCGGTGGGGGCCGCCCTCAACGCGGGCGCGGCATCCGACGTGCGCGTGCTGGTCGTGGGCAACCCCGTCAACACCAACGCCCTGGTGACCAGTGCCTTCGCCCCCGACATCCCCGCCGACCGGTTCACTGCCATGACGCGACTGGACCACAACCGCGGCATCGCTCAGCTAGCAAGCCGGCTGCAGGTGCACGTCGCCGAACTCGACGGTCTCACCATCTGGGGCAACCACTCCGCCAGCCAGTACCCGGATGTCTTCCACGCCACCGCCGGGGGATGTCCGGTCTCCGAGCTGGTGGCGCAGGACTGGCTCGTCGACGACTTCATCCCCCGGGTGGCGAACCGAGGCTACGAAATCATTCAGGCCCGCGGGGCATCGTCCGCGGCCTCCGCGGCCAGCGCAGCCATCGACCACGTTTACGACTGGGTCAACGGGACCGGTGAGCGGTGGACCTCGGCGGGCGTCAGCTCCGACGGCTCTTATGGCGTCCCGGAGGGGCTCGTATGTTCCTTCCCGGTTCGGGCTGTCGACGGCCGCTGGCAGATCGTGCCGGACCTGGCTATCAACGCGTTCTCGCGGGCGAGGATCGACGCGTCCGTCGCGGAGCTGATCGAGGAGCGCGAGGCCGTACGGGCACTCGGCCTGCTGCCGTCCCTCCGATAGACGCGCGAGTCCTGATGGCTGGGGGGCGATGAGGATTCGCGGATGGGGGCTTCGAAGCGGTTGTTTTCGATGCACACGTCGGAGAGCCGTGACCGCGAAAGGGAGGGGGATGAACGTGCGCTCCGACCGCCGTATGTTTGATTCCGAGGCCTCGCGGCGACTCCGTCCCGAACGAATTCGACGGAGATTCGGCCTGAATATCCTCTAAATCCCAGAAATATGCTCATTTTCGGCAGAATCTCCGTCGAATTGGTTCGACACCGGACACGGCGCTCCGCCCGTGATGAACGGCGTCCACACGGTGCAGTCAGGGCTGAAGTGCGGGCGCGACAGAACCAATCGTTCAGGACTTACTCGCCTCGAGGAGCACCTCACGCACAACAGCCCGCGGTCGGGCAGCCCGCGGTCGGGCAGCCCGCGGTCGGGCAGCCCGTGGCCGTCAGGGCGGCGGTTGGCAGCGTGGCGGCTGACAGGGCGGCGATCGGCATAGCGTCAGCCGAAGGCGTTGTGGTGGTCAGGCGTCGTTCGACCGATGGCATCCGCTCAGGTGGTCGTCGACGAGGCCGGCCGACTGCATCAGGGCGTACATGGTGGTGGGGCCGACGAACGTGTAGCCCCGGGTGCGCAACTCCCGGCTCAGTGCCATCGATTGCATTGTGGTCGCCGGGACCTCGCCGCGCTCCCGCAGCCGGGGGCCGCGGGCTTCGGGCGCGAAGCTCCAGATCAGCTCGGTCAGGCTCTCGCCGAGGTCTCGGGTGACCCGGGCGTTCCGGATGGTGGCCTCGATCTTGCCGCGGTGCCGGATGATGCTCGCATCCGCGAGGAGCCGGGCGACGTCGACGTCGTCCATCACGGCCACGCGGTCGACGTCGAAGTCGTAAAAGGCGGCCCGGAAGGCCGGCCGACGTCGCAGGATGGTGATCCAGGACAGGCCGGCCTGGAACCCCTCGAGGCACAGCTTCTCGAACAGCAGCCTCTCGTCCCGGAGCGGACGCCCCCACTCTTCGTCGTGGTAGCGCTGGTATTCGGGGTCGCCGCCGACCCAGCCGCAGCGGGTGAGCCCGTCATCGCCGAGCTTCAGTGAGGCGGATGTCGTGGCCTCGGCTGGCAGCGCGCTGGTCGCCGGGGTGCTCATGAGCGGTGCTCGATGCCCTCGTGGTCGAGGAGCCAGACCTTGGTGGGCACTCCGCTGCCGCCGCTGTAGCCGGTGATGCGACGGTCGGCGGCGAGCACCCGGTGGCAGCCGATCAGGATCGGAACGGGGTTCGCCCCGACGGCGCCGCCCACGGCCCGGCCGGACCCCGGCTTGCCCAGCGATCGTCCCAGCTCGCCGTACGAGGTCGCCTCGCCGAAGCCGAGCTCGGACAGTCGCTGCCAGACGCCCTGCTGGAACGCAGTGCCCCCGCTCGGCGCCACGGGCAGGTCGAAAACCGTGCGGGTGCCGCCGAAGTACTCCGCCAATTGGCGCGCGGCCCGGTCGAGCAGGGGCGACGGGGCTTCCGGGGTCTCGTCGAGGGGCAGCTGTCCGTCGCGTTCGATGGAGAGGGAGAGGATGCGCTCGGCGTCACTCGTGAGTTCCAGCCGCCCAATGGGGCTGGGCAGCCGGATCAGGAAGGTTTCGATGGTCGTCATGCCTCGACTGTAGTCGGCGGCGCCCTGCGCACAGCGCGGGTTTCGGACCTGGCGTGGAAGGAGGGCCGGGCTGGGCTGGGGAGGAGCCGGCCGGCTTCAGGCGAGCCGGGTGTGGGGATACTCGGGGGAGCGGTGCTGGAATGCCAGGATGTCGGGATTCCGGATGATCCCCTCGTGGATCTCGATGGCCCGCCGAAGGGTCTCGTTGGCGGTCCAAGCGGCCTCGCCCGCAAGGACCTCGCGCAGGTACGGCAACAGCGCCTCGCTGATCTCCCACGTGGCGGAGTTCCAGAGGTACGACGGGCTGTGGTCGACCGCGTAGTAGGTGACGTTGGTGCCGACCCGGAAGGTCGGTTCGTCGAACGTCGTCGATTTCGCCCAACTGAAACCCATGCCGGTGTCGCAGGACACGTCGATGATCAGCGACCCCGGGGCCACCATCGGAAGATCATCGTCGCTCAGGAAGATGAGCGGGGCATTTGGGTCCTGCAGCACGCAGTTCACGATGACGTCGTGGCCGGCGAGAAACTCGGGCAGTGGCACCCGTTCGTTTCCCGGCAGGGCGAAGTTCCCGTTCGTGCCGTCGCCGTGGTCGAGCTGCACGATCTGGGCGGAGTGGATCGGGGAGCTGACCGCGGTCACGTCGCGATTGGTCAGCACCGTGACATCGTAGACACCGAGTGCGTTGAGCGCCGTCACGGCGCCCCGGGCGGTGGCCCCGAAGCCGATCACCGCGGCACGCTGCTTGCGGCCGTAGTCACCCGTCGAACCGATCAGGGACAGGGCGTGCAGCACGGAGCAATACCCGGCGAGCTCGTTGTTCTTGTGCAGCACGTGCAGGTGGAACTCGCCGCCTCCGGTCCAGTGGTTCATCGCCTCGAACGCGATCAGGGTCAGCCGCTTGTCGATGGCAAGCTGGGTGAGTTTCTTATCCTGCACGCAGTGCGGCCAGCCCCAGAGCACCTGTCCGTCGCGCAGTGCCGCGACATCCGCCAGCAGAGGCTTTGCGAGCAGGATGACGTCGCACTCCCGGATGAGGTCCGCGCGCGAGCAAAGCCCTCCCACGAGCGGGGCCAGCTGCTCGTCCGACACGCCGAACTGCTCTCCGTAGCCCCGCTCGAGAAACATTCGCTCCCGGAGGTCCGGATCGATCCGTTCGACATGTGACGGATGAATGGGCAAGCGCCGTTCATTCGGCTTACCGGAACGCGACATGACGCCGAGCGTGAAACGACTCACTGACACCCCTTTGTAGTTGAGTCCTGTTTAGCACAGGCCGGCGAGCCTAATGTGGAGGGATGGAGCAGACGGAGTACCGCAGACTGGGCAATTCGGGGCTCATGGTGTCCACGATCGGGTTGGGCTGCAACAACTTCGGACGCGCCGGAACCGCGACGGAGAGCCAGGCCGGAACCACCGCCGTCGTCAACGCGGCCGTCGACGCCGGGATCACCCTGTTGGACACGGCCGACATCTACGGCGCGGAACGCGGCCTCAGCGAGACCCTGATGGGTTGCGCGCTGCGGGGCAAGCGCGACCAGATCGTGCTCGCCTCGAAGTTCGGCATGGACATGAACGGTCGGAATGGACCCGACTGGGGCGCCCGCGCCTCACGTCGCTACATTCGACTGGCCGTCGAGGCGTCCCTCCGGCGCCTGCAGACCGACTGGATCGACCTCTACCAACTGCACCAGCCTGACCCGAACACCCCGATCGAAGAGACCCTGCAGACCCTCGACGACCTCATCCGCGAGGGAAAGGTGCGCTATATCGGCCACTCCAACCTGGCCGGCTGGCAGATCGCCGAGGCGGAGTTCACCGCCCGGCTGACGGGGCATCCGCGGTTCGTTTCGGCGCAAAACGAGTACAGCCTGCTGGTGCGTGACGCCGAAGACGAGGTGCTGCCGGCCGTCAACGCCTACGGGCTCGGCTTCCTGCCGTTCTTCCCCCTCTACAACGGGCTTTTCACAGGCAAGTTCTCTCGTGCGGGCGGCCCCGCCGACAGCCGCATCATGATGGTCCGGCCGCACCTGGCCCGGAACGCGCCCTGGGACGTCATCGAAAAGTACGAAGCGTTCTGCGACCAGCGCGGCGTGACCATGCTCGCAGCCACCTTCGCCTGGCTGCTGGCCCAGCCGGGGCTCACCAGCATCATCGCCGGAGCAACCCGCCCGGAACAGATCCTGCAGAACGCCACCGAGGGCAGCGCGTGGAGGCCGTCGCCCGAGGACGTGGCCTGGATCTCGGACCTCTTCGCCTGAACCGTCCTCTCTGGAACCCGAACCCCGATTCCACTTTGTGAGTGAGCGCTCACTCATAAAAGCTGGGGGGATGTCCGTCAAACCTGCGCGCGCGAAAGCCCTGTCCGTCGAGGACCGGCAGTCGATGATCCTCGACGCGGTCACGCCGCTGCTGATCGAGCACGGCCAGACCGTCACCACTCGACAGATCGCCCAGTGCGCCGGGATCGCCGAGGGCACCATCTTCCGAGCCTTCGACAGCAAGGACAACCTGCTCCGGGCGGCCATGGACCGTCAGCTCGACCCCGAGCCGTTCCGTCTTGAACTTGCCGCGCTCGACCGTGAGCTCCCGCTCGAGGAACGGGTGCGCGCCATGGTCTCCCTGCTGCGCCGCCGCTTCGCGCAGGTCTTCGCGCTGATGACGGCGGTGGGCTCGATGGGCAGACCCCACACCCACGACGTCGCGCACGAGTTCACCGTGCTGCTCGCCGACGTGCTCGCGCCTGACCTCCTGCGCCTCACGGTTGCCCCGGAGCGTTCAGGGCAGGTCATCCGGATGATCGCGCTTGCGGCATCCGTGCCCCACATCACGGCCGGCCCCGACTTCGACGACGATGAGCTCACCGCCCTCATCCTCTACGGCATCATCGGCTTCCCGACGCCGCCGAACGCCCCCTGCTAGGAGATCCGATGCTCTGGAAACTGCTCGTGAAATACCTGCGGCCGTACCGGCGGCTGCTGGCAGCCGTCGTCGTGTTCCAGCTGGCCCAGTCGATCGCCTCGCTCTATCTGCCCACCCTCAACGCCGACATCATCGATGAGGGCATCGCCACGGGAGACACCGTGTACATCCTGCGCATCGGTGGTCTGATGCTGCTGATCACCCTGTTCCAGATCGTGTGCGCGATCGTCGCCGTCTTTTTCGGCGCGAAGGCCGCCATGGGGCTCGGACGCGACCTGCGCGGCGCTGTCTTCACCCGGGTCGGCGAGTTCTCCGAGCAGGAGGTCACCCGGTTCGGCGCCCCGTTGCTGATCACCCGGTCGACCAACGACGTGCAGCAGGTGCAGATGCTCGTGCTGATGACCGCCACCATGATGGTCACCGCACCGATCCTGTCCATCGGCGGCGTGATCATGGCCGTCCGGCAGGACGTGCAGCTATCCTGATTGATCGCCGTGAGCGTGCCCGTGCTGTTGATCGCGGTCGGGCTGATCATCGCGGGGATGGTGCCGCTGTTCCTCCTGATGCAGACCCGCATCGACACGGTGAACCGGGTGCTGCGGGAACAGCTCACGGGCATCCGCGTCATCCGGGCGTTCGTGCGCGAAGACGTCGAGTCCGTGCGGTTCGGCAAGGCGAACGTGGATGTCACCGACACCGCCCTTCAGGCCGGCCGCCTGATGGCCCTGATGTTCCCGGTCGTCATGCTCGTCCTGAACGTCTCCAGCGTGGCCGTGATCTGGTTCGGGGCGTTCCGGATCGAGGACGGGTCCATGCAGGTCGGCACCCTGGTTGCCTTCCTTAGCTACCTGATGCAGATCCTGATGGCCGTGATGATGGCCACGTTCATGGCCGTGATGATCCCGCGGGCGACCGTGTCGGCCGACCGGATCGGCGAAGTGCTCGAGACCGAGTCCAGCGTGCGCCCGCCGCGCCACCCCGTCGTCGACAGTATCGGCCGCGGAGAGGTGGAACTCGTGGACGTGGGCTTCGCCTACCCCGGCGCCGAGCAGCCGGTGCTCTCCGACGTGAGCTTTACCGTGCATCAGGGGCAGACCACCGCGATCATCGGCAGCACCGGATCGGGCAAGACCACCCTGGTCAACCTGCTGCCTCGCCTCTTCGACGCCACCAACGGCAGCGTGCGGGTCGACGGGGTGGACGTGCGCGAGCTCCACCCTGACCTGCTCTGGGGCAGCATCGGGCTGGTGCCGCAGAAGCCGCATCTGTTCTCCGGCACCGTGCGCAGCAACCTGCTCTATGGCAAGCCCGACGCCACTGAGGCGGAACTCTGGGAGGCACTGACCATCGCGCAGGCCCGCGACTTCGTGGCGGAGATGCCGGACGGCCTCGATGCCCCGATCGCGCAGGGCGGCATGAATGTGTCCGGCGGGCAGCGGCAGCGCCTGGCCATTGCCCGGGCCCTGGTCAAACGGCCCGAACTCTATATCTTCGACGACTCGTTCTCCTCGCTCGACTTGGCGACGGATGCTCGGCTGCGCGAGGCACTGGCCGTCGGCACGGGTGGCGCCACCATGGTGATCGTCGCCCAACCGCCTCCCGCTGCGCTACTTCGACACGGTGCAGCGAGGCGAGCTGCTCAGCCGGGTCACCAACGACGTGGACAACGTCTCACAGAGCCTGCAGCAGTCGCTGAGCGAGGCCGTCACCTCTCTGCTCACCGTGGTGGGCGTCATCGTGATGATGTTCCCGCTCTCGCCTCTCCTGGCCCTGATCGCCCTGGTCACAGTGCCGCTGACCCTGGTCACGACCGTCCTGATCGCCCAGCGCTCGCAGAAGTTGTTCGTCGCCCAGTGGACCCACACCGGCGAGCTGAACGGCCAGATCGAGGAGACCTTCACCGGCCACGCCCTGGTCAAGGTGTTCGGCCGCCAGAAGGAGGTCGAGCAACGCTTTTGGGCCAAGAACGACGAGCTCTACGAGGCCAGCTTCGGCGCCCAGTTCGTCAGCGGCCTGATCATGCCGGCGATGACATTCATCGGCAACCTCGTCTACGTCGGGATCGCCGTCGTCGGCGGCCTCCAGGTGGCATCCGGGGCCATGCAGCTCGGCGATGTGCAGGCGTTCATCCAGTATTCCCGCCAATTCACCCACCCGCTGGCCCAACTCGGGTCGATGGCGAACCTGTTGCAGTCCGGCGTCGCCTCCGCCGAGCGGGTCTTCACCCTGCTCGACGCCGATGAGCAGAGCCCCGACCCGGAGCGCGCCGAGGCACCCACGACCGCCCACGGCCGGCTGGTCTTCGAGAACGCCTCGTTCCGCTACACGGCGGACAAGCCGCTGATCGACAGCCTCAGCCTGGTGGCCGAGCCCGGCCAGACCGTGGCCATCGTGGGCCCCACCGGGGCAGGCAAGACCACCCTGGTGAACCTGATGATGCGCTTCCACGAGCTCGACGCCGGCCGGATCACGCTCGATGGCGTGGACGGGCGCCGAATGACCCGCGACGACCTGCGTGGACGTATGGGCATGGTGCTGCAGGACACCTGGCTGTTTGGCGGCACGATCCGCGACAACATCGCCTACGTGCGTCCAGATGCCACGGAGAAGGAGATCCTGGACGAGGCGACCAGCTCCGTCGACACGCGCACCGAGGTGCTCGTGCAGAAAGCGATGCGCGCCCTCCGCGCCGTCCGGAACGAATTCGACGGAGATTTTGCCCAAAGCGGCCCTAGAATGACCAAAAACCGCTCTGGAGACCAGAATCTCCGTCGAATTGGTTCAGTCAGGCCCGGCGGTGCGCCTCCAACTCGCGCGCGCAGTCGATGCACAGCTCCGCGGACGGCCGGGCCCCGAGTCGTTCCCGGCCGATCGGTTCGCCCCGGCGGGTGCAGAACCCGTAGCTGCCGTCCACGATGCGCGCCAAGGCCTGGTCGATCGCCGCAGACTGCGCCGCCAGGTCGCTGTGCACACCCGAGATGCGCGACCACTCCATGGTCAGGGTGGGTCCTTCGGGGTCGTGCTCGTCGTCGGCGGTGCCGGTGTTTCTGGCCTTGATCACACCGTCGAGGGTGGTGCCGATCCGGCCGAGCGTGATGTCGAGGTCGCGGCGCTGATGGCGGAGCAGCTTCTCGAAGTGCCGCAGGTCGGCGGGGGTCAGTTTCGTCCGGGTGGGCATGGGCGTCTACTCCGCCGCCGGGGGGCGACGTGAGCCGCCGGCGCGCACTGTCGATCCGTCATTCCGGTGCATGATTCCCGTCCTCTCAAGCCGGGCACGGCAATGCGCCGGCACGCTGCGTGGTTCTCGCTGTTGAAGATACGCCCGCGCCGGCCGGCTGCCGCGGGACTGCGAGGGGTCGCTTCAGGCGACCGTGACCGGGATATCGTGCAGGCCGGTGGCCCCATCGGGGATCACGTCCCGGCGCACGGAAGTCTGCACCAGGCCCGCGGCATCCGTCGCCCGCACCCGCAGGGTGTGCCGCCCGGCCGATGCCGGCCAGACCCAGCTCCACTGGCGCCAAGTGTCGGCCGAGATCGCGTCGGCCAGGGTCGCGTCGTTCCAGGCTCCGTCGTCAACTTGCACCTGCACGCCGCGGATGCCCACGTACTGCGACCAGGCCACACCCGCCACGATCACCGGTCCGGCCGCGACGTCGGTGTTCCGGCTCGGCACATCGATCCGGGAGGAGAGCTTGACCGGTCCTCGGGCGGTCCAGCCGCGCGTCGTCCAGTAGGCGGTCTCCCGGTCGAAGCGGGTCACGTTCAACTCGACCACCCATTTCGTGGCCGACACGTAACCGTAGAGCCCGGGCACGACCATACGCACCGGGTAGCCGTGCTCGAGGGGGAGCGGCTCCCCGTTCATCCCCACCGCGAGGATCGCATTGCGGTCGTCGGTGAGAACCTCCAGCGGGGTGCCCGCGGTCCAGCCGTCCTCGCTGCGGGAGAGCACCATGTCGGCCCCGGCGAGAGGCCGGGCCCGCGCCAGCAACAGGCGGATCGGGTAGCCCAGCCAGGTCGCGTTGCCGATCAGGTCGCCGCCGACGGCGTTAGAGACGCAGGCGAGAGTGGTCGTGCTCTCCTCGAGGGGCAGGGCGAGGAGCTCGGCGAAGTCGATCTCGATCTCCCTCTCGACCATCCCGGTGACCGTCAGCGTCCAGGTTCCCGGGTCGATCCGGGGCACCTGCAGGGCGGTGTCGATGCGGTAGAAGTCGGCGTTCGGGGTGATCAGCGGAGTGAGGCCGGGGAGGTCCAGAGCGGCACCGTCTGGGATCGGGGCACCGGGAACGGCCGCGGCCGGCAGTGTGAAGCGCGCGCGCGCCGCATCCGTCGCCCGGATACCGGCCGAGATCAGCTGCCCGCCGGCCGCGGCGAGCACGCCCAGGCCGGCGCTGGCCCCGGCCCAAGCCAGGAACCGACGGCGGTCCGGAGCGGATGCTTCGGCGCCTCCGGGCGTGCGGCGCAGCTGGGCGACCATCACCGTGAGGAGCACGGCCGAAACGACCATCGCCAGCACTGCGGGCATCGCGTCGAAGGCGGCGGTGTTCTCCCGGGACAGCACCGCGAAGACGGCCAGCGCGCCGGCCAGGGCCACGAGGACCCGGCCGATCGGCGCCCGCCGGAACTCCAGCACCCCGGCGGCGGCGGCCAGCACCACGGCACCGAGCGCGACGCAGAACACCAGTACGACCTTGTCGGCCGTGCCGAACAGGGCGATGACGAGTTCCTTCAACCAGGCCGGGGCACGGTCGATGACCAGCGCGCCGACGGCGAAGATCGGGCTGCNACCAGGCCGGGGCACGGTCGATGACCAGCGCGCCGACGGCGAAGATCGGGCTGCCCACCGGGGCGAGCAGGGCGGCCGTCAGCTCGGCCGCGCCGAGGCCGGCCAAGGCGGCGGCCACGCCGGCCGTCGCGGGCCGCCCGAGCCTTGCCGGGGCCGATCGGGCCGGCGGCCCGGGCGCGGGAGGCGTCGGCGGCGTCGGAAATGAGGACGAGGAAACGTCGCGGCTGGCCATGTCGCCAGCTTAGATTTGCGGCCTGTGAGTCCTCCGCAACGGCCCGTGACGGCCGCGGTGATCGGGCATATCGTCCCCGTGTTCACGCTCAGCCGGAGGAGAGACCATGCTCGGTTCCGACCCGGCCGCCGGGCGCGGAGCGGATGCCCAGTGGAATAGGGCAGGATCGAAGGATCATGGCAACTCTCACCGCCCTCCCGCATGTCACCGATCCGGATGTGCTGTTCGAGGCCTTCGAAACGTGGGCGGGGGAGCAGGGTCTGTCCCTGTATCCCGCGCAGGAAGAGGCCCTGATCGAGATCGTCTCCGGGGCGAACCTGATCCTCAGCACCCCGACCGGCACCGGTAAGTCCCTGGTCGCCGTCGGTGCGCACTTCGCCGCGCTCTCGGCCGGCAAGCGCACCTTCTACACGGCGCCGATCAAGGCCCTCGTCAGCGAAAAGTTCTTCGCGCTGGTGGAGATCTTCGGCGCCGAGAACGTGGGCATGATGACGGGGGATTCCTCGGTCAACTCCGACGCCCCGATCATCTGCTGCACGGCGGAGATCCTGGCCAACCTCGCCCTGAGAAACGGTGAGGACACTCCTGTGGACCAGGTCGTGATGGACGAGTTCCACTTCTACGGCGACCCCGACCGCGGCTGGGCCTGGCAGGTGCCGCTGCTGCTCCTGCCCGGGGTGCAGTTCATCCTCATGTCGGCGACCCTCGGCGACGTCACGTTCATCGCCGACGACCTCTCGCGCCGCACCCGTCGGACCACCGCGGTCGTCACGGGCGTGGAGCGCCCGGTGCCGCTGCACTACTACTACGAGACCACGCCCGTGCATGAAACGGTGGAGGAGCTGCTGAAGACCGGGCAGGCTCCGATCTACATCGTGCACTTCGCCCAGGCGGCCGCGCTCGAACGGGCTCAGGCCCTCAGCAGCGTCAAGGTCGCCACCAAGGAACAGAAGGAGGCGATCGCGGAGCTGATCGGCGAGTTCCGCTTCACCACGAGCTTCGGCAAGACCCTGTCCCGGCTGATCCGGATGGGCATTGGCGTGCACCACGCCGGCATGCTGCCCAAGTACCGCCGCCTGGTGGAGCAGCTTGCTCAGCGCGGCCTGCTCCGCGTCATCTGCGGCACCGATACCCTCGGCGTGGGCATCAACGTGCCGATCCGCACCGTGCTCTTCACCGCACTCACCAAGTACGACGGCGTCAAGATGCGCCAGCTCAACGCCCGCGAATTCCACCAGATCGCTGGCCGCGCGGGCCGGGCCGGCTACGACACGGCCGGCACCGTCGTCATCCAGGCGCCCGACCACGAAACCGACAACCTCAAGGCCATCGAGAAGGCCGGCGACGACCCCAAGAAGAAGCGCAAGATCATCCGCAAGAAGGCGCCCGAGGGTTTCGTGTCCTGGGGTGAGCCCTCGTTCCAGCGGCTCGTGGCGGCCGAGCCGGAAACGATGCACTCGAGCATGCAGATGACCGCGGCGATGCTGATCAATGTCATCGGGCGCGGCGGTGACGCGTTCACCCACGTCCACGACCTGATCTTCGACAACCACGAACCCTGGAATCGCCAGCTCGCGCACGCCCGGCGTGCCCTCGGGATCTACAAGACCCTGCGCGCGGCAGGGATCGTGGAGCAAAGCGCGGCCGGGGACATCCGTCTCACCGTCGACCTGCAGCCCAACTTCGCCCTCAACCAGCCACTGTCGCCGTTCGCGCTCGCCGCGTTCGACCTGCTCGACGCCGACCCCGATGTGGCCGGCCCCGGCAGCGGCCACTACGCCCTCGACATGATCTCCATCGTCGAGGCCACCCTCGACAACCCGCGCCCGGTGCTGATGGGCCAGCAGTTCGCGGCCCGCGGCGAGGCCGTGAACGCCATGAAACGCGAGGGCATCGAATACGACGAGCGGATGGCGCTGCTCGAGGAGATCACCTGGCCGAAGCCGCTCGAGGAGTTGCTGCACGTCACCTTCACCACCTACAAGGAATCCCAGCCGTGGATCGCCGACTTCGAGCTCAGCCCGAAGACGGTCGTGCGGGACATGTACGAGCGGGCCATGTCCTTCGGTGAGTTCGTGGCCTTCTACAAGCTCGCCCGCAGCGAGGGCGTCGTTCTCCGCTATCTCTCGGATGCGTACCGGGCCGCCCGGCAAACCATCCCCGACGACGCCAAGACGGAAGACCTGCTCGACCTGATCGAGTGGCTGGGCGAGCTGGTGCGCCAGGTCGACTCGAGCCTGCTCGACGAGTGGGAGGAACTCATCCACCCGGACCTTGCCGTGCACTCGGATGCTGCGCAGTCGGTGCTGCCGCCCGCGCCCCGCCGCCTGACCACCAATGCGCGCGCGTTCCGCATCCTGGTGCGCAACGAGCTCTTCCGCCGGGTGCAGCTGGCCGCGCTCGAGAACTATGACGCCCTGGGCGAGCTTGACCGGGAACACGGTTTCCACACGGATGCCTGGGTCGATGCCATGGACGGCTATTTCGCCGAGCACGACGAGCTGCTGACCGGGGCGAATGCGCGCAGCGCAGACCTGATCATCTTCGACGAGGGCGCATCCGTCTGGACCGTGCGGCAGATATTCGACGACCCGGCGGGGGACCACGACTGGGGCATCAGTGCCACGGTCGACCTGGCCGACTCCGACGAGCTGGGCGCCGCCGTCGTGCGCGTCACCGGCGTCGACCGGCTGTAGCGGGCCGGGCGGAAGCCGCACCGGGAGTACCGTGGGAGCATGACGCAGTCGCCAGCATCCGTCGCCCCAATCCGCACCGGACTGATCGGGTTCGGCACGTCCGGACGCGTGTTCCACAGCCCGCTCCTCGGCGCGAACCCCGAGTTCTCGCTCGACCTGATCGTCACCCGCGATCCCGTGCGGCGCGAGCAGGCCGGTGAGCGTCACCCGGGGGTGCGCCTGATGTCGACCGCCGAGGACCTGTTCGCCGCCGCGGACGACCTGGACCTGGTCGTGATCGGCTCACCGTCGGGCACGCACGTCGAACTCGCCCACGCCGCCCTCGACGCCGGGCTCGCCGTGGTCGTCGACAAGCCCTTCGCGGTGACGGCCCGGGAAGGCCGCGGCCTGATCGAGAAGGCCGTGAGCCTCGGCCTGCCGCTCACCGTGTTCCAGAACCGGCGCTGGGACGGCGACTTCCTCACCCTGCGTGGCGTAATCGAAGCGGGGGCGCTCGGCGATGTGCGCCGGTTCGAGTCCCGGTTCGAATGGTGGAAGCCGGAGCAGACCAAATCGTGGAAGGTCGGCGCGACCATCCAACAGGGCGGCGGGGTGCTCTTCGACCTCGGCGCCCACCTGATCGACCAGGCCCTGCAACTGTTCGGCCCGGTCGACGACGTCTACGCGGAGACCCTCATTCGACGCCCGGGTGGGGTCGCCGACGATGACACCTTCGTGGCGCTGCACCACGGGTCGGGGGTGCGCTCGCACCTGTGGATGAACGGGATCGCCGCCCAGGTCGGCCCGCGCTTCCACGTCCTCGGCTCCGAGGCGGGCTACACCAAGTGGGGCCTCGACGGCCAGGAGACCGCCCTCGCGGCGGGTGCCCGACCGACCGACCCGGGTTTCGGCGTCGACCCGGAGTCCGCCTGGGGCGTACTCGGACGGGACGGCGCGCTGACCCGGGTGCCGACCGAGCGCGGCAACTATGCGGCGTTCTACACCGGTCTGGCCGACGCGATCCTGCGTGGGGCTCCGATCCCGGTCGACCCGCGGGAGTCGCTGCGCACGATCACCCTGATCGAGCGCATCAACCTGCTGACGCACTAAGGCGCGTGCGTCCCGGCCCCGCCGTTGCGGCGCACCCGGACGGACGGGGCCGACTCCACCGCGTGGACGCTGTCCATCGCTTAGGGAGGGCCGTGCCCCGTGTCGAACCAATTCGACGGAGATCCTGCTTTAAAAGTGCGTTTTCGGCGTGACTGGGTGCGATTCGGCCACAATCTCCGTCGAATTCGTTCGCAACGGAGTTGTTGAAGGGACGGCCCGACCGTCCCGCGAGAATGCTCTCCCGCGTGGATGGCGGTGCCATCCGGAGCGTCCGTTTCCGCGTCGGTCTCGGCCCGGAGAATTGTGGGAACCCCACTGCCGTGCCGCCCCGACGTTCGAGGCGTGTCACCACCTTGACGAGCGGGCTACCGGAGCCCTAGAGAGAAGCTGGGAATGTACCCCTGAGCGCGCTACCCAGTGGTGGTCCAGTCGAGGTTGATCACGTCCCGGATGTAGATATTCTCACCCAGACCCGACACCGACGGATTCATGCGCAACAGCTGCTGCACCGGTAGGTCGAAGCGCTGCGCGATGGCGAAGAAGTCGTCGCCCTCCAGCACGGAGTAGCTGGTCGGGGCGCCCGCACCATCGGTGACCGGGGCGCCGGTGGCCCCCGTACTGGCGCCAAGGTCGACGGCCGGGCCCTCGGGCAGCGGCTCCACGGGCACGGCCTCGGCGTTGGGCGTGATAGTCGGATTCGGCACAACCGGGGCCTCGGGCTCAGGGGTCGGCGTGGGGGTGGGAGTCGCAGTGGGCGTCGGCGTGAGGGTAACCGTCGCGGTGACCACCGGAGCGGGGGCGCCGGCGCACCCGGTGAGGCCGAGCGGGAGCAGCAGTATGGCGGCCAGAGCGACCCGCGCCCAGACAGGAGTGGTTGTCGGTCGCGCAGAATTCATCGGATGTCCCCCTCGCAGAAAGTTCCGTTCGTGCCCCCGAGCGGATGCGTCCAGCTTAGGGCGCGAGTGGCGATGTCAGCACTCGATCACGTTGACGGCGAGGCCACCCTCACTGGTCTCCTTGTACTTGGTCGACATGTCCAGGCCGGTCTGGCGCATGGTTTCGATCACGGCGTCGAGGGAGACGAGGTGCGTGCCGTCGCCGTGCAGGGCCAGCCGGGCCGCCGACACGGCGGTCGACGCGGCGATGGCGTTGCGCTCGATGCACGGCACCTGCACGAGCCCGCCGACGGGGTCGCAGGTGAGGCCCAGGTGGTGCTCCATCGCGATCTCGGCCGCGTTCTCCACCTGCCGCGGCGTGCCGCCGAGAACGGCGCAGAGTGCGCCGGACGCCATGGCGCAAGCGGAGCCGACCTCGGCCTGGCAGCCGCCCTCCGCCCCGGAGATGGAGGCGTTGGCCTTTACGAGCGAACCGATGGCGACGGCGGTGAGCAGATAGCGACGGATTCCCGCGGCATCCGCCCCGGGCACGAAGCGCAGGTAGTAGTGGCCGACCGCGGGGATGATGCCGGCCGCGCCGTTGGTGGGGGCGGTGACCACGCGGCCGCCGGAGGCGTTCTCCTCGTTGACGGCGAGGGCGAATGCATGCAGCCATTCGGTCGAGGTGTCGCGTTCACGCGACGGCAGCCGGTCATATTCCTCTAGCTGCATGCGCACGGCCGCCGCGCGGCGCTTGACCTGAAGGCCGCCGGGGAGGGTGCCAGTGGCCTCGAGTCCTGACTCCACGCAGTCGCTCATGGCGTTCCAAATCGCGTCGAGGCCGACGTCGAGCGCCTCGGCCCCGTGGATCGTCTCCTCGTTGGCGCGGGCGATGTCGCAGATTGCGACGGCGTAAAGGTCGCAGAGGGCGAGGAGTTCGGCGCTGGAGGAGTACTGCCGCGGCTGTGGCACGGCCCTGCATGGGCCGATCGGGTCGCCGTCGCGCCGAATGAAGCCGCCGCCGATCGAGTACCAGGTCTCCTCGAGCAGGGGGACGGCGTCGTGCCCCCAGGCCGTGAGGGTCAGCGCGTTGGGGTGGCCGGGCAGCCGGGTGCGCGCCTCGAAGGACACGTCGTCCTTTCGCACGGGGATGGCATGGCTGCCGCCGAGCATCAGCACGGCGTCGTCGGCCAGGCCGGACCAGGCGGAGCGCACGTCATCCGGGTCGCAGGTCTCGGGGCGGAGCCCGGAGAGGCCGGCCAGGACTGCGTCGGGCGTGCCGTGGCCGAGTCCGGTCGAGCCGAGCGAGCCGTAGAGCGAGCAGCCGATTCGGGCCACGTCGGCGAGCAGACCGGCATCGCGCAGGTGGTCGGCGAAGGTGAGCGCCGCCCGCATCGGGCCCACCGTGTGGGAGCTGGAGGGGCCGATGCCGATGGAGAAGAGGTCGAGTGCCGACACATACGCAGTCATCCGACCATCGTAACCGTGCCGGGGTTGCGCCCCGGGGACGGATCAGCGGATGGTTTTGCGCGCCGTGATCTGGCCGGTGTCGAACCCGAGGAGGTGCAGCCCTCCGTGGAACCGGGCGTGCTCGATCTTGATGCAGCGGTCCATCACCACGGTGAGCCCCTTCGATTCGCCGTATTCGGCGGCCTCTTGGTTCCAGATGCCCAGCTGCACCCAGACGGTGGGCGCCCCGATTGCGAGCACCTCGTCGATCACGGCCGGGATGTCGTTGGCGCGACGGAACACGTCGACGATGTCGGGCACCTCGGGCAGCGACGCGAGGTCCGGGTAGGCCGTCTCACCGAGGATCGTCTTCGCGTTCGGGTTGACGAAGTAGACCCGGTAGTCGCTCGACTGCTGCAGGTAGGTACCCACGAAATAACTGGAGCGGGCCGGATTCGGCGACGCGCCGACGATGGCGATCGACTTCGCGGCCCGCAGGATCTTCAGCCGGGCCTTGGCGTCGGGACCCACCCAGGTGCGCTGGGATTTCAGCAGCTTCGCGAGGGGGGAACCGGTGGGCACTGAGCAGCTGAGCCCATTGGCGAGGTGCACGGTGTCGTGCGCGGCGGCATCCGTGACCGTTGCGGCGGCGCTGTCGGCGGCGCTGTCGGGGGTGGCGTCGGGGGTGGCGTCGATGTTCACGTGGTGCTCGCTCATTTGGTCCCCGCAATCCGGCCAAGGGCCTGGTCGAGGTCGTAGATGATGTCCTCGACGTCTTCGATGCCCACGCTGATGCGGACCAGGCCGGGCAACACGCCGGCGTCGACGAGCTGGGTCTCGTTCAGCTGCGCATGGGTGGTGGAGGCCGGGTGGATGACCAGGGTCTTGGCGTCGCCGATGTTGGCGAGGTGGCTGGCCAGGTCGACCGATTCGATGAAGGTGCGCCCGGCGTCGCGGCCGCCCTTCACGCCGAAGCTGAAGACCGATCCGGGGCCCTGCGGCAGGTATTTGAGGCCCCGGTCATAGTGCGGGTGGGCCGGCAGCCCGGCCCAGTTGACGTACTCGATCCGGGGATCGGCGTCGAGCCACTGGGCAACCGCGCGCGCGTTGTCCACGTGCGCCTGCATGCGGAACGGGAGCGTCTCGACGCCCTGGGCGAGGAGAAACGCGGAGTGCGGGGAGAGGGCCGGGCCGATGTCGCGCAGCTGCTCGGCGCGCAGGCGGGTGAGGAACGCGTACTCGCCGAAGTTGCCGGCCCACTCGAGACCGCCGTAGCTGGGCACCGGCTCGCCGAAGAGCGGGAACTTGTCGCTGTGCCAGTCGAAGCGTCCGCTCTCGACGACGACGCCGCCGAGGGTGGTGCCGTGCCCGCCGAGGAACTTGGTGGCGGAGTGGATCACGATGTCGGCGCCCCACTCGATCGGCCGGGTCAGGTAGGGCGTGGCGATAGTCGAGTCGATCACCAGGGGGATCCCGGCCGCGTGGGCGACGGCGGCGAGTCCCTCGATGTCGGCGACCTCGCCGGACGGGTTGGCCACCGTCTCGGCGAAGATCAGCTTGGTTTTCTCGGTGATCGCGGCGGCGTAGTCGGCCGCGTCGGCGCTGCGCACGAACGTCGTCTCGACCCCGAACCGGCGCAGCGTCACGTCGAGCTGGGTGATCGAGCCGCCGTAGAGGTTGGCACTGGAGACGATGTGGTCTCCCGAGCCGGCGAGGCTGGCGAAGGTGATGTACTGCGCGGACAGGCCGCTGGCGGTGGCGACGGCACCCAGCCCGCCCTCGAGGCTGGCCACGCGCTCCTCGAAGGCCGCCACGGTCGGGTTCGAGAGGCGGGAGTAGACGTTGCCGTACTTCTGCAGGGCGAAGCGGGCGGCGGCATCCAACGCGTCATCGAAGACGAACGCGCTGGTCTGGTAGATCGGCAGGGCCCGCGCGCCGGTCACGGCATCGGGGATGTTGCCTGCGTGGATTGCCCGGGTCTTGAAACCGTACTCGCGATCTGCCATGGCCTTACGTTAGCGATGATCGGCGGGGGGTTCGGGACAAGGGCGTAACAGTGCGAAACGGATGCCGACTTGCGGCCGCCCCGGTGCCCGCGCCTGCCGCCCGGTCGGGCAGGATAAGGGCATGGAAGAGCGCGTGGAGACGGTCGTCATCGGCGGCGGGGCAATGGGGTCGGCGACGGCCTGGCAGCTGGCGCGTCGGGGCCGGCCGGTCACCGTGCTGGAGCGGTTCACGCCCGGGCACCTCAACGGCGCCTCGCACGGCGCCTCCCGCAATTTCAACACCGCCTACGCCGAACCGACCTACGTGGCGATGCTTGCCGAGGCGCTGTCGCTCTGGCGCGAGCTGGAAGCAGAGACGCAGAGCACACTCCTGCGTCAGGTCGGCGTCGTCAATCACGGGGCGAATCCGTCGTTCGACCGAGTGGCGGCAATGCTGGCCCGGGTGGGCCTGTGCGCCGAGTTCCTCGCCCCAGAGGCCGCAGCCGAACGCTGGCCGGGCATCCGCTTCGACGGCCGGGTGCTGTTCGCCCCCGACGCCGGCCGGGTGAACGCGGACGCCGCGGTCACCGCCCTGCAGACCGCCGCGGCCACCGCCGGGGCCGACGTGCGGCACAGCATCCGCGTGCAGCGCCTGGAAGTGCAGGGCGATGACCGGGTGCGGGTGACCCACGAGGCCGGCACGATCATCGCCCGCCGCGCCGTCGTCACGGTCGGCGCGTGGACCAGCGCACTGCTGGCCGGGGTGATCCCGATGCCGCGCCTCACGGTGACGCAGGAGCAGCCGGCGCACTTCGCCTTGCGCGACGCCTCCCCGGCCGCCGCCGCACACGCCGAGACCGAGTGGCCCGGCTTCAACCATGCGCCCGCCTGGTCCGACCCGCGCTACGGATACTGGTACTCGCCGGTCTACGGCATGTACACGCCCGGCCAGGGGATCAAAGCCGGCTGGCACGGCGTGGGTCCCGGCACCGACCCGGATGCGCGCAGCTTCCAACCCGAGCCCGTTCAGCTGGCTGCCCTGGCGCGCTACGTGCGCGAATGGCTGCCCGGCGCCGACCCCGACACGCTCGAACCGGTCAGTTGCACCTACACGACCACGGCCGACGAGGACTTCGTGCTCGACCGGGTGGGCCCCGTGATCGTGGGGGCCGGCTTTAGCGGCCACGGCTTCAAGTTCACGCCGACGGTCGGGCGAATCCTCGCCGACCTGACCACGGGCACCGCAGCCGCTCCGCCGCGGTTCGCCCTGAACCGGGCGCCGAACGCCGCGGCCGGGGGCTGGCTCTCCCGCCGTTGAGCGCCACCTCGCTGTTCGGCGTCGAACCAATTCGACGGAGATTCTGCTCTGAAAGTGCGTTTTCGGCCTGATTGGGTGCGATTCGGGCCAAATCTCCGTCGAATTCGTTCGGGACGGAGCCGCTGACACCGGCTCAGGGCAGCTGCACGGCGGCGAGGGCGAGGGTGGCGATCAACGTCCAGGAGGTCAGACCCACGAGGAGGGCCCTGCCTCCGGTGCGCAGAATGGAACCGAGGTTAACGGCGGCGCCGAGCCCGAAGAGCGCGGCCGCGAGCAGGTAGGTCTGCACGGTGTCCGCGCCGGCCAACACGGCGTCCGGCAGCGGGGCGAACGTGCGCACGAGAACGGCGGCCAGGAAACCGGCCACGAACAGGGGCACGAGCGGCGGGCGGGACACGGGGGCATCCGTCACCGTGGCGACGCGCGTCTCGCGGCGGCGCTCGCCGACGGCGATGACGGCGACGATCGGCGCGAGTAGCAGCACCCGGGTGAGCTTCACGACGACGGCCACGGCCAGTGCGGCGGGCCCGGCGATCTGCGCGGTCGCGACGACCTGGCCGACGTCGTGCACGCCGGCGCCGACCCAGTGCCCGAACTGCAGATCGGTCAGACCGAGCGGATGCCACAGCACCGGCAGAACCGCGATGGCCAGCGTGCCGCAGAGGGTGACCAGGGCGATCGGGGTGGCGGTGTCGACATCCTTCGCCTTGACCACCCCGCTCATCGCGCCGATCGCGGACGCCCCGCAGATGGAGAAGCCGGTGGCGATCAGGATCGGCTGGCGGCCGGGCAGGCGAACCGCGCGCCCGAGCCAGTAGGTGCCGACGAAGGTGAGCAGCACGATCAGGACGGTGGTCATGATAGTCACCCAGCCCAAGCCCAGGATGTCCACCAGGCTCAGCTTCAGGCCGAGCAGCACGATGCCGATGCGCATGAACCGGGTGGCCGCGAGCTTCAGGCCCTTGGAAAGGACTCCCGTCAACGCACTGTGGGCGACCGGGAGATTACCGGCGACGATTCCGAAGGCGACAGCGAGCGTGAGCAGCGGCAGGGCAGGGAGGAGCGCGTGGACGATTCCGGCGAGCAGCGCGGCCGCAGCCGCGACCAGCACACCGGGCAGCCACATTGCACCGAGTTTACGGCCATCTTTGCCCGCGGCGGGCCTGGTACCCGTCGCCGACCCGTGAGAAAAGCCCCTCTCCCGCACGGGGACAGGGGCTTTGCTCACGGCTCGTCGGAGTGCTGCAGCCGATCTACCGGTGGTGGAACCGGGCGACCATCGGGCAGTCGAACGGGTCGCGGGCGCCGAGCCCGACCTTGTTCAGGTAAGCGATGACGATGCCGTAGGACTCGAAGAGCGACGTCTCCGTGTAAAGGATGTTGTGCGTCTTGCAGTATTCCTTGGTGATCTCCTGGGCCTTGCGCAGGTGCGGACGAGCCATGTTCGGGAACAGGTGGTGCTCGACCTGATAGTTGAGTCCGCCCATGAACGTGTCCATGAACGTGCCGCCGCGGATGTTGCGGGAGGTGAGCACCTGGCGGCGGAGAAAGTCCACTTTGCTCTCGTGGGGGAGCTGCGGCATGCCCTTGTGGTTCGGCGCGAAGGACGCCCCCATGTAGACACCGAAGACGGCCAGCTGCACGCCGATGAACGCGAACGCCATGCCGACGGGGAGGAAGTAGAAAATCGCGGCGACATAGAGCACGATGCGGGTGGTCAGCATACTGATCTCGAGCCAGCGCTTGTCGACCTTCTTCTTGCCGAAGACGGTTTTGAAACCCTGCACGTGCAGGTTGAACCCCTCGGCCATCAGGAGCGGGAAGAAGAGATAGCCCTGCTTGCGCGTGACGAACGAGCCGAGCCAGCTGACCTTCGCTGCGTCCTCTTCCCGAAAGACGATGAAGTCGGGGGCGATGTCCGGGTCCTTGCCGATGACGTTCGGATTGGCGTGGTGACGACTGTGCTTGTTCATCCACCAGGCGTAGCTGATGCCGACGAACAGGTTGGCGAGGATGCGCCCGGCGCGGTCATTCGCGCGACCGCCCTCGAACACTTGGCGGTGCGACGCCTCGTGGGCGAGGAACGCGTACTGGGTGAGGATGATGCCGAGCACGCCCGCGACGATGAGCTGGTACCAGCTGTCGCCGAGCAGCACGAACGCGGTCCCGGTTCCCAGGGTGGCGAGCACGAGCATGGAGAAGACGAACCAGTAGAAACCGGTGGCGCGCTTCAGAAGTCCAAGGTTGCGCACGGTGTGCAGCAGCGATGAATACTCGGTGGTGGGGTTTTTCGAATCGCCACCCGGGCGGGTCTTGACAATGCGCACCGTGGGTGCGGCAACAGCTTCCGACATGAGGCCTTTGGTTTGTATCCGGACTTCTCAGTCGATGATGGAGCAGACACTCGTAAAACAGATATCCGTATTCTATGGGCCGGACCCCTTGGAGACGGGTGCTTTCACACCGCTTTCCCAGTCGGTATATGCCCACAGAGGCATATAAGTGGCTTCCGGTTTCCCGGAAAAGCGCGTGAAAGTCAGCGCCAGCTGGGAAGCCAGATGTGCAGTTGCCAGAACGTAAACGGGGTCTGGATGCCCGTCCAGAGCGGGTAGAAATACGCGCTGAGGAGCGCGGCCGCCACCAGGAAGCCCAGCACGACCCAGCCTGCCCGGGGAAGCAGAACGCCGATCACGAAAGTGAGGCCGAGGAGCAGGTAGGGCTCGAACGCGATCGTGTAGAACTGGAAGACCGTGCGGTTCAGGTACATCAGCCAGGGCAGGTAGCCCGCGACCAGCCCCATCAGGATCAGGCCGACCTGCCACTCGCGGTAGCGCGCCAGGCGATACACCAGGTAGAAGGCCGCCGCCGTGGCCGCCCACCAGATCATCGGATTCGCAATGCCGGTGATCGCCTCGGAGCAGATGGCGACGTCGCATCCGTTCTCGCCCAGAGCGGAGCCGCGGTAGTACATGCTTGTCGGGCGGCTCATGAACAGCCAGGTCAACGGGTTCGCCTGATACGGATGCGGCGTGGAGAGCCCGACGTGATAGGTGTAAGCCGCCACCTGGTAGTGCCAGAAGCTTTGCACCGAGTCGGGAATCCAGGCGAGGGCGCCGGTCCACGCGGCATCCGGCGTAGTGGCCCAGTCGCGGTAGTAGCCTCCCCGGGTGACGAACCAGCCGGTCCAGGAGGCCAGGTAGGTGGCGACGGCCACCGGCACGATCAGCAGGAAGGTCGCCGGTGCCTGCTTGAGCACGGCGGCGCTGAACCAGAACGGGAGCCCGGCGCGGCGCCGGGCGAGGGCGTCGACGAGAACAAGGTAGACGCCGAAGGCGGCGAGGAAGTAGATGCCCGACCACTTGACGCTGCAGGCGAGCCCGAAGGCAAGGCCGGCCGCGAGCAGCCAGGGCCGCCGCCACAGGGTCGGCCCCCAGCCCGGCTCCCGCCCGGCCTCACGCGCCTGGACCAGGCGGGCAGACAGCCTGGTGGCGTGCCGGTCCCGGTCGAGCAGCACAGCGCCAAACCCGAGAAGGGAGAAGAACATCACGGAGTTGTCCAGCAGGGCCACGCGCGACATCACGATGGCGTTGCCGTCGATGGCGAAAAGGAACCCGGCGATCACGGCCAGCACGGTCGACGCGAACAGCTTCTTCGCGATCAACATCAGCAGCACGACCGCCAGCACACCGATCAGGGCGGTGGCGATCCGCCAGCCCCAGCTGTGTTCGGGGCCGACGACAGCCATACCCAGTGCGATCAGCCACTTGCCGAGCGGCGGATGCACCACGAACGACGGGTCGGACAGGAAGACATCGGTCTGCCCGGCGGCGAAGAGGGCGTCCGCCCCCTCGGGCCAGGTCGACTCGTAGCCGAGGTTGTTGAGAGTCCAGGCGTCTTTCACATAGAAGGTTTCGTCGAACACCAGCCCGTGCGGCACGCCGAGATTCCAGAGTCGCAGCACCGCCGCGAGCAGGGTCACCGCCAGCGGCCCGGCCCAGAAGAAAACGCGGCTTGTCACGAACACGTGACCATCGTAGTGATCCGTGGCTGCGAGACTGGGACCATGATCCTCCTGGCTGCCACCCCGATCGGAAACCTGGGCGACGCGTCAAAGCGTCTGATCGAGGCGCTCGGCACGATGACGATTATCGCCGCCGAGGACACCCGGGTCACCGTGCACCTGCTCAAGGCCCTGGGCATCGAGAACCGCCCGCGGCTGATCAGCCTGCACGACCACAACGAGCGCGGCAAGGCGGCCGAACTCGTCGAACTCGCCCGCGACACCGACATCCTGGTGCTCAGCGACGCAGGGATGCCGACGGTATCCGACCCGGGTTTCCACCTGGTGGATGCCGCGGTGGCGGCCGGCGTCGTCGTGTCGGTGTTGCCCGGGCCGTCGGCCGTGCTCGCCGCGCTCGCCGTGTCCGGGCTGCCGACGGACCGGTTCACCTTCGAGGGGTTCCTGCCCCGCAAGCACGGCGACCGGGTTTCGGCCCTCCGCGAGGTGGCCGCGGAGCGGCGCACAATGGTTTTTTTCGAATCGCCCAACCGGCTGGCGGCCTCCCTCACCGATCTGGCTGCGGTGTTCGGGGCCGGGCGCCGCGTCGTGGTCTGCCGTGAGCTGACCAAATTTTACGAGGAAGTGAAGCGCGGTACAGCGACCGAGCTGGCTGAGTGGGCTGCCGGCGGGGTCAAGGGCGAGATCGCCATTGTGGTCGCCGGGGCGGAGGCACGCGTGCTGGATCTGGAGACCGGGGTGGTCGAGGTGCTCGCGCTGGTGGAGTCGGGCATCCGTCTCAAGGATGCGGCCGCCGACGTGTCCGCCGCCACCGGGCTCGGTAAGCGCGCCCTCTACGAGGCGGCGCTGGAGCGCAAGACGTGCAAGCCCGCCGCGGCCCGCGCGGACTTCCAGGCTCTGCCTCTGCCCTGACAGGAGTTCGCGGCCGGGGGGCACGACGGCGCGATCGTGCTCAGCAGATCCCGTGGACTACCCGCACCAAAAGGTGCACGGCCCGGACGTGCGGGAGTCCCTCGCCCTCCGGGACGCCCCGAACCGGACCCGGGCCCGGCCGCGCGGCAGGTGCTGCCGCCGGACTTCGGCCTACGCACCACGACGATCGCGGCACAAAGTAACACGGCCAGCGTCATCCGCTGCTCCTAATAGGATGAGAGCATGTCCGACGGCTCATCTTTTTACATCACCACGCCCATTTTCTACGTGAATGATGTCCCCCACATCGGGCACGCCTATACCGAGGTGGCTGCCGACGTGCTCGCACGCTGGCACCGGCAGTCCGGCGAGGATGCCTGGCTGCTCACCGGAACGGACGAGCACGGGCAGAAGATCCTGCGCACCGCGACCGCCAACGGCGTCACGCCGAAGGAGTGGGCCGACCGTCTGGTCGAAACCGCCTGGAAGCCGCTGTTGAAGACGGTCGACATCCGAAACGACGACTTCATCCGCACCACTGATGTGCGCCACGAAGTGAACGCGCAGAAGTTCCTGCAGCACCTCTACGACTCCGGCCACATCTACACCGGCGAGTACGAGGGCTTCTACTGCGTCGGCTGCGAGGAGTACAAGCAGCCGAGCGACCTCATCGATGGGGTCGGCGAGTACGCCGGGCAGCAGGTCTGCGCCATCCACTCCATCCCCTGCGAGCTGTTGCACGAGAAGAACTACTTCTTTCGGATGAGCACGTTCGCCGACCAGCTCCTCGCCCTGTACGAGGAGAACCCGAACTTCGTACAGCCCGCGTCGGCGCGCAACGAGGTCATATCCTTCGTCAAGCAGGGCCTCAGCGACCTGTCGATCTCCCGCTCCAGTTTCGACTGGGGCATCAAGGTGCCCTGGGACGACAGCCACGTCGTCTACGTCTGGTTTGACGCCCTGCTCAACTACATCACCGCCGCCGGCTACGGCCACGACGACGAGAAGTTCAGCCGCCTCTGGCCGGCGACGCACGTCGTGGGCAAAGATATTTTGCGTTTCCACGCCGTCATCTGGCCTGCAATGCTCCTCGCCGCGGGCATCGAGGTGCCTCGGCAGGTCTTCGGCCACGGCTGGTTGCTCGTGGGCGGCGAGAAGATGAGCAAGTCCAAGCTCACCGGCATCGCCCCAAACCAGATCACGGATACGTTCGGCTCCGACGCCTTCCGCTATTACTTCATGCGCGCGATCAGCTTCGGCCAGGACGGCTCCTTCTCCTGGGAAGACCTGTCCGCCCGGTACCAGTCCGAGCTGGCCAACGGCTTCGGCAACCTCGCCTCCCGCGTGATCGCCATGGTCGTGCGCTATTGCGACGGCGAGATCCCCGTCGCCGGCGACTTCAGTGAGGCCGACGAGCTCATTCGCGGCACCGAGAAGCGGGTGACGGATGCCGCCACACTGGCCATCGGACACCTCGCCATCCACGACGCCATCGCCGCGATTTGGGAACTGGTCGACGAGCTCAACGGCTACATCACCGCCCAGGAGCCGTGGTCGCTCGCGAAGGACCCGGCCAACCGGGACCGACTCGAAGCCGTGCTGGTCACCGCCGTGCGCGGACTGGGCACGCTCGCCGTGCTGCTCTCGCCGGTCGTACCGCAGGCCACGGCGAAGCTCTGGACCGCCCTCGGCGGCATCGGCCTGGTCACCGACCAGCGCATCGACCGGGCCTGGGAGTGGACCGGCGGCCCGCGGGTCTTCCCGCTCGAGGCGCTTTTCCCGCGCATCGAGGCCACGGTTGGCTGACGAGCCCGGGCCCGAAGCCGGCCCCGTGCGCCAGCGCGAAAAAGGTGCCGGCCGGGACCTGAGCTACCCGCCGCTGCCCGACCCTCTCATCGTGCCGGTCTACGACAACCACACCCACTTGGAGATCGCCGACGGTGAGCAGTCGCTCAGCGTGGCCGAGCAGCTCGACCGCGCGTCCAGTGTCGGCGTGCGCGGCGTCATCCAGGTCGGCGGCGACCTGGAGACCTCGCGCTGGTCGGCCGCGATGGCCGCCCGGGAGCCGCGCATGCTCGCGGCCGTCGCCATCCACCCCAACGAGGCCCCGGTCTACGAGGCCGCCGGCACCCTCGACGACGCCCTGGCTGAGATCGCCGAGCTGGCGACGCGCCCGCGCGTGGTCGCCATCGGGGAGACCGGACTGGACTTTTTCCGCACCGGCCCCGAAGGACACGCCAGCCAGCTCCGCTCCTTCGAGGCGCACATCGACATCGCCAAGCAGAACGGCCTCGCGCTGCAGATCCACGACCGCGACGCCCACGCCGCGGTGATCGAGACCCTGCTGCGGGTCGGCGCGCCCGATCGCACCGTCTTCCACTGCTTCTCCGGCGACGTCGAGATGGCCCGCATCCTCGCCGACAACGGCTGGTACCTCTCGTTCGCGGGAACCGTGACCTTCAAGAATGCCCAGAATCTGCGGGAGGCCCTGGCCGCGGTGCCGCGCCGGCTGCTGCTGGTCGAGACGGATGCCCCGTTCCTCACCCCCGCACCCTTCCGCGGCCGCCCGAACGCGCCGTACCTGCTGCCGCACACCCTGCGCGTCATGGCCGACCACCTCGAAACGGAGGCCACCATTCTCGCCACCCAGATTTCGTCCAACACCGAACTCGTCTACGGGCGGTGGGACGCCGAACCGGTGACGGTCACCGAGCCAGAGCCCGACACGAGCTGGGTCGGAGGCCTCGCATGACCCCGCCCCGCCACGGCTACGCTCCCGGAGACGAACCCGAGGCCGGCACCCGACCCGTCAGCGACGAAGTCACCGGCGGCCGGCATGCCGCGCCGGCCGCCGTGCCGGAGCCGGCATCCGCTCTCGAAACGGATGCCGAGCCCGCGGATCCCGCTGCAGCACCCGCTGCTGCTCCAGCCGCCGCTCCCGGCGCACGGTCCCTCCTCGGCCCCGCCGAGATCCGCGACCTGGCCGAGATGCTGGGCGTCAACCCCACCAAGAAGCTCGGCCAGAACTTCGTCATCGACGGCAACACCGTGCGCCGCATCGTCAGGGTCGCAACCGTCTCACCCGGCGACACTGTGCTGGAGGTGGGCCCCGGGCTGGGATCCCTCACGCTGGGGCTGCTCGAGACCGGCGCGACCGTCGTGGCCGTGGAGATCGATGACCGGCTCGCCGAGCAGCTGCCGCTGACGGTCGAGCTGATGCATCCCGGCGCGCCGCTCACCGTCATCCGCAACGACGCGCTCAAGATCATGGAACTGCCCGGCGACCCGAGCCGCCTCGTGGCGAACCTGCCGTATAACGTGTCGGTGCCGGTGCTGCTCTACCTGCTGGAGCACTTCGCCTCCATCCGGGCCGGAGTGGTCATGGTGCAGGCCGAAGTGGGGGAGCGCCTCGCGGCGCCATCCGGTAGCAAGGTCTACGGCAGCCCGAGCGTCAAGGCCGCCTGGTACGGGGCATTCCGCACCGCCGGCAAGGTCAGCCGCCAGGTGTTCTGGCCGGTTCCCGGCGTCGATTCGATCCTGATCGCCTTCGAACGACGCGCCCGGCCGCTCGAATCCGAGGAATTGCGCCGCGCCACCTTCGCCCTCGTCGATGCCGCGTTCCAGCAGCGCCGCAAAATGCTGCGCCAGTCGTTGTCCTCCGTTCTCGGTGACCCATCGAGTGCCACCGAGATCATGACGCACGCCGGAATCGACCCTACCGAGCGCGGCGAGCAGCTCACGGTCGAGGACTTCCTGGCGATCGCCCGCGCCCAGCTCGCCGCACACTGACGCGTGCCGCCGCGGGGCAGTCGCGAGTGTGCGGCTGGGCTAGGTTAGTCACATGACCAACCCGGCCCCTTCCCCCATGGTGCATGCGCGGGCGCCCGGCAAGATCAACGTTTGCCTCAAGGTCGGTGCGGTCCTCGAAGACGGGTACCACGAGGTGGCCACCGCCTACCAGGCCGTGTCACTGTTCGAAGACGTGCGCGCTTGGCCGGCCGACGACTTCTCGGTCGTGTTCACCGGCACCATAGATGCCTCGGGTCTCGCCGTCGACGGCAGCAACCTCGCCATCAAGGCCGCGCGCGCCCTGGCCCGCAAGGCCGGCTATCGCGGGGGAGTGCGCCTCTCGATCGAGAAGAACGTGCCCATCGCCGGCGGCATGGGTGGTGGGTCGGCGGATGCCGCGGCCACCCTCCTCGCTTGCGACACCCTGTGGGGAACCGACGCCACCCGCGACGACCTCATCGAGATCGCCGCGACCCTCGGCGCTGACGTCCCGTTCGCCTTCACCGGCGGCACCGCCATCGGCACCGGGCGCGGCGACCAGCTCAGCCCAGCCCTGGCCAAGGGGCAGTTCCACTGGGTGCTCGCCCTCGCCGACTTCGGCCTCTCGACCCCCGGCGTCTACAACGAGCTCGACCGCCACCGCGAACGCCACGCCCAGGACATCTTCCCAGCCCAGATCCAGCCCTCCGTCGACACCAACGTGCTGCAGGCGCTTCGGGCCGGCGACCCGCGGATGCTGGCCGAGGCGCTGCACAACGACCTGCAGGCGCCCGCGCTGCACCTAGCCCCCGGCCTGGGCAAGGTGCTCGAGTTGGGCGAGGCGAACGGCGCCCTGGCCGGCCTGCTCTCCGGCTCCGGCCCGACCGTGGCCTTCCTGGTCGCTGATGCCGACAGCTCCCTCGAACTGCAGGTCGCGCTGAGCGCGTCCCGGCTGCGCGTGGTGCGCGCCACCGGGCCGGTGCACGGGGCCCGGATCATCCACGACTAGCCCCCCGTTTTGCCGCAACTGTGGCCCGGTCGGACATCTGTTGCCGGTGTGCCGGCAACAGATGTCCGATTCGGCAACAGTCAGGCCACCGGGTGCGAAACCGGGGCGCGCGGGCCTCTCAGCCGCGCCAGCTAAACTCGAAAGCTATGGCACATTTGCTCGGGGCCGAGTCCCTGCACCTTGAATTTCCCACCCGCGTTATTTTTGACAGCGTCACCGCCGGTCTCAACGAAGGCGACCGGATCGGCGTCGTCGGCCGCAACGGCGACGGCAAGTCCACCCTGATGCGCCTGCTCGCCGGCCGGATGGAACCCGACGCGGGCCGCGTCACGCGCCGGCGCGGCGTCACCATCGGCATGCTCGACCAGTCCGACGACCTCGCTTCGGGCCAGACCGTGGGCCACACCATCGTCGGCGGCATCGACGAGCACGTCTGGGCGGGCGACGCCAAGGTGCGCGACGTGATTGCGGGACTCGTGCGGGACATCCCCTGGGACGCCCTTGTCGACGACCTCTCCGGTGGCCAGCGCCGCCGGGTGGCTCTGGCCTCCGTGCTGATCGGTGACCACGACGTCATCTTCCTCGACGAGCCCACCAACCACCTCGACGTGGAGGGCATCTCCTGGCTGGCCGGTCACCTGAAGACCCGCTGGGCCACGAACTCCGGCGGCCTGGTGGTCGTCACCCACGACCGGTGGTTCCTCGATGAGGTCTGCAACATGACCTGGGAGGTGCACGACCGCCTGATCGAACCGTTCGAGGGTGGCTACGCCGCCTACATCCTGCAGCGCGTCGAACGCGACCGGATGAGCGCGGCCTCCGAATCCAAGCGCCAGAACCTGATGAAGAAGGAACTGGCATGGCTGCGGCGCGGAGCCCCCGCCCGCACCGCGAAGCCCAAGTTCCGCATCGACGCCGCGAACGAGCTGATCGAGAACGAGCCGCCGCCCCGCGACACCGTGTCGATGCAGTCGATGGCCATGCAGCGCCTGGGCAAGGATGTCGTCGACCTGATCGACATCGGCGTGAAGTTCGGCGAGAAGACCGTGCTGAACGACATCACCTGGCGCATCGCACCAGGCGAGCGCACCGGCATCATGGGCGTCAACGGCGCCGGCAAAAGCACGCTCCTGAACCTGGTGGCCGGCACACTTCTGCCCACCACGGGCACCGTCAAGCGCGGCAAGACCATCAAGGTCGCCGTGCTCACCCAGCAGCTGTTCGAACTCGACGACATCCAGAACGACCGCGTCAGCGAGGTCATCGGCCGTCAGAAGACGTCGTACATGGCCGGCGGCAAGGAAATCACGCCCGGCCAGATGCTCGAGCGCATGGGTTTCATGAGCGCCCAGCTGACCACCCAGGTCAAGGATCTCTCCGGTGGCCAGAAGCGCCGCCTGCAGCTGCTGCTGATCGTGCTCGACGAGCCCAATGTGCTGATCCTCGACGAGCCCACCAACGACCTGGACACCGACATGCTCGCGGCCATGGAAGACCTGCTCGACTCCTTTCCCGGCACCCTCCTCGTGGTCTCGCACGACCGGTACCTGATCGAGCGCGTCACCGACAACCAGTACGCGGTCACCGAGGGCGGCTTCCGCCACCTTCCCGGCGGTGTGGACCAGTACCTCGAGATGCGCAAGAAGCAGACGAGCGGCATTGACAAGCCCGCCGAGGCGAACGCGGCGAACACCTCCGGCGGGAAGGCGGTGCGCAAGCTCGCCATCGGTGGCGCCGACCTCCGCAACGCGCAGAAGGAACTCGCCTCCATCGATCGCAAGGTCGCCAAGCAGAACGCGCGGATCGCGGCCCTGCACGAGAGCCTCGCCGTGCACGACCAGTCCGACTTCGACGGCCTCGGCGTGCTCAGCACCGAATTGCAGACGCTCGAGTCCGCCATCGCCGGCTTCGAAACCCGCTGGATCGAACTCTCTGAGTTGATCGAGGGCTGAAGTCGCAGATGCTGTGACCGCGTGTGACGTTGGCGCGCACGCGGCGCAGCATCTCCCGTTAGCCTTGGAACGTGCCTCGCGACGCAGCGGCACAGACTCCCACCCCTCTTTGTCCCGTGGTTCCTCTGTGCCCGAAATCGCGCCGGCACCCACCGCCGTTCAGACGGCACCGAAGCCAACAAGGGGAACCCCATCGTGAACAAGAAACTGCTCGCCGCTCTCGCGGTCGTACCGCTCGTCGCCCTGCTCGCCGGTTGCTCCGGTGCGGCCGCCGACGAGACCGTGAAGATCGGCGTCGTCGGCGCCAGCGACCCATACTGGGCCGTCTACGAGGAAGCCGCGGCGGATGCCGGCATCACCGTCGACATCGTCGACTTCACCGAGTTCGGGCAGCCGAACCCGGCCCTGTCTGCCGGCGAGCTCGACCTGAACCAGTTCCAGCACATCGTCTACCTCGCCGAGTACAACGTGGCCAGCAAAGAAGACCTCGCGCCGGTCGGCGCCACCGCGATCTACCCGCTCGCCCTGTACTCGACCCAGTATGACGACGTCAGCAAAATCAAGAAGGGCGACACCGTCGCTGTGCCGAACGATGCCAGCAACCTGGCTCGCGCGTTGCTCGTACTGCAGTCGGCGAAGCTGATTACGCTCTCCGACGGTGGCAGCATCTACTCGACCCTCGACGATATCGATAAGAAAAAGTCCAAGGTCACCGTGACCGCGCTCGAGGCCTCGCTCACCGCCACGTCGCTTCCCGACGTCGCCGCCGCGATCATCAATAACGACTTCGTCGAGAAGGCCGGTTTGAAGGTTGAGGATGCCCTCGCCCAGGACGACCCCGCCGACCCCAACGCGCTCCCGTACGTGAACGTTTTCGCGGCCCGCGCAAAGGACAAGGACAACGCCACCTACCAGAAGCTGGTCGAAATCTACCAGACCACGAAGGCCGTTCAGGATGGCGTGATCGACGTGTCCGCCGGTTCCGCGGTGATGGTCAAGACCCCGGTCGCCGACCTCGAGGCCTCCCTCGCCACGGTCGAGAAGGACACCATAGCCCAGAGGTAGCGCCGCCCGACCTCAGCCCAGCACAGCCGCACAGTCCGGCGCCACGCCAGTCAGTAAGGACGTCCCATGCCTGCCCCCACCCCCGTTGTCGAACTGCGTGACGTGAGCAAGGTGTACCTGCCCACGACCCGGGGCGGGGCCGAGGTCGTCGCCATCGACAAGGTCAGCCTCACGATCGACGCCGGGGATGTCTACGGCATCATCGGTTATTCGGGGGCAGGCAAGAGCACCCTGGTGCGGCTTGTGAACGCTCTCGAACGGTCGACGTCGGGCGAGATCCTGATCAACGGCACCGACATCGCCCGCCTGCCCGAGCGGGAGCTGCGCCCGGTGCGGCTGGGCATCGGGATGATCTTCCAGCAGTTCAACCTTCTGGGGTCACGCTCCGTCGCGGCGAACGTCGCCTACCCGCTCGAGGTGGCCGGACAATCGAAGGAGACGCGCCGGGCCCGGGTCGCCGAGATGCTCGACTTCGTCGGGCTCGGCGACAAGGCGGGCGCCTATCCCGACCAGCTCTCCGGCGGTCAGAAGCAGCGCGTGGGTATCGCACGGGCCTTAGCCAGCCAGCCGGGCATCCTGCTCGCCGACGAGGCCACCAGCGCCCTCGACCCGGAGACCACCTCCGAGGTTCTGGACCTGCTCGGGCGGGTGAATAAGGAATTCGGGGTCACCATTATCGTGATCACGCACGAGATGGATGTCATCCAGACCCTGGCGACGAAGGTCGCCGTGATGGACCAGGGCCGGGTGATCGAGCGCGGCGACGTGTTCGACGTGTTCTCGAACCCGCAGCAGGCGGCCTCCGCCCGGTTCGTCTCGACTGTTGTCAAGGGTCTCCCTTCTTCGTCGGAACTCGCCGTGCTGCGGCGGCGTCACCCGGGCCGCCTCGTCACGCTGGCGTTCCGCGACAGCAGCGTCGATCAGGCCCGCGTGTTCGGCGAGTTCGTCTCCGCCGGCGTCACCTTCGAGGTCGTCTACGGCGGCATCAACGAGATCCAGGGCCGGTCGTTCGGACACCTGACGCTGGCACTGGCCACGCCGGGGGCGACGGATGCCGCGGCCGACGCCGCCATCGACGCCGCGCTCGACCGGGTGCGAACCCTCACGACCGTGACCGAGGTGCGCTGAGATGGACAGCCTGATCGACCTGTTGCCCGAACTCTGGATCGCCGCGGGGGAGACCCTCTACATCGTCGGCCTCACGCTCTTCTTCGGCGGGATCGGCGGCCTGCTCGTGGGCCTCGGCCTGTATCTGACCCGCGCCGGCAGCATCCTCGAGAACCGCGGGGTCTTCGTGGTGTTGAACCTGTTGGTGAACATCGTGCGGCCGATCCCGTTCATCATCTTCCTTGCCGCCGCCCAGCCGCTGGCCCGGACCGTGGTGGGAACCGGCATCGGCAACGCGGCGATTATCTTCACGATCTCGCTCGCGGCATCCTTTGCCATGGGGCGCATCGTGGAGCAGAACCTCCTCACGGTGACGCCCGGTGTGATCGAGGCGGCCCGCAGCGTGGGGGCCGGGCCGATCCGGATCATCTTCACGGTGCTGCTGCCCGAGGCGCTCGGCCCGCTCATCCTCGGCTACACCTTCATCTTCGTGGCGCTCGTGGACATGTCGGCGGTAGCCGGCTACGTCGGCGGCGGCGGCCTCGGAAACTTCGCGCTGCTCTACGGTTACCGCCAGTTCAATCCCGTGGTGACCTGGGCGGCCGTGCTGCTGATCATTGTGCTTGTGCAGCTGGTGCAGTTCCTCGGAAACTGGCTGGCCCGGAAGGCATTCCGCCGGTAAGACGACCCCCGAGTGCGGGACATCTTTCGCGCGTTCTTTCAGCGCCGGACATCCCTCGTTCACCTCCGGTTCAGGTGATGCTCCCGGACCGGACATTCGTGGGCTGGACAGTACACGCGGGGTCGGCCTATTCGAGCCGCTTACACGTCACAGTGGCCCCTTCGCTGCATCATCCTTGCCCAGGGAGTCATCTTGTCGCCGAGCCCGAGCATCGTCTTCTCGGCGTTTGAATCCGCCGCCGACCCCCGATTGCATGGATGGGTGGCTTTCCGTGAGAGCGTGCAGAATGTCGGCACTCCCGTTAGGGCGGTCGCCGTGCGTGACGGGCACCGCGCCGGTCCCTTGCTCACGGGAGCGCCGCGGCACTCCGGTATCTGGCGACTGCTCGCCTCGAACCGGCGCGAGCTCGGCCGTAGCTCCTCCGTCTACGCAACGTTCTCCAGCGCGCGAGCCCACGTCCTCGAACTCAAGGGCCAGTGCGATTCGATGGTCGCCACGGTTGTCACGGGTCCCAAGGCCGGCACACACGGGTGGGTGATCAGCGTCGGTGATGTAGTCGTGATGACTGCAGGGCGCTGGTATGGCGCGGCGTCGACCAGCCGCGAGGCCTCGGCTGGAACCATTGAGGCTTTCCACAGCGCGCTCGTCGGTGCGGACGCCCGTCATGCCACGGAGGCCGGGCAGCGCGGCAACCGGGTACTCTCCGACGAGGAACGGGCCCTGTCCTGGTGACCGTGCGCAAGCACCGCGGAACCCCCATGATCGCCACGGTTGCCGGCCTCTCCGTGGTCGGCTGGCTGGTCTTCGGCTGGCTGGTACCCGGTTTCCAGGCACCCGAGGGCGTGCGGGCGAGTCTCGCACCGGCCGCGTCGGCGGTCATCACCACCGTGCCGCCAGAGGTTGCCCGATCGCTGCCCGCGGCCGAACCAGCGCCCGCCACGCTTGCCCTGCCGACGGTTACGCCTCCGATTGATGGCAATGCGGCGCTCGCCGACCCTGCCTGGGCCACCCGCGTCGCCCAAGCGGCCGGCATCCCAGTGCGCGCCCTGCTCGGCTATGCAGGGGCGTCCCTGGCCCTGGCGGCCGAACAACCGGGCTGCCACCTCGGTTGGAGTACCCTGGCCGCCCTCGGCAACGTCGAATCCGGTCACGGCAGCCACGACGGTTCGGCACTCGGAGCGGATGGCGCCGCCCGCCCGGGCATCTTCGGCCCCGCACTCGATGGCAGCGCTTTCGCCGCGATGAGCGACACCGATCGCGGAGTCTGGGACGGCAGCACCGAATGGGACCGCGCGGTCGGGCCCCTGCAATTCATTCCGGCAACCTGGCAGCGATGGGGCGCCGACGGCAACGGGGACGGCGTCGACGACCCGCAACAAATCGACGATGCCGCCCTCGCCGCCGGCCGCTACCTCTGCCACTACGGCGAGCTGTCCCGGCCCGATCGCTGGCGCGCCGCCGTGTTCGCGTACAACCACGTCGAATCCTATGTGAACACCGTTGCCGCGACCGCGAATACCTACGCCGCGGTGGCGGGCGCGCGGTGACGCCGTATATAAACGTAGCGAGCTAAACCGCTCGGTGGCGCACGCCACTTCGCGCTCACCGCGCGGCCGCCGTTCTCCCGTGACTCGGCTGCCGCCGTGATGCGCGCCCACGTGCGGGCGCCCTCTTCGGGGCCCCCGGTCCTGCACCGGGTGCAATCCCGCGCGCTCAACTCTCCACTACGCGTCCACCTCTAGCTGGACAAATCGACGCTCAGTGTTAACCAAGCGCCCCAAACATGTGTCTCGGACGTGCTACCTCCGCGTTCGTTCCGCTCCCCACACCCGAATGTGCAAGGACACCCATGTCGTTTTCGACCCTCTTCGACGCGCCTGCGATCGAGCCGCCAACGGTCGACCCGGCGAACCCGGACTCGTCCCCGCGCCGCTTACTGACAGCGCGTCCCTCGGTCTCGGACTCGGTGTTCCGTTCGGTGGCCTTCTTCGCCGGCTGCATCACCGTGGCGATCATGCTCGCCGTGGGCGTGTTCCTGGCGTTGCGTGCCTCGGAGGCCCTCGGCGTCGCCGGGTTCAGCTTTCTGGTCGAGCAGGACTGGTCGCCGGAGTCGCAGAAATTCGGCATCGCATCCGTCTTGTTCGGCACCATCACGATCGCGGTGATCGCGATGTGCGTCGCCGTGCCGCTCGCCCTCGGCACGGCCCTGCTCATCTCCGAGGTCGCCCAGGGCCGGATGCGCTCCACGCTCGTCACGCTCGTCGACCTGATGGCCGCCGTGCCGAGCGTGGTCTTCGGCCTCTGGGGCGTCTTCTTCCTGCAGACCAACGTGATCCCGGTCGCCACCTGGATCTCCAGCTACTTCGGCTGGATCCCGCTGTTCCGGGTGGCGGACGCCAGTGGGCAAGCGCTCACCGAGGCCAGCGCGTTCACCTCCTCGGCGTTCATCGCCGGCATTGTCGTCGGCCTCATGGTGGTCCCGACCCAGACGTCGGTCATGCGCGAGGCCTTCTCCCAGGCGCCGATCGGCGAGCGCGAGGCCGCCTTCGCGCTCGGGTCGACGCGCTGGGGCATGATCCGTGCGGTCGTGCTGCCCTTCGGTCGTGGCGGCATCATCGGCGGCACCATGCTCGGCCTCGGCCGTGCTCTCGGTGAGACCATCGCCGTCTACATGATCATTTCGCCGATCTTCACGATCAACTGGGAGGTGCTGAAGACCGGCACCAACTCCGTCTCCGCGCTCATCGCCCTCCGCTACGGCGAATCCAGCTCATTCGGCCTCTCCGCGCTGATGGCAGCCGGACTCGTACTGTTCCTGATCACCCTCGTGATCAACTTCACGGCCTCGTCGATCGTGGCACGGTCTCGATCCGGGGCGGAGAGCGACTGATGACGATCACGCACGCACCCAACATCACGCACGCCGCGACCAGCACCTGCACGACGAACGACACCCACACCACGACGATCCCGGCCTACGACGGCACCCCGATCGGACCGCGACGCCGGGTGCGCGGCGCCCGGCTCGACGACCGGTTCAACGTTCTCGGTGCCGCCGCAGCCGGAATCGCCGTCGCGGTGCTCCTCTTCGGCTGGATCACTCCGCTTTCCGGCGGCGTGGGCTGGGCGCTCGTGGCGTATCTGGCGTTCCTTGGCTTCTACGCCCTGCTCGTAAGCTTCACGAGCGACGCGCAGGAGGTCAAGGACCGCGTGATGGCGGTGCTGCTACCAAGCGCCGGTGTGGTGCTCTTCGGCGCCCTGGTCTTCGTCGTGGCGTTCACTCTGATACGCGGGCAGGAAGCCCTGCCTCATCTCAACTTCTTCACCCAGAGCATGGAATTGGCCGGACCCCTCGACGGCCTCGACCTGGGCGGTATCGTGCACGCGATCCTGGGCACGCTCATGCAGATTTCGATGGCGCTGGCGGTCACGATTCCGCTCGGCATCACGACCGCCCTGTTCCTGAACGAGGTCGGTGGCCGATTCGCGAGGTTCGTGCGCACCATTTCGGATGCGATGACCGCGCTGCCGTCCATCGTGGCCGGCCTGTTCGTCTACTCGGCGATCATCGTGCTGATCACGCACCAGCGGTCGGGCTTCGCCGCGGCCATGGCGATCACCGTCATGATGCTCCCGATCGTCATCCGGGCCTCGGATATCGTGCTTCGCCTGGTCGCCGGCAACCTGCGGGAGGCCGCCTATGCCCTCGGTTCCACCCGCTGGGCCACCATCTGGTATGTCGTGCTGCCGACCGCCCGGCCCGGACTGGCAACGGCCGTGATCCTGGGCACAGCCCGCGGCATCGGCGAGACCAGCCCAGTGTTGCTCACCTCGGGTGTCACCGCGGTGACCAACCTGAACCCCTTCGCCGGCCCGATGATCTCCCTCCCGCTGCAGGTCTTCGACTTCGTCAAGTCTCCTGAGCCCACCATGATCGCCCGAGGTTTCGGCACGGCCGCCGTCCTGATCCTCCTGGTGCTCACCCTCTTCGCCATTGCTCGACTCATTGGCGGCACCGGTCCCGGCCAGTTGTCCCGTCGGCGGCGACTGCGCGTCGACGCCGCATCGGAGCGGGACCTGCAACGGATGAGCGTACGGGGTGACCTCGGTCCGGGGATCACCGGAACCAATTCAATGCTCCGGCCGACCAGTTCACCTACCGACCTCACCACGAAGGAGACGTCCTCGTGACGCCGCAAACCCGACAGATTCGCACAGTCCGAGCCTTATTCGCGCTCGTCGTTGTGCTGCTGAGCGTTTTCACGGCGCCAGCTGCCCAGGCAGCGAGTTACGACCAAATCACCGGTACCGGCTCGACCTGGTCGCAGAACGCCCTGGACCAGTGGCGCAAGAATGTTGCCAATAACTACGCGATGACGGTGAACTACTCCGGAGTCGGCTCATCGGCCGGGCGCCGTGACTTCGTCGCGGGCAACGTGGACTTCGCCGTCAGCGAGATCCCGTTCCAGACCGCCCCGGAGGACGGTTCGGCCCCTGAGGTGCCTGCCCGCGGTTACGCCTACATGCCCATCGTGGCTGGTGGCACGTCCTTCATGTACAACCTGAAAATCGGCGGCAAGCGAGTCACAAACCTTCGGCTCAGCGGAGAGGTCATCACCAAGATCTTCACCGGCGCCATCACGAAGTGGAACGACCCTGCCATCGCGACCGACAACCCCGGGCTGGCCATGCCCGACAAGGGTATCGTGCCCGTCGTTCGCTCGGACGGCTCCGGCTCCACGGCGCAATTCACACTCTGGATGTCCAAGCAGCACCCGGCCCTCTGGAATTCCTTCTGCACGAAGGTCGGCCGGTCTGCCCCCTGCGGCCTCACCTCGCAGTTCCCCACCTACGGCAACGCCAAGGCGCAAAGCGGATCCTCAGGCGTCGCCGGCTACGTGAGCCAGGACTACGGCGAGGGTGCGATCACCTACGTGGAGTACTCCTACGCCAAGAACTCCGGTTTCCCCGTCGCCAAGGTGCTCAACGCCGCGGGTTACTACACGGAACCCACGGCCAATTCCGTGGCCGTCGCACTGCTGAAAACATCCATCAACACCACACCCGGGCCTACCTACCTCACCCAGATCCTGGACGGCGTGTACAACAACGCGGACCCCCGCACCTACCCACTCGCGAGCTACTCCTACATGATCGTGCCGACCGAAGTCGGCGGCGTCTTCACCGCCAAAAAGGGCCTGACCCTCGGTACCTTCGCACATTACATGCTCTGCGAGGGGCAGCAGCAGGCCGAAGCCCTGGGCTACTCGCCTCTGCCGATGAACCTTGTGCTGGCCGGCTTCGACCAGATCAAGCGAGTGCCAGGCGCCGATGCCAGCGGCGTCGACATCAACAAATGCAACAACCCGACATTCAAACCAGGTGACTCCCCGTCAAGCAACCTGCTGGCCACCACGGCTCTCCAGCCGGCCGCCTGCGACAAGATGGGGGCCAACCAGTGCACCACCGGCACGGCCGGGGCGCTGGCAGACACGGCCGTGTCCGGTAGCGGATCGGGTGGTGGCGCGGCCGGCTCAGCCGCCGCGACAACTGCCGGGGGAACGGCTTCGCCGGCAGGGTCCGGGGGAACAGGTGCGGTGGCGCAAGGCGGGACGGATGCGGCATCAGGCGCGGTGGCCTCGCCCGTGTACGACGAGAACGGCGCCCTCGTGTCCACGGTCAGCGCCACGGCAACCGGCGTGGTCGGCACGGCCATCGCCGCACCGTTCACGTTGGCGGAAGGCGGGTGGGGCGCCCAGCAATCGATCATGCTCGTCGCCGGGCTTCTTTTGCTGGCCGCCGCCGTGCTGCCGCCGGTGCTCGCCGGCCGGTTCAAACCGCGTGTCGCGAAGGCAGGAACCAAGTGAAGCGCGTCACGTTCGCCCCGAAGAACGCGCTCTGGGCCCGCGCCGGCGCCAGCGGAATCGTCGTCGGTCTGCTGGTCGGCGTGGGTGTCGCCGCGCTCGGCTCCCTGGTTCCCTCTGCAGCATCCGCTGACACGTCGACCGCGGTCACGGTCGCGTCGAGGGGCTACGACCCGGACGTCGCCACCGCCCCCTTCCCCGACCTCAAGGTCACCGTGTCCCAAACCGAGGACCTCGTTTCCCAGGGGATCGTCGTCAACTGGAGCGGAGGCACGAAGTCCGAGCGGCCCGATGGCAGTTCGGGAGGTCAGGACTTCCTCCAGATCGCGCAGTGCTGGGGAGACGACCCGACGGATTCCAGCCGCCCGGATCGTACGACCTGCCAGTACGGCGGCTTCCCCGGCAAGGCCGCGTCCACCCGCGACACCGCGGTCAGCCAGGACCAGGTGGCCCCGCAGGACGCGCAGTACACATCTCCCGCCAACGGGTTCACCATTCCGGCGTTCACCGCGATTCCCTACCGCGCATCCACGGGCGGTTCGATCTCGTCGGTGTTCGCCGACTCGGCCAACGTTCTCACGCATCATGTCGTGGATCCCCTGACGGGCCTCGTGCAGAAGGCCACCGGTTCGCCGTCCCACACCGGGGTCACATTGCCCGACGGCATCTCCGGCGTTGACCTGGCCACCAACGAGTTTTACACCCAGTACACGACGAATGAGGTGCCCTGGGCCGGATCGAGCGACAGTGGCGACGGCTCCGTCAAATTCGAGGTGCAGACCGCGATGCAGTCCCCGGGCCTGGGCTGTGGCACACCCGTGACCGCCGCGGACGGCTCTGTCTCCGGAAAATCCTGCTGGCTCGTGGTCATCCCGCGCGGAAAAAGCGACGCGGGGGAGTCCTACATCACCAAGTCCGGCCTGCTGTGGGACTCCTGGAAGCACAGTGTGGCCGTCAAGCTGGACTTCAAGCCCATCGGCCAGCGCTGCGCCATCGGCTCGGCCGAGAAGCAGCTCTCCGGAAGCGAACTGGTCGCCGCGGCGATCGGGTCATGGCAACCCAAAGTGTGCACCGGTGCGGCGGGTTCCTCTTTCGCGCTCAGCATCGGCAACGAGGAGGACGCGCTTGCCGCGGCGAGCCTCACGACACCCAGCCCGCTGGCTCTCACCTCACGTCCCCTGCAAACCGACAGGGTCGATCCCGTCGCATACGCACCGATCGCCCTCAGCGGCGTCGCAGTTTCGTTCTCCATCGACCGCCGGGTGAAACCGGTTGGCGCAGTTCCCCAGGAATACAAGGCCAGGAATACCGAGGCGTTCACGTCACTGAACCTCACGCCTCGCCTGGTCGCCAAGCTCCTCACTAATTCGTATCTCGACTCACTGCCTTCCGGGGCGCCGGCCACGTCGGACTCCCTCAAGTTCTTCGGCTACACCGACTCCGCGAACCCTGGCGCGAACGCGCGCAACCTCATGGTCGACCCCGATTTTCTGGCGGTCAACGACGATGAGTGGAAGTACCAGGACCTGACCGGGCCGTCCCTGGGAGACATGCTCCTTCCCTCCGGGAGATCCGACGAGGCCCAGCAACTGTGGCGTTACGTCCTTTCCGACCCCGCCGCCGTCGATTTCCTGAACGGAACGCCCGACACGTGGGGAATGAAAGTCAACCCCTGGTCGTCCACCAATGCCGCTGTCAACCCGTCCGGGACGGCCATGACGATTCCCCGCACGAATTTTCCGAAGGCTGATCCACTGGAGCGGCCCGCGGCCGCTGCCGGCACCGGAACAACGGCAGTGAACCTGGTCACCTGGCGCCCCTACACCAGCGACTTCGAGAGCGGCGCGTATCTCACCCTGCGCGGCGACGGGCAGGAGCTCGGCGACTGGAACCCCACCAGCGTCCCGCCGAAGTTCGGCAAGAGCGTGCGCAGCCTGGTGGGCAACCAGCGCGTGCTTGGCGTCACCACCGCAGCCGCGGCCGCTCGCTACCAAACGGTGACGGCGTCATTGCAGAACTCAGCGGGCTCGTTCGTGGCGCCATCGCCGGAGTCCATGCTCGCGGCCTCCGCCGCCATGGTGCCGACCAGCACAAACCCCAAGGTGCTCGAATACGACCCGGCGAACCCAAGCGCCAAGGCTGCCGCCACAGCGTACCCAATGACGATGCCGGTCTATGCCGCGTTGAATCCGCTGCAAACGGATGCCGCCCAGAGGGCCATCTACGCCAACCTGATCCGGTACGCGGTGGTGGCAGGCCAGGTACCTGGGACGGAGATCGGGCAGCTGCCGCGCGGCTACACCCCGCTCCCGAAGAGCTGGGTGGACCAGGCGCTCGCCGCCGCGACCGCAATCGAACAGGGCGGCAGCCCGGTCGTAGCAATGGCCATGCCCGAGACTGCCCCTGCGGTCGACAGGCCGGCCTATGTGCCGACCCCGTCAACCTACGGTCCGGCAGAGTTCCAGGCTCAAGCCGCGCCGGTGGTGGCCGACGCCGCGGTCGACCCGGCCGCGACGGGCACCGTCGTCGACCCCTTGGTGGCGAGACCGACGCCCGCGGACCCGGTCATGGGACCGGTACGCGCGGCGGTGCCGGCCGGGCTGCTCTCCGGCCTGCTCGCCGCCTGCGGCGTCCCCTTTATTTCGCGCGTTCGGAGACGATCCTGATGCGCGCCCAACGTGACGCTTCGCGCGGGTTCCCCGCTTCGGACCGTTGCGCTGAGACAAGAGGGACCCATCCGGATCCGTCTCCTGCATCACCCACGAAAGGCACCCCAGTGAACACCAAGAAGGCTCTTGCGCTCTGCGCAACTGTCGGCGTGGCCATCTCCGGCCTTGTCATCGTCAGCCCGGCTAACGCCGAGCCCGTCTCGAACAGCTACTCCATCGTCGGCTCCGACACCCTCGAGGACGTCGTCAGCGCCCTGGCCAACGGTTCGGGCCTTTCGGGCGCGTCGGTTCGTTCGACAGCCAACGGAAACAGCATCGGCTCGTTCGACGCGACCGGCACCCCGTTCATCACGACGAAGTCCTCCGGTGTGCGTTTCGGTCGCCCGAATGGCTCAAGCGACGGGCGCACGGCCCTTCTCCGTTCCATTGACGGCGCCCCGTACACGTCCGGAACCGTCGGCGCGCCCGCGGGCGTCGTCATCACGGGGCAGATCGACATCGCCCGTTCGTCCGGATCAGGCACGGTCGACCCGGCAGGTAGCCTGATCCAGGTGCCTTTCGGTCGCGACGCGATCGCCTACGCGTATGACAGCGCTTCGACGGCAGCCGGCATCGGTACCATCGACACCGCGACCATGACGAGTCTTTACACCTGCAGCGTCACCACCCTCGGCGGAGTGAAGGTCACACCGGTCATCCCGCAGGCCGGTTCCGGAACGCGCAAGGACTTCATGTCCAAAATCGGCGTCACGGATTCGACCCTGGGTTCGTGTGTCACCGTGGGTCAGGAGCACGACGCCTCTGACCTGGGTATCAACACTGTCGCGCCTATGTCGGTGTCCCGCTGGGTCGCCATGAACACTGGTGCGAGCTTCCCCAAGAAGAAGGACACCACGGTCCTGGGCTCCCTGGTCGCAGGCACCACCCCCGTGACAGGCACCGGCACCTCGATGGCCCCGGTGGCCGCCTACTACGCCGACTCTCGTTGGGGACGCGACACGTACCTCGTTGTTCAGTACGCACGAGTTGACCCGACGAATGCCGCATATGACTCGACTCTGGCCGACCTGCTCGATCCGACAAAAAGCGCCAGCCTGACGAACTCCCAGACGACTTTTGCCGCCAAAGCCGGTTCGTTGAAGAAAAAATTCGGCATTCTCGCACCCTCGACCACCACCGCCGTTCGAATCTCCAAGTGACCTCCGCCCAAGAACAGGACTGTAAATAAATGAAGATCAACAAGAAGTCGTGTCTCGTCGCCGCCGGCGTCGTTTCGCTCGCTCTGGTCGCCGGAGCCACGGCCGCGGCGAGTGCCGCGACAGCCGCAACGCAGACGAATGGTTCTGCCGCTCCCGTCTACATGTACGACACGGATGCCGTCCAGAAGTCGGACGGCTACGTCTGGGGCTGGAAGGAGGACCTCTTCGGCTCCTCCACTCAGGGCGACATCAACGGCGAGTTCACCTGCCCGGCGAACTCAACGAATATCTTCGCCTTCCTGGCCACCCCCGGAACCGAAAACACCGTCCTCACCTGGAAGGCGTACGCGCCCCTCGCGTTCAACGGAGCGACACGCAACGTGCTCAACCCGACCCTCGCGCCGATCTCGCTCATCAATAACTCCCAGACTGCGGCCAGGAACGCCGGCGGCAACTACAGCCTGGGCCTCGCGTGCACGATGAACTCTGGTGTCACAGTGACCGCCGCCTTCTACCGTACGATCAGCGTCGTTCCGGTCACCGGCGCCTTCACGTTCCTGCCGCAGGCCGATGTGCCGGTGACGCCGACGCCGACTCCGACTCCGACGCCGACTCCGACGCCGACCGCGACTTCGACGCCGACCGCGACTTCGACGCCGACCGCGACCTCGACGCCGACCGCGACGCCGACGCCGACTGTGACGCCAACGCCGACCGCGACGCCGGCTGCGGTTCCTGCTGTGACGCCGGGCCTCAACTCCGGCTCGTCGGGCAACCCGGCGTCTGGCTCGTCAGAGCGCGTTGCCGCAGCGACGAAGGCCGACAAGGAGCTCGCGTCGACCGGAACCGCCAACACCCTTCCGCTGCTGGCTTCGGGCATGCTCGCCCTCGCGGCCGGGGCCGGCGTGATTATCGCGCGTCGCTTCCGCCGCGCTGACAAGTAGGCAGCACACCGTACGTCCGAAGGCCACGGGACGAGTTGTCCCGTGGCCTTCGGGCGTTCGTCGGCGTCTATGCGTCTGTTGAGTTGATGCATTGGTGCTCGCGCGCGAGATCGCGTTTCCCCGTCGTTTGCTCTGCGTCCAGCATGCCGAAACCTGGAATGGACTAACTTGATTGTGCTCACATCCACTGCCGCGCCCCGCCTGACGGCCGTGACCCTCATCGCAATGTCCTTGATTTGCGGGCTTGCCGGGCTCACCGCGACCCCCGCGAGCGCCGAGGCTGCCACGAATGGGCCTAGCGGTATGAGCGGGGAGCCGACGAACATCCACGATTTCTTCTATGTCAGCGGGCTCACCGTGCTACCCGCTCCGCAGATCGGGCCGGAGGGCGGGGACCTGACCCTGGAGTTCACGATGAAGAACGTCAGCACCGCCCCGATCACCTCGAGCCTCCGGTTCTGGCTCGACAATGCGATCAACCTGCCCGTCCAGACGCTTGACACGGTCGAGGTTGCCAACCTCGCACCGGGGGAGACACGCACCATGAGGGCAACCTTTGAAGATGTCGGCCAGTGGACCTTCTTCCGAGGCCACGTGACGATGACTCCGCCCGTGGACATCGCCGGCACGGCTCTCTGGTCGCTGACCCGCGACTCGTTCACGCTCATCCTGCCGTGGTTCCTCACGGCGATGCTCGTGCTCCTGGCAGCGCTCGTCCTGGCGGTGCGCCAGTTGCTTCGGCTCCGCCGGTCGCGACGCCCACTGCCCGACCTCGCACTCGGCTACGGGCCGGTCACATCGTGACGGTCGCCACAACGCTCCGGCGACCGAAGCTGCCAACGCCGCCGCGGCGCATGCCCGTGCCCCCGCGCGCATTCGTGGTGCTGAGCGCACGCGAGCAGGCCATCCGCACCACGCTCACGATCGTTGCCGTGCTCATCTTCGGCTTTCTCGCCAACCTCACGATTTTCGGCCAAGTGCAGCACTTCGTCTCGCAGCAGCAGCTGACGAACTCGCTGCGAGCAGAGCTCGCTCAGGGCACGGCCCCGGTCAGCGAGGGCACCGTGGACCAGGTTCTGCTCGAGGCCGGAGCCCCAGTGGCGCTGATCGACATTCCCTCGATCGGGGTGCACGAGGTGGTCGTCGAAGGAACCGACTCCGGTACCCTGCGTGCCGGACCGGGCCACCGCCGCGATACCGTGTTGCCGGGCCAGGCCGGCTACAGCGTCATCATGGGCCGCGCCGCTGCCTACGGCGGCCCTTTCGCCCGACTGCAGGAGTTACGACCGGGGCAGCAGTTCACCGTCATCACCGGGCAGGGCCGTCAGGAATTCTCCGTTCTCGGCGTTCGGTACGCGGGTGACCCCATGCCGGCTCCCCTCGGCGCGGGGAAGAGCCGCCTGATCCTCGTGACGGCTCGCGGCCCCGCGTTTGTGCCGAGCGGGATCGCCCGGGTGGATGCTGAGCTCGTTTCGGAAACGAAACCGGCGGGCGTCCGAGCGACCACATTCGTGACCCTGCCTGCCGTCGACCGGGAGCTCGCCACTGACACCAGAACGGTGTGGGCGCTTGTGTTCGCCTTGCAGTTCCTGCTGCTGGTCGAGCTTGCCGCCGTGTGGGCCTATCGACGCGTCGGCCTCCGCAAAACCTGGACGGTTTTCCTCCCCGTCGTCACCGTGGGCGGCCTGTTCGTGGCCGACCAGGTGGTGCGCCTGCTTCCGAACCTGCTGTAGAAACGATGGAGTCCATGAACGACGAAATGATCAACGCTGACGCGACGCAGGTGCTGCCGCTACAGAAGGCCCCACGGCAGCGAGAGAGCAGGCTGCGCCCGCCGGCTCGATCCGCCGTGCCGACCCTGACGAGTCGCCTGTCCGTGCCGTGGCGCAAACGCCCGGCCGGCCAGGACCTGTCCCCGGAAGCCCCGGGCCACGCGGCTGTGGGGGACCTCGCCCCACTGGCCACCCTCGAAGGCCGCAACGTTTCCGCCTGGTTCGGCGAGCGTCAGGTTCTCGACCGGGTCAACCTCGTGATGCCCGCGGGCGTCATCACCTCGCTGATCGGGCCGTCGGGCTGCGGCAAGTCGACGTTCCTGCGCATCCTGAACCGGATGCATGAGCTCGTTCCCTCCGCAAGCCTGGCCGGAGAGGTGCTCCTCGACGGCGTAGACATCTATGACCCGGAACGCAAGCTCGTCGACGCCCGCAAACACATCGGGATGGTCTTCCAGAAGCCCAACCCCTTCCCGGCGATGTCGATCTACGACAACGTCATCGCAGGCCTCACCCTCACCGGCCAGCGTGCCTCGAACGACGAGAAGGACTACCTCGTGGAGAGCTGCCTGACCAAGGCCGGCCTGTGGAAGGAAGTGCGGGACCGTCTTCGGGAGCCGGGCGGCGGGCTGTCCGGCGGCCAGCAGCAACGCCTGTGCATCGCCCGATCCCTGGCGGTGACTCCGCGCATCCTGCTCATGGACGAACCGTGCTCGGCCCTCGACCCCACGTCGACGCGCGTGATCGAGGAGACCATGCTCGAACTCGCCCGGGAGGTGACCATCGTGATCGTGACCCACAACATGCAGCAGGCGCAGCGCGTCTCGCAGAACTGCGCCTTCTTCCTCGCCGCTCAGGGCACGCCCGGCGGGATCGTGGAACACGGACCCACCGACGCCATGTTCGGCAACCCGATCGACCCGCGCACCGCGGACTACGTCAACGGCCGGTTCGGGTAACGATCGGCGGCCTGGGATCTGAGAACCGGCCGGAAACTGGGGGTCAGCTTTTCCCCTCCGGGCCGCCTGGCCGAATTACACTGAAGCATGACTTCCGCTGGCTATGCCGAGATCGAACGCACTTTCGACGTCAACCCGGCGACGACGCTGCCGCCCCTGCACGACCTGCCGGGCGTCACCCACGTGGAGCCGCCCGTCGAGCACCACCTCGATGCCCTCTACTACGACAGCATCGACTTGGTCCTCGCCAGCCGGCGGCTGACCCTGCGCCGCCGCACCGGGGGAGTCGACGCCGGCTGGCACCTCAAGCTCCCGGTCGCCGTTGACGAGCGTCGCGAGATTCGGGAGCCGCTGGGCGAGCACCCGGAGCACATCCCGGAGGCCATCCTCAACCTCGTGCGCGCGGTGCTCCGCGGCCGCACACTGGTGCCCGTGGTGCGGCTGCGCACCCGACGCACGGTGCACGAACTCGTCGGCGAGGACGACCAGGTGCTCGCCGAGGTGTGCGACGACGAGGTGCAGGCCGACCGGCTCGCGCCGGAGCCGCTCAGCCAGACCTGGCGGGAATGGGAGGTCGAGCTCGTGCACGGCTCCCGCGACCTGCTCGACGCCGCCCAGGTGCGGCTCGCGTCGGTCGGCGTGGAGCCATCCGGAACCCCGTCCAAACTTGCCCGCGCCCTCGGCGACGCTCTGCCGCCCTTCGTCACGGTCCCAGTACCTCGGCCGACCCGCAAGAGCTCCGCCGGTGCCGTGCTGCTGAAGTACGTGCACGAACAGGTGCGGGCGATCGGCACTCAGGATGCCCGGGTCCGAGAGAACGACGTGGACGGCGTGCACCGGATGCGCGTGGCCACCCGCCGCCTGCGCTCGGTCCTGTCCACTTACCGGGACTGTCTGGACACCGCGGTCACCGGGCCTCTCCGCAACGAGCTGCGCTGGCTGGCCGGCTCGCTCGGCGCCGCCCGGGACGCGGAGGTGATCCGGCAGCGCCTCGCCCACCGGCTCGGGCAGGAACCGGCCGAACTCGTCGTGGGTCCGCTGACGGAGCGCATCGACGAACATTTCGCGGCGGTCATCCGGGGTGCCTGCAGCCAGACCCTCGCCGCCCTCGACTCCGAGCGGTACTTCCGGCTGCTCGACACACTCGACGCCGTGCTGGCCGCCCCGCCGCTGCTCCCTCCGGCGGACAAGCCCGCGAGCATCGTCATCCCCGAACTGATCCGCGCGGACTGGAAGCGGCTGCGCGCATCCGTTTTCCTGGCGCAAGGCACCCCGTCGGGCGCTGTGCGCGACGAGGCGCTGCACGAGGCGCGCAAACGGGCCAAGCAGCTGCGCTATGCGGCCGAGACGGCCACGCCGCTGCGGCGCAGCCGAGCGGTGCGGCTCGTAGCCGCGGCCCGGCAGGTGCAGGACACCCTCGGCGACCATCAGGACAGCGTCGTCGCCCGGGAGAAGCTGCTCCGGCTCGGCATGGCCGCGTACCTGCAGGGTGAGAACGCCTTCAGCTACGGTCGGCTGCACGCAGTGGAACAGAACGGGGCCGCCGCCGTGGAGGCGCGTTTCTTCCGCACCTGGCGGGACTTTCCCAGGGCCTCGATCGCGAAATAACTCAGTCGAAGCCGAGGCTGAGCTTGCGCAGCAGGGTCGCGAGACCGGCCTGCTCGCTCGGCGACAGCATGGCGAGCAATTCGGCCTCGGCGTCGACCAGCCGGGTGATGGCGGCATCCACCCGGGTGAGCCCGGCCGGGTTCATCCCCACGAAAATGCCGCGTCCGTCATTGGGGTCCGTGCGCCGGGTGACCAGCCCGCGCTCAACGAGCCGGTCGATCCGGTTGGTCATCGTGCCGCTGGAGACCAGCGTCTGCTGCAGCAGGGCCTTCGGGCTCAGCTCGTAGGGTGCCCCCGCGCGGCGCAGCGCCGAGAGCACGTCGAACTCCCAGGAGTCCAACTCTGAGCGGGAGAACGCGGTGCGGCGGGCGCGGTCCAGGTGCTTGGACAGACGGGCCACGCGCGACAGCACCTGAAGCGGTGCGAAGTCAAGGTCGGGCCGTTCGCGCAGCCAGGCGTCAACGATCCGGTCGACTTCGTCATGTGCGGGCATCCGTCTATTATCCCGCTCGGGCACGCCAACCGGCGCAGGAGCGCGTCCCAGGAGCGCCGGGGCGCGCTATCGGCGCGATATCTGGCAGACTTGTCACCGTTGGTCGGCCCGCGGTCGACGAATTCCGCCGTGGTGTAATGGCAGCACGACAGCCTTTGGAGCTGTTAGGTCTAGGTTCGAGTCCTGGCGGCGGAGCACTGCATGGCGTCACCATCCGGTCTTCCCCGGGCGGCTCCACCGAAGCTAGAGGAAACCCCGTGACTGATTCCCGACTCGCAATCGTCGTGCTGGCCGCCGGCCAGGGCACCCGCATGAAATCAAGCACTCCGAAACTACTGCACGAGTTGGCCGGTCTGCCCATTCTCAGCCATGTGCTGGCGACCTCCCGCGCCCTCGAAGCGGCACATGTCGTCACCGTGGTGCGCCACGAGCGCGACCAGCTGGCCGCCCTCGTCGGCAAGGACCTGCCCGAGAGCCTGATCGTCGACCAGGACGAGCTGCCCGGCACCGGACGGGCCGTGGAGCAGGCCATCACCGCTCTCCCCGATGACTTCGAGGGCGACGTGCTCGTGGTCAGCGGCGACGTGCCGCTGCTCAACGCGGCCACGCTGGCCAGTTTCGTCGCCGCGCACCGCGACCGGGACGTCTCGGCCACCGTACTCTCTTCCTTTCCGGAAGATGCCACCGGCTATGGCCGCATCGTGCGCTCCGAAGAGGGCGCCTTCGACCGCATTGTCGAGCAGAAGGATGCGACGGCCGAGGAACGTGCCATCTCCGAGACGAACGCCGGGGTCTACGTCTTCCGCGTAGCCGAGTTGCGCGAGCAGCTGGCCAACGTCACCACCGAGAACGCGCAGGGAGAGAAGTACCTCACCGACGTGGTCGGGCTGCTGCGCCAGGCCGGGGCCGAAGTGCGGGCCGTGCCGGTCGCCGACGCCTGGCTGGTGGCCGGCATCAACGACCGGTCCCAGCTCAGCGAGACCGCGCGCCAGCTGAACGGCCTCATCGTCTACGGCTGGCAGCTGGCCGGCGTGACCGTGCAGGATCCTGCCACCACCTGGATCGACCTCAAGGCGAAGCTGGCTCCGGATGTCATCATCCGGCCGGGCACGCAGATCCTCGGTTCGACCGTGATCGAGACCGGTGCCGTGATCGGCCCGGACACCACCCTCCTCGATTGTGAAATCGGCGAGAACGCGGTGGTGAAGCGCACGGATGCGACGCTCGCGGTCATCGGCGCCGGCGCATCCGTCGGTCCGTTCGCCTATCTGCGCCCGGGCACGAATCTGGGCGCTGACGGCAAGATCGGTACCTTTGTCGAGACCAAGAACGCGACCATCGGCGTGGGTAGCAAAGTGCCGCACCTCAGCTACGTCGGCGACGCGACCGTGGGAGTGGGATCGAACATCGGGGCCGGCACGATCTTCGCTAACTACGACGGTGTGACCAAGAACCACAGTGAGATCGGGTCCCACGTGCGCACCGGGTCGCACAACGTGTTCGTCGCGCCGATTAGGATTGGGGACGGGGCGTACACGGGTGCCGGAACAATCGTCCGTAAGGACGTGCCGGCCGGGGCCTTGGGCCTCACCGTGGCCCCACAACGCAATATGGACGGCTGGGTACAGACCAACCGCCCAGGAACCGATGCGGCGGCGGCTGCGGCAAAGAGTGGAGACTAGGTGTCTGGAATCAAGACCAGCGGCGAAAAGCGACTTGTATTGGTTTCGGGGCGAGCACACCCGCAACTGGCACTGGACATCGCCACGGAACTTGGTACCGAACTCGTTCACACCGACGCACGCACCTTCGCGAACGGCGAGATCTACGCGCGATTCGATGAGAGCGTGCGCGGCTCGGACACCTTCGTGATCCAGTCGCACACCGACCCGATCAACGAGTGGCTGATGGAACAGCTGATCATGGTCGACGCGCTCAAGCGGGCCTCCGCCAAGCGCATCACGGTCGTGGCGCCGTTCTACCCTTACGCCCGCCAGGACAAGAAGGGCCGCGGCCGCGAGCCGATCTCGGCCCGGCTGATCGCCGACCTGTTCAAGGTCGCCGGAGCCGACCGGATCATGGCCGTCGACCTGCACGCCGCCCAGATACAGGGCTTCTTCGACGGCCCCGTCGACCACCTCTTCGCCATGCCCGTGCTGCTCGAGCACTTCAAGGAGAAGCTCGACCCGGCCACCCTGACTGTCGTCTCGCCCGACATGGGCCGCGTGCGCGTCGCCGACATCTGGAGCGACAAGCTCGGCGCCCCGCTGGCCATCATCCATAAGCGTCGCGACCCGAAGGTCGCCAACCGGGTCTCCGTGCACGAGATCGTCGGCCAGGTCGAGGGTCGCGTCTGCCTGATCGTCGACGACATGATCGACACCGGCCGCACAATCGTTCTCGCCGCCGAGGCCCTGCGCGCCGCCGGCGCGATCGGCGTCGTCGTCGCCGCCACCCACGCCGTGTTCAGCCACCCGGCGCTGGAGCTGCTGCAGAATCCCGCGATCTCCGAGGTCGTCGTCACCGACACCCTGCCGATCCCCGAGGAGAAGCGCTTCCCCACGCTCACCGTACTGCCGATCGCGCCGCTTCTGGCACGGGCCATCCACGAGGTCTTCGACGAGGGTTCCGTCACCTCGATGTTCGAGGGCGCCGCATAGCCGCGGGCCCTTCGCACAGCGAACCCCGGCCGGTCGTCGACGGATGTCGGTGACCGGCCATCAGTCTGTCGGGGCTCAGTCCTGATCGGGACCGGGTCTACACCGGCATCTCGGTGCTGGGCGCCCGGGGCGCCGAGGGAATGATGCCGAGCGGCACGACATACGTCTCGCGCTCGTTCAGATCGATCGCGTAGCACTGCCAGCCGAAGCCGCCCGGACCGTTCAGCTCGAAGCGGGCGTCGAAGTCGACGGCGCCCGGATAGTACCGAGCCGTGGCCACGCTGCACGCATTGGCGGCCGTGGTCGTTGCCACCTGCACGCTCGTCAGGATGCCGGGCACGATCAGCGCCACGAGCCCGAGCACGACGACGATGCGCATGATCAGGAGGGTGCGCGGACTGCGCAGGGGCCGGCCGGCATCCAGCGGCTCGTAACCGGAGAGTTCGGGGTGGTCGTCGCTCGTCATCAGGCTCCCAGTATCGCAAACAAGGCTGCTTCGTGCTGAACCTCCCCAACAGTTGCCCCAGCGGACGACTGTTGCCGGTGTGCGGGCAACAGTCGTCCGCTGCGGCAACGTTTGTTCCGCCGGGAGCGACGCGGCCACCCCTCCCCAGGCTCCCCGGGCCGCGCGGGCCCCACGGAACACGGGGGAGCGGCACCGTACCCGCTTCACACCGCGAACCTCGGCAGATGGCTGACGCGCGAATCGACGAGCACACCGGGCTGTACCTCTCGGGCGGGGCCGCCGCCACAGAGTCAGACGACCGGCACTTTCGGCGCGAGGCGCAGTTCGGGAGGAGTGCACTACGGCTACGCCGTGGTGTCTTCACCACGACGGAACACTGGGGGCCGCTCCCACCGCGACAGAGGCACCTCGCCGAGATCCGCGCGGTCGTCGCCACGCGAATGCGCGACCCTCTGATCAGCCATCAATCGGCGGCGGCCGTGTGGGGGATTCCCCTGGCCGAGGCCTGGCCGAGCACGGTGCACGTGCTCGCACCACCGCAGTCCCGGGCGCGGAGCAAGAATGGCGTGACGGTCCACCGCATCGACGTTCCCGACGGTGACATCGTCGACATCGACGGGATGCTCGTGACCAGTCCCGCGCGCACCCTGCTCGACCTGGCGCGCACCAGGAGTTTCGCCACAGCCGTCGTCGCGATCGATCATGCCCTCAATCCGCGAAGTGCATCCCCGGAGGTCTTCCTGACGGACGAGGTGCTGCGCGAGAAACTCCAGGAGTCGGTGTCGCCCCGGGGGTGGGTGAAGGCGGAACGGGCCATCCGCTTCGGACGGCCCAATGCGGACAACCCGGGTGAATCGCTCAGTCGCGTGGCGATCTTCGAGCTGGGCTTCCCCGATCCCCTGCTGCAGACGTGCCATCGCAACCCTCGCGGCGGCTTCTACTTCACCGACTTCGAGTGGCCGGCCTATCGTCTGATCGGGGAGTTCGACGGGCAGGGCAAATACCTGAAGGCGGAGTATCTCCGGGGACTCACGCCCGGGGAGGCGGTCACCCGGGAGAAGGTGCGCGAGGATGACCTCCGCTCGGAAGGCAATCGCATGGCCCGCTGGGGTCCTTCCGATGTGCGCCAGCGCGGTTCGCTCTTGCGCATCCTCACAACCGCAGGCCTCCCGGTCCTTCGATAATCTGCCGGCTGACACACAGGTGTTGCCAGCGCATAAAACTGTTGCCGGAGCGGACAACTGTTGCCGGTGTGCGGGCAACACTCGTCCGCTCCGGCAACAGTTGCGCCACCGGAGGAGCGGCTCTAGAGCGAGGAGCCCTCGGTCTCGATCTCGCTGCGGTCCCCCGACCACAGGGTATGGAAGGTTCCGGGCATGTCGACGCGCTTATAGGTGTGCGCGCCGAAGAAGTCGCGCTGGCCCTGCACGAGTGCGGCGGGGAGCCGTTCACTCGCGAGCGAGTCGAAGTAGCTGAGCGCCGACGCGAAGCCGGGAACCGGGATGCCCGACAGTGCCGCCGTCGAGACCACGCGGCGCCACGCCGACTCGCCGTCGGCGACGGCCTGGGCGAAGTACGGGTCGGCGAGCAGGGAGGCGATCGACGGGTCGTTGGCGTAGGCGTCGACGATGCGGTTCAGGAACTGGGCCCGGATGATGCAGCCGCCGCGCCAGATCGTGGCGATGGCGCCCTTGTCCACGGTCCAGCCGTACTTCTTCGCACCGGCGATGATCGCGTCAAAGCCCTGGGCATAGGCAACGACTTTCGACGCGTAGAGCGCCTGGCGCACGTCGTCTTGGAAGGTGTGGCCGACGACGGCGATTTCCGGGCGCGCGGTGATGGCGGCGCGCACGGGGACGCGCTGCTCCGGGTGGCTGGACACGGCGCGGGCGAAGACGGCCTCGGCGATGCCGCCGACGGGCACGCCCAGGTCGAGCGCGTTCTGCACGGTCCACACGCCGGTGCCCTTCGAGCCGGCCTCGTCGAGCACGACATCGATGAATGGCAGGCCGGTCTTGGCGTCGACCTGGCGCAGCACCTCGGCGGTGATCTCGATCAGGTAGCTCTCGAGGTCACCCTCGTTCCACTCGGTGAACACATCGGCGATGGCGGCGGGGGAGTGCCCGGTCACCTTGCGGAGCAGGTCGTAGGCCTCCGCGATGAGCTGCATGTCGGCGTATTCGATGCCGTTGTGGATCATCTTGACGAAGTGACCGGCGCCATCCGTGCCGATGTGAGTGACGCAGGGGACGCCGTCGACGACGGCTGCGATCGATTCGAGGATCGGGCCGAGGGTCTTGTAGGCCTCCACCGAGCCGCCGGGCATAATGCTGGGGCCCTTGAGGGCACCCTCTTCGCCGCCGGAGATGCCGGCGCCGACGAAGTTCACGCCCGTGGCGCGCACCTCTTTCTCGCGGCGGATGGTGTCCTGGAAGTCGGCGTTGCCACCGTCCACGATGATGTCGCCGGGCTCGAACAGGGTGGTCAGTCGGCTGATCACGGCATCCGTGCCCGCACCGGCCTGCACCATGATGATCGCGGTACGCGGCTTCTGCAGCGACGCCACGAACTCCTCGATGGTCTCTGAGGCGACGAAGCCGGCCTCGGGGTGCTCGGTCGTGAGCAGGCGGGTGCGCTCCGAGGAGCGGTTGAACACCGCCACGGTGTTGCCCGCACGGCTGGCCAGGTTGCGGGCGAGGTTCGAGCCCATCACCGCCAGTCCCACTACGCCAATGTTTGCCTGTGCTGCGCCGGTTTCGGCCACGTTTGCTCCTTCAGCTATCTGTTCTCAGAACTCCTTCAAGGCTAGTCGCTCGGCCCATGGCCGTGACGTGGAGTGACGCGGGCGGCGCCGGTGACGGATGCCGCTGCGCGCGTTCGCCGCGCGCCGTCGCCTCCGCTAGACTTACGAGTTGAACTTCGGCGAGGGCTGCCGCCCGCCGGGAAACCGAGGGTGCGGCATCCGTTATCGACGCGGCGGAATGCTTCACGGCCTTTCCTCACGCTGACACGCGTTCGAGTTGAAAAATGAACCAGTACCCACCTTTGCGGGCATCGTCCGCAAACCAGATCTGGGCCGTAGCGGTCCGCAAGGAGAAACACCATGGCTGACGCCACCAACAAGATTGTCGCCGACCTGCGCGTGAAGTTCGGCAAGGGTGCTGCCCGCAAGCTGCGCGTGCTGGGCAAGATCCCCGCCGTCATGTACGGCCACGGCACCACCCCGGTTCACGTCGCGCTCCCCGCGCACCAGATCGGCCTGCTGCTGCGCCGCGCCAACGCAGTCCTCGAGCTGGACATCGACGGCAAGAGCCACCTGACCCTGGTCAAGGACGTCCAGAAGGACCCGTTCCTCCAGATCATCGAGCACCTCGACCTGATCGTCATCCGCAAGGGTGAGAAGGTTCAGGTCGAGGTTTCCGTGCACCTGAACGGCGAGTCGGCCCCCGGCACCATCGCCGACCTTGATACCAAGACCCTCCTGCTCGAGGTCGAGGCCACCAGCATCCCGCAGAACCTCCCGGTCTCCATCGAGGGCCTCGAAGACGGCGACCAGATCCGCGCGAAGGACGTCGTGCTCCCCACGGGCGCCACGCTCATCTCCGACGAAGACGCCGTCGTCGCGTTCGTGCACCTGCCGGCCGAGGAAGAAGAGGAAGAGGAAGAAGAGGCCGAGGTCGCCGAGGGCGACGCCGAGGCCGCTCCCGCCGAGTAGTCATCCCCTTCTGGTTTCGTCGTAAGCGGAGGATTCCCCTGGACGACAATCTTTGGCTCGTAGTCGGGCTCGGCAACCCCGGGCCCGACTACGCCGGTAACCGACACAATGTCGGCCACATGGTGGCTGCCGTGCTCGCCGACCGCCTGTCGGCGGCTTTCAGGAACCACAAAACGAATTCGTCGGTCGCCGAGGGGCGCAGTTTCCCCGGGGGGCCGAAACTGGTGCTGGCCAAGCCGAACACGTTCATGAACGTGTCCGGCGGGCCGGTGGCCGCGCTGCTTCGCTTCTACTCGCTGGAGCCCGCGCACCTGATCGTCATCCACGACGACCTTGACCTCCCGTTCGACACGATGAAGATCAAGGTCGGCGGCGGCCACGGCGGCCACAACGGCCTGCGCGACATCATCGCCGCAGCGGGTACGAACGAGTTCATCCGCATCCGCGTCGGCATCGGGCGCCCGCCTGGCCGGCAGCCGGCCGCGGACTTCGTGCTGCACGACTTCACGTCCCCGGAACGTTCGGCTTTGCCCAACCTGTTGACGGATGCCGCCGACGCGATCGAACTCATCGCAGCCGAGGGCGTCGCCGCCGCACAGCAGAAGTTCCACGCCCCCTGATTCCCCTTGATCGCCCGGGTTGGCTGTCAGCTGGGTTGCGTAGAATGCTCCGGTGACTCTCCAGGGCTTAATTGCCACACTTTCGCGCGCCTCCACATTCGACAATGCCCTCGCCTTCGCGAACCGGAACGTCGATTTCTCTCTCACCGAGGGGCTTCGCGCCCCGCTGCTCGCCGCCCTGCTCGAGCAGCGCACCCGGCTGGGCAAGGCCCCGGCCCTGCTGCTGATCACCGCCACCGGGCGGGAGTCGGAATCGCTGCACGAGAACCTTGCCTGCTTCGCCGCCGACGCCGAGATCATCGACTTCCCGGCCTGGGAGACGCTGCCGCATGAGCGGCTCAGCCCCAGCGCCGAAATCGTCGGCAAGCGCCTCTTCGCCCTGCGACGGATGCGCGAGTGGGAGGAGAGCGCCCCGGTCGCCCGACGCCCCCTGATCGTCATCGCCTCCGTGCGCGCCGCGCTGCAGCCTGTGGCCGACAACCTCACCGACTACGAGCCGATCGACCTGGTCGCCGGCCAACGTGGTCACGACCTCTCCGCCATCGCACGTGAGCTCGTCAACGTTGCCTATGCCCGGGTGGACATGGTCACGCGGCGCGGTGAGTTCGCGGTGCGCGGCGGCATCCTCGACGTCTTCCCGTCGATCGCCCCGCACCCTTTCCGGGTGGAGTTCTTCGGGGACGAGGTCGAGCAGATCCGCGCGTTCTCGGTCTCGGACCAGCGCTCCTTTCCTGCCCCGGTCGACTCGGTGAGCCTGCCGCCGAGCCGCGAGCTGCTGCTCAGTCCCGCCGTTCGGCAGCGGGCCCGTGAGATGCAGCACGAGTTCCCGAGCCTGTCCGGCCTGCTCGCGAAGATCGCCGAGGGCATCCCGGTCGAGGGCATGGAGAGCCTCGCACCTGCTCTCGTCGACCGGCTCGTGCCGATCACCCACTATCTGCCCGCGGAGGCGGCCGTCGCCGTCATCTCGCCCGAGCGCGTCGCATCCCGGGCGATCAGCCTGGCCGAGACCAACCGGGAGTTCCTGGGCGCGGCGTGGAGCGCCGCGACCGCGGGCGCCGAGGCGCCGATCGACCTGGAGTCGGGCGACTTCCTCACCCTCGGGCGTCTGCGGGAGGCCGTGCAGTTCAGTGCACCCGGCGCCCCGGCGTCCGCGCACGTGTGGTGGACCCTGAGCTCCTTCCAGGCGGCGCCGACGGATGCCCCGGTGCTGCCCGAGCACCGGGAACTCGACGACCTGCTCACGGTGCGGGTCGAGGGCGACGCCGTGCCGAGCTTCCAGGGCAGCGTCGAGGGCGCCGTCGGTCACCTGGCCGAGCGGCTGAAGGCCGGCTGGACCGTCGGCATCGTCGCCCAGGGTGCCGGGCTGGTTGAACGCGCCGCCGACGTTCTGGCCGAGCGGGAGCTGCCCGCCCGGATCGTCACGGAATGGCCGAGCCGACCCGAGGCCGGTATCGCCTACCTGCTGAAAGCATCCGTCGACCACGGTTTCGAACTGCCGGAGACGAAATTCTCCCTGGTCAGCGAGTCCGAATTCTACGGCCGCACCGTGGGCTACGACGCGCGCCAGGTGAAGAAGCTGGCCAGCCGGCGCAAGAACGTCGTCGACCCGCTGCAGCTGAAGGCCGGCGACCACGTCGTGCACCAGACCCACGGCATCGGCCGGTTCATCGAGCTCACCCAGCGTGAGGTCTCCAGCGGCGGGCGCAACCCGGTCAAGACCAAGCGTGAATACCTCGTGCTCGAATACGCGCCGTCGAAGCGCGGGCACCCGGGTGACAAGCTCTACGTGCCCACCGACCAGCTCGACCTGGTCAGCCGCTACGTCGGCGGGGAGGCGCCGACGCTCAGCAAAATGGGCGGCAGCGACTGGTCGGCCGCGAAGACCAAGGCGCGTCGTGCCGTGCGGGACATCGCCGTCGAACTCGTCAAGCTCTACTCCGCACGGATGGCCAGCAAGGGCCACGCGTTCGGGCCGGACACCCCCTGGCAGCGCGAGTTGGAGGAGGCGTTCCCGTTCGCCGAGACGCCCGACCAGCTCACCACCATCGACGAGGTCAAGGCCGACATGGAACGGCCCATCCCGATGGACCGGTTGCTCTCCGGCGACGTCGGGTTCGGCAAGACCGAGGTGGCCGTGCGCGCCGCCTTCAAGGCGATCCAGGACGGCAAGCAGGTCGTCATGCTGGTGCCGACGACCCTGCTCGTGCGCCAGCACATGGAGACGTTCCAGGAGCGCTTCGCCGGATTCCCGGTGCACCTGCGCGCGCTCAGTCGATTCCAGACCGAGAAGGAATCCCGCGAAACCATGGCGGGCATGCTCGACGGCACCGTCGACCTCGTGATCGGCACCCACCGGCTGCTGTCGGACTCCATCGTGTTCAAGGACCTGGGCCTCGTGATCATCGACGAAGAGCAGCGCTTCGGCGTGGAGCACAAGGATGCGCTGAAGAAGCTCAAGACCAACGTGGATATCCTCGCGATGAGCGCCACGCCCATCCCGCGCACGCTGGAGATGGCGGTCACCGGCATCCGGGAGATGTCCACCCTGGCCACCCCGCCGGAGGACCGGCACCCGATCCTCACCTTCGTCGGACCGTACTCCGACCGCCAGGTGGCCGCGGCCATCCGGCGGGAGCTGCTGCGGGAGGGCCAGATCTTCGTCGTGCACAACCGGGTGTCCAGCATCAACCGGGTGGCCGCGAAGCTGGCCGAGCTCGTGCCGGAGGCACGGATCGCCGTGGCGCACGGCCAGTTGCCGGAGGCACAGCTGGAACAGGTCGTCGTGGACTTCTGGGAGCGCAAATTCGATGTGCTGGTCTCGACGACGATCATCGAAACCGGCCTGGACATCGCCAACGCGAACACGATCATTATCGACCGCGCCGACAAGTTCGGGCTCAGCCAGTTGCATCAGCTGCGGGGGAGGGTCGGCCGCGGCCGGGAGCGCGCCTACGCCTATTTCCTCTACGACGAGAACAAACCGTTGACTGAGATCGCCCACGACCGGCTGTCGACCATCGCCGCGAACAACGAACTGGGCGCCGGCATGCAGGTGGCGTTGAAGGACCTCGAAATCCGCGGCGCGGGCAACCTGCTCGGCGGCGAGCAGGCCGGGCACATCGCCGGGGTCGGCTTCGACCTTTACCTGCGCATGATCGGCGAGGCCGTGAGCGCCTTCCGCGGCGACGTCGCGGAGGGCCAGACGGAGCTGCGGCTCGAACTGCCCGTCGACGCCCACATCCCCGAAGACTACGTCGACAGCGAGCGGTTGCGCCTCGAGGCCTACCAGAAGCTGTCCGCCGCAAGCTCGCCGACGGCCGCGAAGGACCAGATCGACCTGGTCCTCGACGAACTCACCGATCGCTACGGCGAGCCGCCCCAGCCGGTGCAGAACCTCATCCTGGTCTCCCGGCTGCGCTGGCTGGCCCAGCAGGCCAGTCTCGGCGAGGTCGTCGCGATGGGTTCGAACCTGCGCGTGTCGCCGGCGAACCTCGCCGACTCGATGCAGGTGCGCCTGCAGCGCATGTACCCCGGGTCGCGCTACTTCACCCAGAACGGTGCGCTGACCGTGCCCATGCCGCGCATCAACGGGGAACCGCTTGGGGATGCGGCGCTGATCGCCTGGGCCGGCAACCTACTCGACGCTCTCTTCCCGCGTCCCGTCGTCGCGGTCGCGTAGCCCGCCGCGGCCGGGTGGCCCGTCGCGATCGCGTGACGAGTGGCCGTGGGTCCGACCCGTCTTTCAGCGGTTCCGTCCCGAACGAATTCGACGGAGATTCTGTCCAAATCGGACGTAAACACACCTAGAGTGCGCTCTTTCGAGAAAATCTCCGTCGAATTGGTACGACGCCGGACACTCCACTCAGGTCTCCGGTGCGCCGCTGCCAGGCATCGGGCGCAGGATCGCGGCGGCGGCCCGCAAACGGCTCCGGGTACCCACGATGAACACTGGGTCGCCTACCCGGCGCTCGCCGGCCACCGTGAGCTCCCGCCGCATCCCGATGCCTGCCAGCGGCACCTCCGTGAAAATCATGGCGCCGGCATAGACCGGGGCTGGGGCTCCTCACGGGACGGATCAGGCCCCGCAGACTCCGTCAATTCCGGGCGATTAGAGTTGTCGCGTGTCCTTTACAGAGAATCCCACCGTCCCGGTATCCGTCCCGGCATCCGCCTCGGCATCCGCCTCCAATCTCGACGAACTCGTGCGCGTGGTGGCTCTCCTGCGTGCACCGGGCGGATGCCCGTGGGACGCAGAGCAGACCCACGAGTCTCTGGTGCAGTACCTGACCGAAGAGACGCACGAGCTGATCGAGGCGATCGAGTCGGGCAGCCGCGACGAGATGCTCGAGGAGCTCGGCGACGTGCTCTACCAGGTGGTCTTCCACGCCGACCTCGCGGCGCACACCGCGGGCGAAGACTTCGACATCCACGATGTCGCCGCGCATATGACCGCTAAAATGGTGGGGCGGCATCCGCATGTCTTTGGCGACCTGAACCTGGAAACGGCCGACGACGTGGCCCTCGCTTGGGACGATTTCAAGGCCGCGGAGAAGCCCTCCCGCACGAGCGTGCTCGACGGGATCCCGCAGGGTATGCCGGCGCTCGCGCTCGCCGACAAGGTGCTCGGCCGAGCCCAGAAGATCGGGCTGCTCGGCACCGAGGCCGCGTTCCCGCTTCCGATCGAGACCGAGGGCCAGCTCGGCCCGCTGCTGCTGGCCATCGTGTCTGCGGCCAAGAGTCAGGGGCTCGACTCCGAACGTGCCCTGCGCACGGCCCTCCGCGGTCTGCAGGACGAGATCCGCGAGGCCGAGACGACGGATGCCGGCGACGTTGCCGACGCCGGCATCATCGGCCTGCCCGGCTGAGGCTTGCGCGGCTGAGGCCTGCGCGGCTGAGGCCTGCGCGAAGGCCTGCGCTGAGGCCACGCGGCGGTGCCGACAGGGCGGTGGCGGAACAGTCCAACCAGGAGCCAGACATCTGTCAATGGTCTTCTGTCCGCTCAGATCGGTGACGAATTCGATGCCTCGCAGCAGTTCATCGCCATCGCCGTCTGCTTCGCATCGCCCTGGCGCTGGCCCAGGAGAAGCAGGTCACAGCGCAGGCCGAGGAAGTGGCCTGGATGTCCACCCTCCTGACCATCGCCAGGGCGCCGGTGACAACCACTTCGACATCTTGCACTACATCGCATGAGAGACCGTGTCGGGCGTCCCGGCGGAAATCGACGGGCCGACCCGAACTGACACAATTGGGGCTATGGCAACACCAGTGACCCCTCCCCGCGGCATGCGCGACTTCCTCCCCGCCGACAAGGCGTCCCGGGAACACGCACTGGCCGTGATCCGGCGAAGCTTCGCGGCGCACGGCTTCGACGAGATCGAGACCCCGGTGATGGAAGACGCGGCCCGACTGCACTCCGGGCTCGGCGGCGACAACGAGAAACTCGCCTTCGCCGTGCTGAAGCGTGGGTTGAAGCCGACGGATGCCGCGGTCGCCGCCGCATCCGGCGACCTGCTCGGGCTGGCCGACCTGGGCCTGCGGTTCGACCTCACCGTTCCGCTCGCCCGGTTCTACGCGACTCACCGGGCGGAACTTCCGACGGTGTTCCGGTCCATCCAGATCGCGCCGGTCTGGCGGGCGGAGCGTCCGCAGAAGGGCCGCTACCGGCAGTTCGTGCAGTGCGACATCGACATCATCGGCGAGTCCGGCCTGCTTGCCGAGATTGAGCTGATCACCGCGACCGCCGCCGCGCTCGACGCCCTCGGCCTGACCGGGTGCTCCATCCGCGTCAACGACCGCCGCATCCTGACCGCCCTGCTCGCCCATTGGAGCGTGGCTCCCGAGCTGAACGAACGCGCGCTGATCGTGATCGACAAACTCGACAAGATCGGCGTCGACGGGGTTGTCACGGAGCTCGCCGGCCTGGGCATCGCCACCGACGGCGTGGCCGATACCCTGACCCAGATCGCCGATGCCGGCTGGACGGCCGCCGAGCCGACGCCGCCGGCCTGGCTCAACACGGACGCCTTCGCCGACCTGCTCGCGCTGCGCGCCGCGATGCCCGAGGTGCGGCTCGTGTTCGACCCGACCCTCGTGCGCGGGATGGGCTACTACACCGGCACCATCTTCGAGATCTCACACCCCGATCTCGGCTACTCCCTCGGCGGCGGCGGCCGGTACGACGGCATGATCGGCCGCTTCCTCGGCACCGAGGTGCCGGCCTGCGGGTTCTCGATCGGGTTCGAGCGCATCGTCGACCTGTTGGGCGTGGATGCGGCATCCGCTGAGAACGCCGTCGTACTGGTGTACGACAAGGGAACAGACCCGGCCCGGCTCGTGGCGCTCAAGCGAACACTGGTCGAACAGGGCCTCCGGGTACGCCTCGAACAGCGCACCAAGAACGTCAAGGCGCTGCTGGAACGCGCGGCCGGAGCCGGTTACGGGCGCTACGCGTTCGTCGGGGCGGATGCCTCCGGCGCGGGCGAACTCGATTTCCGTCCCCTCGGCGGCTGAGGCCAGTCGCTAGACTGTTATGGGATTGGAACACGGCGCTGTCTTCCTCGATTCCTTCAGACCAACACCCCAACAATTAAAAAAATATAGGAAACAGGAGATAGCTGTGGCTCTCATTGAGGCAGTAGTAGCGCGCGAGATTCTTGACTCCAGAGGCAACCCGACCGTTGAGGTCGAGGTATTGCTTGATGACGGTTCGGTCAGCCGTGCCGCCGTTCCGTCCGGCGCATCCACCGGTGCGTTCGAGGCTTACGAGCTGCATGACGGCGACAAGTCACGTTATCTGGGCAAGGGCGTCCGCAAGGCCGTTGACGCTGTCATCGACGAGCTCGGCCCGGCAGTCGAGGACCTCGACGCCGCTGACCAGCGCATCATCGACGCCGTCCTGAACGAGACCGACGGAACCGACAACAAGCACCGCGTCGGCGCCAACGCTATCCTCGGCGTCAGCCTGGCCGTCGCCAAGGCCGCCGCGACCTCGGCCGGCCTGCCGCTGTTCCGCTACCTCGGTGGCCCGAACGCACACACCCTTCCGGTCCCGATGATGAACATCATCAACGGAGGCTCCCACGCCGACAACGACGTGGACATTCAGGAATTCATGGTCGTCCCACTCGGAGCCGAGTCCTTCGCCGAGGGCCTCCGCTGGGGCACCGAGACCTACCACGCCCTCAAGGCGCTGCTCAAGTCCAAGGGCCTCTCTACCGGCCTCGGCGACGAGGGTGGCTTCGCCCCCAACCTGCCGAGCAACCGTGCCGCTCTCGACCTCATCGTCGAAGCCATCCAGAACGCCGGCTACACGCCCGGCAAGGACATCGGTCTAGCGCTCGACTGCGCCGCCTCCGAGTTCTACAAGGACGGCGTCTACCACTTCGAGGGCAAGGAACTCACCGCCCTGGAGCTGTCCGCGTACTACGTCGAGCTCGTTGCGGCCTACCCGCTCGTCTCGATCGAAGACCCGCTCGAGGAAGACGACTGGGACGGCTACGTTCACCTCACCGCCGAGCTCGGAGACAAGGTCCAGATCGTCGGCGACGACCTCTTCGTGACCAACCCGGTGCGCCTTGCCAAGGGCCTGGCCCTCGGCACCGCGAACTCCATCCTGGTCAAGGTCAACCAGATCGGCACCCTGACCGAGACGCTTGACGCGGTGTCCCTCGCGCAGCGCGCCGGATACACCGCCGTCATCTCGCACCGCTCCGGTGAGACCGAGGACACCTTCATCGCCGACCTCGCGGTTGCGACGGATGCCGGCCAGATCAAGACCGGAGCACCCGCCCGCAGCGAGCGCGTCGCGAAGTACAACCAGCTGCTCCGCATCGAGGAAGAGCTGGGCGAGGCCGCCGTGTACGCGGGCCGCTCTGCCTTCCCGCGCTTCAAGGCGTAGTTCGACTGGAGCTCTCGGAGCGCGGGTTCACCCCGCGGCTTCGGGAGCTCCATTTTTTTGTCCGATTGCGGTTAGGGTTCCAGTGCGGGACAACCGCGACCAGCGATTCACGAAGGGAGTTGCCGTGGCCAGGAAACGCGCCGAAGAACAGCCCGTCGCGCTGCCCCCGACCGAGACCGCGGCCGCTCGCTGGCTGCGCGGCCTGCGCCTGTCCGGGTTTTCGCTGGTGATGATGGGCCTCCTGATCATGGCCGTGATCGTCCTGGCGCCCGGCATCCGCACCTACGCCGACCAGCGCCAGCAGATCGAATCGCTCACGGCGGCGGTCGAGGCCCAGCAGGGCGCCGTGGAAGAGTTGAAGAGTGAGCGGGAACGCTGGAACGACCGCACCTACGTCACCACGCAGGCCAGGGACCGACTGTCCTATGTGCTTCCCGGCGACGTGAGCTTCCTCGTGATCAACGATCTGGCCCTGCCCGTCGCGGGCGACGCGGCCGCACCGGTCGCCACCCCCACCATCCAAACCACCAACGTCGATTGGCTCTCCTCCATGTTCGCCTCCGTAATGACGGCCGGTCTGGCTCCCGAGGCCGCGAAATGACCAGGCCTCCCTTCGATTCGGTCACCGAGGACGACATCACCATCGTCTCGGCTCAGCTGGGACGCCCGGCCCGCAACGTCGTGGGCATCGCCGCGCGCTGCGTTTGCGGCGCCCCGACCGTGGTGGCGACGGCGCCGCGCCTTGCCGACGGCACCCCCTTCCCCACGCTGTACTACCTGACGCACCCCGCGGCGACCGCCGCGCTGTCGTTCCTCGAGGCCACCCAGGTGATGAACGAGTACAACCAGTTGCTGGCCGATGACGAGCAGGTGCGTGCCCGCTACCGGCGTGCGCATGAGGGCTTCCTTGCCGACCGCGAGATCCTGGGCACGGTTCCGGAAATCGTCGGCATCTCCTCCGGTGGTATGCCCGAACGCGTGAAATGCCTGCACGCGCTGGCCGCCCACTCTCTGGCCGCAGGCCCCGGAGTGAACCCGATCGGAGATCTGGCCCTCGGCCGGGCGGCCTGGACGCCCGCCGTCTGCGAGTGCCTCGACTACACCACGGCCGACGAGTGACCCGCTCCGCCTGGCGTCGGATCGGCGCGGGCGTCGCCCTGGGCCTGACCATGGCGCTGGGCGGGGCTTTCGTTGCGCCGACCGCGCCGGCCTTCGCGGAGAACACGCAGGTGCGTGACCTTGAGTACTGGCTCAATGACTACGGATTCACCCAGGCCTGGAATACGACCCGTGGCGCGGGCGTGACGGTGGCCGTCATCGATACGGGTGTCGCCGACGTCGCCGACCTCGCCGGTGCGGTCGTCGGCGGAACGGATGTCTCCGGGCTCGGCTCCACCAATGGGCAGACGCCCGTCGGAGAAGGCAGCGAGCACGGGACTCTGGTGGCATCCCTGCTGGCCGGACGCGGCACGGGTGAGGGGTCCGGCGTGCTGGGAGTGGCTCCCGAGGCGTCGCTCCTGGCCGTCTCGGTGGCCTTCGGCACCAGCGACGCCACCCTCAGCAACGACGACCAGATCGCCGAGGGCATCCGCTGGGCCGTCGACAACGGCGCCGACGTCATCAACATGTCCCTCACCCGCAACACCTTGGACTGGCCGCCGAGTTGGGACGACGCCTTCCTCTACGCGTTCGAGAACGACGTCGTGGTCGTCGCCGCCGCCGGGAACCGAGGCAGCGGCACCACCGAGGTCGGAGCCCCGGCCACCATCCCTGGGGTGCTCACGGTCGCCGGTGTCGACCGCAACAAGGGCGCCAGCTTCGACGCGTCCTCGCAGGGCATCACGATCTCGGTGGCCGCGCCCAGCGAGCAACTTGTGGGCGTCGTTCCGGGCGGCGGCTACGTGCAGTGGAACGGCACCAGCGCGGCCGCGCCCATCGTGTCGGGCCTGGTCGCCCTGGTGCGCGCCGCCTATCCCCGCCTCGATGCTGCGGAGGTGATGAACCGGGTCATCGAAACTGCCGACCCGAACGGGCGGGTCGTGCCCAGCCCGATCTACGGCAACGGTCTGATCGATGCCGCGGCGGCGGTCACTGCGGCCGTGCCGGCATCCACGAGCCCGGAACCGGCCGCCCTGCTGGAGGAGTGGATCCGGGTACACCGGCGGGCGGACACCGAGGTCGAGCCCACGCCGCAGACCGCCACGCAGGTGCCGGTCGCGCCGCAGGAAGACCCGGCGTTGCCTGCCCCCAGCGTCGTCGCGGCATGGTTGCCCAGCCCGCTCACGCTGACGTATGTCACAGTGCCGCTCCTCGTCCTGGTCGGGTTTGGTACTCTGGTAACGCTGCTCGGCACCGGGGCCACTCGGCACATCAAGCGAATCCGGTCAAAACGGTAAGTTTTCGTGCAGCCAAATCATGTAGGAGGACTTTCATAGTGCCCAAAATTCTTATTGTCGGTGGCGGCTACGCCGGGTTCTACACCGCGTGGAAGCTGGAGAAATGGCTTCGCGCCGGCGAGGCCGAGGTCACCATGGTCGACCCTCTGCCGTATATGACCTACCAGCCGTTCCTGCCGGAGGTCGCAGCCGGCTCCATCGAGGGTCGCCACGCCGCAGTCGCGCACCGTCGTCACCTCAAGAAGACCAACGTCGTGACGGCCAAGGTCACCCACATCGACCACGCCACGAAAACCGCGACCATCACCCCGCCCATTGGCGAGCCCTACGAATTCGTCTATGACGTCGTCGCGGTAACGGCCGGCGCCGTGTCGCGCACGTTCCCGATCCCGGGCGTCGCGGACCAGGCCATCGGTCTGAAGACCATCGAGGAAGCCGTCGCCATCCGTGACCGCGTGCTCACCAACTTCGACAAGGCTGCCCAACTTCCGGCCGGCCCCGAGCGCGACCGCCTGCTCACCTTCGTCGTCATCGGCGGGGGCTTCGCCGGCATCGAGGTCTTCGCAGAGCTGCGTTCCTTCGCGTCATCGCTGCTGAAGTCCTACCCGCAGATCGGGTTCGACGACACCCACTTCCACCTGATCGAGGCGATGGGGCGCATCATGCCCGAAGTTTCGCTGCCGACCAGCCTCTGGGTCATCAAGCACCTCGACGAACGCGGCGCGCAAATCCACCTGAACACGCAGCTGACCAGCTCGGTCGACGGCAAGGTCGAACTGTCCACCGGTGAGAGCTTCGAGACCGATCTGATCGTCTGGACAGCCGGAGTCATGGCTAACCCGGCCATCGTGCGCCACACCGACCTGCCGATCGAAGATCGTGGTCGCCTGCAGGTGCGCCCCGACCTGCGCGTCGGAACCGATGACGAGATCATCGCGGACGCCTGGGGCGCCGGCGACATCACCGCCGTTCCCGACCTGAGTGGCGGGGGAGTGGGCGGCTTCTGCGTGCCCAACGCTCAGCACGCGGTTCGCCAGGGCAAGCTCCTCGCGAAGAACATCGTCGCGGTGCTGCGCGGCGAGAATCCCGAGGAATACCTGCACAAGAACTTGGGTGCCGTCGCCGGCCTCGGCATCGGTTCCGGTGTCTTCCAGTCCGGCAAGATCGCCATCACGGGTCTGCCGGCCTGGTTCGCCCACCGCGGCTACCACGGCCTGGCCATGCCCAGCTGGGAGCGCAAGCTGCGCATCATCTGGGGTTGGATGAACAACTTCTTCCTCGGTCGCGACATCGTCTCGTTGGCCGCGGTGCAGAACCCGCGGGCCACGTTCGCGGAGTTCGCCTCGCGGCCCAAGCCGGTCGTGGATTCTGCCGCTCCGGCCAAGGCTCCGGTGACCGTCGCCGCATCGGCCAAGGCAGCGGCCACCGTAGCCGGCCCCGGCACGGGTCCCGCCGCCAAGGCAACGGCGCGTGCACCCCGAGCCCCGCGAAAGACCGCGGCCGACAAGGCTGCGGAAGTCGCTCCGGCAGGGACGACCGAGAAGGCCGCGGCGACCGCAGCCGTCAAGTAACAGCGTCTGCGGGCGTCACCGAGAGAAACCGATGACGCCCGCAGCCCCTACGCTTGAGGCGTTCGGTTTCGCCGGGCGTGCCCCCGTAGCCCAATGGCAGAGGCAGACGACTTAAAATCGTCACAGTCTGGGTTCGACCCCCAGCGGGGGCACCACACGGTACGTCACAGCGTCATCGCGTCACCGCGTCACCGCGTCACCGCGTCACGGCCTCGACTCCCGCCGCCCGGGCGACAGCATCCATGCATCGTCGTTCAACCTGCCGGCAGACCCTGAACGGATGCCGCGGTAAATCCCTGCCCCCGGTCTGTGCCGGGTGAGGCAGCCTGTCCGGCCCGGTTTCGTCGCGCTACGATCCGCGAGTGAAACGGTCGATGCCTCCTGCCACGTGCCATTCCCCGATGTAGGAACGGTGTCAGGGGCTTTCTGCAAACAACGTGGGACATCACCCGGTTCTTCTTCTGGAAGTGATCACCACGGCGAAGGTGCTGCCCGGGCGCGGAACCATCACGACCGGCGAGGGCGCCGCTCACGGCCAAGGTGCTGCGCCGACCCGGCCGCTCCCTCGGCGTCACCGGCGCTTTGCACCACCGATGCCCCGCGCGCTTTCCGCTCACGGCGTCACTCTGTTGGAGTCCAGACGGCCGAGGGCGGAACCAATTCGACGGAGATTTTGGCCTCAGAGCCCGGTTCCCGTCTGTTTGGCGCCATTCTCGGCAGAATCTCCGTCGAATTGGTTAGGGGCAGCTACTCCAGGTGGTCCAGATACCTCAGGATGATGCCCTCGCGGAGCGCCCACGGCGACACTTCCAGCTCGGTCACCCCGAACGCGGCCATCGCCGCGTGGAGCACGATGCCGCCGGCCACGATCTGGAAGGTGCGGTCGGCGGTGATGCCGGGCAGCGCCGGGCGCGCCTCAGCCGGGATCCGGGCCAGCCGGGGGACCCAGTCGCTCAGCTGCGAGCGGCTCAGCTGCATCCGCTCGCCTGAACCGAAACCCTCCGCGGTGGAGCCGGCCAGTTTGGCCAGGGAGCGGATGGTCTTGGACGAACCGACGACGTGGTGCGGCGCCGGGAGCCCCTCGAACGCCACCAGGGCTTCCGCGAGCACGGCGGCGGCGTGCTCGCGGAGGGCGGAGACCTGCGCGGGCAGCGGCGGGTCGTCGTGCAGGAAGCCGATGGTGGAACGGCCGGCGCCCAGCGGCAGCGACAGCGCGACCGCAGGCACCTCGTTCGCGCCGGCGGCGATCTCCAGGGAGCCGCCCCCGATGTCGAAGAGCAGGATGTCCCTGGCGGACCAGCCGTACCAGCGCCGCACGGCCAGGAACGTCAGTCGGGCCTCGTCCTCGCCGGACAGGACCTGCAGGGCGACCCCGGTTTCCCGTTCGACCCGGGCGAGCAGTTCGGGCCCGTTCACGGCCTCACGGAGTGCGGAGGTAGCGAACGGCAGGAGGTCGTCGACGTGGTGGCGGCGGGCTACCTCGGCCGCGTTCCGCACCGACTCGAGCACGGCGGTGCACCCCTCCTCGGTGATGGCGCCCTCAGGGGTGAGGTAGCGCATCAGGCGCAGCACGGCCTTGTCGGAGGCCATCGGCACCGGCTGGGCGCCTGCGTGCGCGTCGACGACCAGCAGGTGGACGGTGTTCGAACCGACATCAAGGACTCCGAGGCGCACGCTCTCGACGATAGCGTGCGCCGCGGACGCGCCGTTACGCGCTGATGCTGTGGCGGCTCGTCGTTCGGGTGCCGCCGACCATGGTGTGCAGGGAGTCCACCAGCGGCAGCAGCCGCTGGTCGTGGGTGACCAGCACCGTGGCGGTGTCGTGCTCGACGGTGAGCCGCGCGGGCCGTTTGCCGGCCTGGCCCAGGAGACCCACGGCATCCGGCAGCAGGTTCGACTGCTGGAAGACGATGCCGAGCCGATCCCAGCGCAGCTGCGTTTTTTCGGCCAGGGACAGCAGGGTCGCATCGATTTCGCCCATGTACACGGACCCGCTGTCGGGCGTGATCAGGGTGGATGCCACGGCGAGCAGGCTTGACGTGCCGCTGGATGCTCCAGACCGTGAAGAATGCGCCGAAGACCAGCGCCGAGATGCCGAACAGCATCGCCACCACGAGCAGCAGGCCGCCACACATCTACCCGAAGCTCGGGGTGTCCTCACGCCCGGCAGGCCGGCCTGATCCGTCGGGCCTGACCGGCCGTGTGACCTCTTGGCGGGCCTGACCCCGCGCCCTCTCGGCGGAATCATCGGGGGGGGGGGGCGAGGCTCAGACTCGGGCGGGCGTGACGAACCGCTGCCAGGCCCAGGCCCCGATGCTGAGGGCGGCGAACAGGGTGCCTGCCACCCACCACAGGCTGAGGCTGCCACCTTCGTGCCAGAGTTCCACCGCCGGGGACAGCACTCCGAACATGATCGTGAAGGCGAGCACGGTCAGGCACGCCCAGATCGGCGGTGACCAGGCGAGGATGCTCCGTCCGCTGGTGCGTCCGATCGGGATCAGCACCAGCGCTGCCGAACCGATCGCGGCCAGTACCACACTGTTGATGATCTCGGCCGCCAGCGCGCTGAGGAAGCCGTCCGCGGCCGGCAGCAGGCCCAGCGTCAGCCAGCCGACCACGGCCAGCCCGATCAGGCTGCCGGCCCGAACGGCGGCGAGTGGGCCGCGCCTCGGCGTCAGTACCTCGGGGGCCACGGTGACGCTGCCGAGCAGCCCGAAGACCAGCGCCGGGTGAACGTCGAAAGCCCGGGAGGCCAACGCGGTCAGGGCGACCAGCAGCAGGTAGCGGGGCAGGAAAGTCACGGATGCTTTCGTCCGCCACATGCGGGAGCTCCACCAGAGCGGAACGAGCGCTCCGACCGCGTTGACGATGAGGAGGGCCAGCGCCACGGCGAGGAGCAGCCGCAGGTAGGCAGGCTGGCTGGTGACCGGCCCGGACAGCATGACGAGGGTGGCCGCGGCCAGCACGGCGGCGCCGGCCACCAGCCACCGGTTCAGAGGTAGTTCGGGAACGGTCTCGAATTCCTCGCGGGACCGGTTGCGGCCCGCGATCGGCATGCTCTGCCAGAGCGGGTGGCCGTCCGTGGCCCGGAACACGGTCCCGGCGAGGAGGCGCGCGGGGATGCAGAGCAGCAGGAGGGCACCGAGCGCCAGCAACGCCGCCTGGAACCAGGAGAGGTCGGGGGTCGACCACGGCGGCAGCACTGCCGTGGCGAACCGGGTGGGGTCGTTCCAGCCGCCCGGCAGCGGTGTGGCCAGGGCCACGGCCGGACGGTCTGCCTGCGGTGCCGGCGAGGCCGGGGCTGCAGAACCGGGCGGGGCTTCCGCCGGTGCCGACTCCTCGGCCGGCGGCGGGGCGGCGGGGGCGTCGGCGGACGGGGCGGTCGCCTCGGGGCCGGTCGAGCCGGAAGGGGAAGGGGTGGGGACGCCGTAGAGCACGTCCACCCCGGGGCTGCCCGGGCCGAGGTTGCCGGCCAGGTCGAGTTGCACCGCGATCACCCGGAAGGTACCGGCAGCGACTCCGCCCGCCGAGCAACTCCACGACCCGGATGCGACGACGGCGCTGCAGACCGAATATGACCCGGCGAAGACGGTCACGGTCGCACCCTCTTCTCCGGTGCCCGTGTACCCGGCGTCGGTGAGCGGCAGCTGGGCGCCGCTCGCCGGCGTGGTCAGCGTGGGCGGCGCCGGACGGTCGAGGTCGAAGACGAGGTCGACCGGTGCGCTCGAATTGGACCATGAGGGATTGCTGTAGCTCGTCTGCTGGCTGGCCGAGACCTCGGCCTGCCCGCCGGCGAGGCCGTCGGCGAACGTGCACGACCAGTTGCCGGAGGAGTCGGCGGTGGCCGTGCAGCGCGGGCCGCCGCTCACCGTGATGACGACGGAGGCCCCCGGATAGCCGGTGCCGCGCACCGTGCCGTTGGTCAGGCTCCCACCGGTGGAACCGCCCGTCACCCGGGGGGCGGACAACACGGCGATCGTGTGCTCGTCGGTCAGGTCGGCGGCTCCGGTGACGACGACGCGAAGCGGCACGGATGGCCCGCTCGGCAGGGAAACCGCGGCGCAACTCCACTGGCCGGCGCCGTCGACCACGGCGAAGCAGAGCGGGTCCTGACCGTCGACGGGGGAGAGCAACCGGATCTCCCGGCCGGCTTCGCCCGTGCCGGAGACGGTGGTGGTTCCGCTACCCACGAAACTGCCCGGCGGTGGGCTGACGATGGCCGGCGCGTTCGTCGGCGCCGCCTTGGCGTCCCGCTCGCTTGTGGGAGCCGGTGTGGGAGCCGGCGTGGCTGCGGCAGTCGGTTCGGCGAACGCCGCGCCCGGCACGCCGAGGAGAGACAGGCCGACCAGGGCGACGAACAGAGGCAGGGTGCCGGGCGTCCACCGTCGGCGACGGCGCCCGGGCGTTCCGCCCGAACCGGCCATACGTGTCCCGTACATGATTCCCCCTGTGACCATTTCACGGGCCAGCGCCGGGAAAGTCAACGTGCGACACGCAATTTGACGGCGACGGCACCCATTCGTGATCGGCGGGGGCCATAGGGCATACTGGCGTCGGAACATCCACGCTACTGCTTCCCCGCGCAAGAGCACGGGGCGGCTGTGGCTGGGTCACCGCGCCGGGTATCCTCAATCCCGGCTACTGAAGGCGGTGCGCCGATGCTCGACCTCTCCCACCGCCTTACGGGCCGGCCGTGGCAGACCCCGGGGCTGTTCTGGCCCGAGCTCACGGCCGCGGCGGCGCACCTGGACGCCCCCGTCGCCGCCCTCCACCTGGGTGCCTTGCGCCATAACGCGCACGACCTGCTGGACTGCGCGGCCGGCACCTCCCTCCGGGTCGCGTCGAAGTCGATTCGGGTGCGTGGCGTGCTTGAGGCCATCCTGGCCGTGCCCGGCTATCGGGGTGTGCTGGCCTACATCCTGGCGGAGGCGCTCTGGCTGGCTGAGACGGTGACGGATGTCGTCGTCGGCTACCCCACGGCCGACCGGTCCGCGATCCGGAAGTCGGGCCGCTCGCCCGAGCTGGCCAGGGCGGTCACCCTGATGGTCGACTCGATCGCGCACCTCGACGTCATCGACGCCGTGCTTCCGCCCGGCAGCCGGACCCCGATCCGGGTCTGCCTCGAACTCGACGCGGCCTGGGACGCCCCCGTGCTCGGCCATCTGGGCGTCTGGCGTTCACCCGTGCACACACCCGGCGAGGCCCGCCGGGTCGCCGCGGACATCGTCGCCCACCCCGGCTTCGTCCTCGTCGGCGTGATGTCCTATGAGGCGCAGGTGGCTGGGATCGGCGACAGGCCGGCCGGGAAACCGCTCCGGGGCCTGGTCACCCGCTGGGTGCGGCGCCGGTCCGTTGGCGAGCTCAGGGAGCGGCGCAGCGCGGCCGTCGCCGCGGTGCGCGAGGTCGCGCGCCTCGAGTTCGTGAACGGGGGCGGAACCGGCTCGGTCGAGAGCACGCGCGCCGACGCATCCGTCACCGACATTGCCGTCGGCAGCGGCTTCTTCGGCGGCCACCTCTTCGACAATTTCACGAGCTTTCGGCCCGCGCCTGCGGCCGCGGTCGCGGTCGCCCTCACGGTGGTGCGGAAGCCCAGCCCCGACACGGCCGTACTGCTCGGCGGCGGCTGGATCGCGTCCGGCGTGCCCGGGGCCGACCGGCTGCCCCGCGTGGTCTGGCCGGAGGGCCTCAGTCTGGCGCCGCGGGAGATGGCCGGTGAGGTGCAGGCGCCGCTCACCGGTGTCGGTGCGGCCCGGCTCCGCGTCGGTGACCGCGTCTGGGCGCGGCACACCAAGTCGGGGGAGCTGAGCGAGCACGTGAACGAGTTCGCGCTGGTCGAGAATGGGAAGGTGGTCGATATCCTGCCGACCTACCGGGGTGAGGGGAAGGCCTTTCTGTGAGTGCGAGCGGAGCGGTGTGGCGCAACTGGGCCCGGAACCAGGCGGTGACCCCGGTGCGCGTGGAGCGGCCGTCGAGCGTCGCCGCCGTGCAGCGCGCCGTGGTGGCGGCCGGGGCGGTGGGCCTTCGGGTCAAGGCCGTGGGCTCCGGGCACAGCTTCTCGGGCATCGCGCTCGCGCCCGGGGTCCAGCTTGACCTGTTTGACCTCGCCGGGCTGATCGGTGTGGACACCGTGGCCGGGCAGGTCACTCTGGCCGCGGGCACCCGACTGTTCGAACTGCCCCGGCTGCTGCGGCCCTACGGTCTGGCCCTGCCGAACCTGGGCGACGTGGACCGGCAGACGATCTCCGGCGCCACGTCCACCGGGACCCACGGCACGGGCGGCCGGTACGGCGGCCTGGCCACCCAGATCGTGGCGCTGACCCTGGTGGTCGGTGACGGCACCCTGCTGCGCGTGAGCGCCACGGAGAACCCGGAGCTGCTGCCCGCGACCCGGCTCGGTCTCGGTGCGCTCGGAATCGTGGTGGACGTGACCCTGCAGTGCGTGCCCGCGTTCCTGCTGCACGCGGTGGAGGCGGCCGAGCCGCTCGAGGAGGTCCTGGAGCACTACCTCGACCGGTCCGACCACAGCGATCACTACGAGTTCTTCTGGTTCCCGCACACCGAGACCGCCCTGACCAAGACCAACACCCGGCTGCCCCTGGAGTCCGGCCGGTCGCCGCTCGGCAAGGTCGCCCGCTTCGTCGACGACGAATTGCTCGCGAACGGGGTCTACCGCGGCATTTGCGCCCTGGGCGCCGTGGCGCCGGCGACAGTCCCCGGATTCAACCGACTCGCCGCCCGCCTGACCGGCAGACGCGAATTCACGGATGTCTCCCACCGCGTGTTCCTGACGAACCGCACGGTGCGTTTTCAAGAAATGGAATATGCCCTGCCGCGCGCCCTGGTACCGGCCGCGGTGCGGGAAGTGCGGGCGCTGATCGAGGCGCGGGGTTGGCGCATCTCGTTCCCGATCGAGGTGCGCTCGGCCGCCGCCGACGACGTCTGGCTGTCCACCGCAGCGGGCCGGGAGACCGGCTACATCGCCGTGCACCGTTACTACCGGGAGGATCCGGCTGCGTATTTCCAGGCGGTCGAGGCCATTATGCGCGCGCACGGCGGGCGTCCGCACTGGGGCAAGACGCACGACCGGCTTGCGGCGTCCCTCCGCACCGACTATCCGCACTTCGACGACTTCCTCTCGGTGCGTGACAGGCTTGACCCGGAGCGCCGCTTCAGCAACAGCTATCTGGAAAGAGTCCTGGGTCGATGAGCAACAGCAACACCCCCGCCGCCCGTGCTTGGGAACACCGTGCGGGGGAGCTGGGAGACCGGCTGCCCGACGGCTTCACCGTGGGCGTGGCAACGTCCGCTTTCCAGATCGAGGGTGGCGCCAGGCAGGGCGGTCGCGGCGAATCGAGTTGGGACACGTTCACGGCCACCGCCGGGCGCATCCGTGACGGCTCCAACGCATCCGTTTCGACCGATCACTTCAATCGGCTCGAGGAGGACGTCACGCTGCTCCGCGAACTGGGCGTCGACGTCTATCGGTTCTCCCTGGCCTGGTCCCGGCTGCAGCCCGATGGCCGCGGCTCGCTCAGCCGGGCCGGCCTGGCCTTCTACGACCGGCTGCTCGACGGGCTTCTGGTCGCGGGGATCAGCCCGATGGCGACCCTGTTCCACTGGGACACCCCGTTGCGGTTGCGCGGCGGCTGGCTGAACCGAGACACCGCGATGCGGTTCGGCGACTACGCCCACCAGGTCGGCGAGGTGTTCGGGGACCGGATCGACTCCTGGCTGACCCTGAACGACCCCGCGACGGTGACCCTCAACGGCTACGCCCTCGGCACGGATGCCCCGGGGGAGGCCCGGCTTTTCGGTGCCCTGCCGGCGGCGCACCATCAGCTGCTTGCTCACGGACTCGCTGTGCAGGGGCTGCGCGCCGCCGATGTGCGCGGCCGGATCGGGATTTCCAACGTGCACTCGCCCGTGCAATCCGCCAGCGGCCGCGAAGCCGACGAGGTCGCCGCCGCGCTCTTCGACGTGCTGCACAATCGCGTCTACGCCGACGCGGTGCTGCTCGGCCGCTACCCGGAACCGCCGGAGCCCTACCAGGTGCCGATGCGGATGCTGCTGGAAACCGACCCGGACGACCTCCGCACCATCCACCAGCCGCTCGACTTCTACGGGCTGGGCTACTCCCAGCCGAGCCGGATCAAGGCCGGCGCCGCTGCCCCGAAGACCCCGAACGGGCCGCCGCCCAGCGGGCCGCCGGAAAAGGTCGTGGCCTTTCCCTTCCACGTCACCCCGTTTCGCGAGTTCCCGGTGACCAACGCCGGCACGGCCATCGCGCCCGAATACCTCGGTGTGGCTCTCGGCGAACTGCGCGACCGCTACGCGGAGAACCTGCCGCCCGTCTGCATCACGGCCGGGGGAGCGAGCTTCCCCGACGTCGCCGACACGTGGGGTGCCGTGCACGATCCGGCGCGGATCGACTACCTGGCCGAGCACATCACGGCGGCGCTCGCCGCGGTGGCCCCCGGCGGGATCGCCGACGGGGTCACCCTGCAGGGCTACCTGGTCTGGTCCCTGCTGGACAGCTTCGAATGGACGGCCGGCTACACCCAACGGTTCGGCCTCGTGCACGTCGACTTCCAGAGCGGCACCTGCACCCGCACCCCCAAGTCTTCCTACCGCTGGCTGCAGACGGTGCTCTCCGCCCGCTGACGGTCGCGTGGGGCCGGTCGTCGCCGCGTTACTTGGAGTGTGTCGGGAAGCGCATGTGAGCCTCAGGGCGCGCGGTTATGATAATTCGTGCGTCGTAAAAAACGCCGCCGCGGCCTGCTTGCCCGCCCCGCCTCACCTCAAGGAGAAGCTGCCATGGAATGGCTCATCCCGGTCCTCATCGTTGTTGCACTCGTCGTCATCATTGGGATTTACCTCTGGGCCACGTACAACTCTCTCGTCACCCTCAAAGTGCGCGTGGACGAGGCATGGAGTGATATCACCGTTCAGTTGAAGCGCCGGGCCGACCTGATCCCGAACCTGATCGAGACGGTCAAGGGCTACGCGGCACACGAGCGGGCCGTTTTCGAGAACGTCACGAAGGCACGGGCCGAGTCGCTCAACGCGCAGGGTCCGGCCGAGGCCGCCGCCGCCGAGAACCACATGCAGACCGCGCTGCGCAGCATCTTCGCCGTAGCGGAGGCGTACCCGCAGCTGCAAGCCAGCCAGAACTACCTGCAGTTGCAGGGCGAGCTTGTCGACACGGAGGACAAAATCCAGGCCTCACGCCGGTTCTATAACGGCGGCGTTCGGGAACTGAACACGAAGATCCAGGTCTTCCCCAACAACCTCATCGCCCGCAACCTCGGGTTCACCCAGCGAGACTTTTTCGAGGTGTCCGACTCCGCCGCCATCGCGGAGCCGCCTCGCGTTCAGTTCTAGCGGACGGCTTCCATGTACAGCGCAATTGCGCGCAACAAGCGCAACACCGTCTTCATCATCATCCTGTTCATCGCCATCATCGCGGGTCTCGGCTGGCTCGCCAACGCGGTCTATAGCACGCCCGGTGACTACAGCATCCTGATCTTCACGGTCGTCTTCGCCACGGGGTATGCCGTGGTGCAGTACTTCGTGGCCGGTCGCCAGGCGATCGCGATGAGCGGCGGCATCCGCATCACCAGTCAATCGGAGAATCCGAGGCTCTGGAACATCGTCGAGAACCTCTCGATCACCACCGGCACGCCGATGCCCGCGATCTATGTCATCAACGACCCGGCGCCGAACGCCTTCGCCACCGGGCGCGACCCGGAACACGCGATCGTCGCGGCCACCACCGGCCTGCTGGAGATCATGACCGACTCCGAGCTCGAGGGCGTCATGGCGCACGAGCTCGGCCACGTGCGCAACTACGACATCCGCCTGTCGATGGTCGTGTTCGGCCTCGTCGTCGCCGTCGGCTTCATCTCGGACATCTTCCTTCGAATGGCGTTCTTCGGCCGGAACAGCAAAAACAATGGCAGCCCCGTCATCATGGTGGTCGGTCTCGTCGCCGTGCTCGTGGCGCCCCTGATCGCCACGATCGTGCAGCTTGCGGTGTCGAGGCAGCGCGAATACCTGGCGGATGCGACGGCCGCCCTGACCACGCGGCATCCGGGTGCCCTGGCCAGCGCACTCGGCAAGCTCGAGGCCTTCGGGCGCCCGATGAAGAAGCAGAATACCTCGATGGCCCACCTCTGGATCGCCGACCCGCTCAAGCCCGGCGTGATGGACAAGCTCTTCGCCACGCACCCGCCGATCGCCGAGCGCGTCGAGCGCCTGCACACGATGGGCCGCAAGTTCTGACCTGCTTCGACGGCCGCTAACGCAGCTCGGCGGCCAACGCCTCGGCGAGATTGCCGCGCCGTTCCACCTCGATCTGTGGCAGGCCCTGCCAGGCGGCGGCCTCCTTGAGAACAGATGAGAGACGCCCGGCCGTGTCCGACGGCGCGCCCGGCTCCACCCAGGCCGCGCGCACCCGCAGCACCTGCGCCTGCCGGTCGTTCTTCAAGTCGACCCGGCCCACGATCGTGTCTCCGAGCAGCACGGGCAGGCAGTAGTACCCGAACACCCGCTTCGGTTCGGGCGTGTAGATCTCGATCCGGTAGTGGAACCCGAACAGGCGCAACGCGCGCGCCCGTTCCCAGACGACCGGGTCGAACGGCGACAGCAGGGTCGCGGCATCCACCCGGCGCGGGAGCCGCGCGTCGCGGTGCAACCAGGCGCCCCCCGATGCGCCGCCCGCACCCCAGCCCGGCACCTCGACCGGGATGAGCTCGCCGGCATCCTCGAGGTCGTGGATGGCCGCCAGGGTCGCCGGGCCGCGCAACCGGAAGTAGTCGGCGAAGTCCTTCCCCGTGCCGATTCCGTGCGCTCGCGCCGAGCGACTCACCAGCTCGCGGTGCGCGTCGTCCCGGCCGATCGTGCGCTCCCGCAACTCCCGCGGGAACACCTGCTCCGGCAGCCCGTAGACCCGCTCGAACCGTTCCCGGCCCGAGATCGCCACGTCGCCCCAGCGGAACAGGGTCTCCAACCCGGTCTTCACGTCCGACCAGCCCCACCACGGGCCGCGGCGGCGGTTCGCGTCGTGCTCGATGGCGCTCGCGCGCAGGGGACCGTTGGCGGCAAGCTCGGCGAGCAGCCAGTCGAGCATCGGCCGGTTGCCCTGAGCCCACGCCTCGGTTGCCGACCGGGTCCGGAATTCGCGCATCCGCCAGCCGAAGAGCGGCCAGGCGTCGCGCGGCAGGAACGATGCCTCGTGCGCCCAGTACTCGGTGAACCGGGATTCGCGGCCCGAGGTCAGCCGGTCCAGCTGCGCCTTGTCGTAGGCGCCGAGTCGGCTGAACGCCGGCATATAGTGGCTGCGCTCGAACACGTTCACGGAGTCGATCTGCAGCAGCCCGAGCCGGTTCACCAGGGCATCCAGTTGACGGATGCCCGGCGTCACTGACGGCGGGCGGCCGAAGCCCTGCGCGCCGAGCGCGATCCGGCGGGCAAGGGCTGGGGAGATCGTCTGCACCACTCTCCGACCCTAGTGGCACGCTTCAGACGGCATTCACCCGATGTTCAGCGGCGCACCCCCTCACGGTCGACGGCTGCTCCTAGCCTCGCTTTTACCGGCTACCCGGCTCCACACGTCCGCGTTCTCGCGCGGCGGCCGACACCGGTCCGACGGAGGAAACTTGTTCACCACCCGCATCCTGGCCGCCCTGGCCACGGCCACCGCCCTCGCCCTGAGCCTGTCCGCCTGCTCCGGTGCCGCGGATGCCGGTCCCGGCACCACGGGGGTCGATGCCGCCTCCGCGACCAGCCTCTCCGCCTTCGGCGACCTGGCCGCCCTCGAGGACGCGGCCCGGGCCGAAGGCGCCCTGAACGTGATCGCCCTGCCGCGGGACTGGGCCAACTACGGCGCCGTGCTCGACGCATTTTCCGAGAAGTACCCGGAGATCACCATCACCGAGGCCTCGCCGGACGCGTCCAGCGCCGAGGAGATCCTGGCCGCGGACAACCTCGCCGGGCAGGACACCGCCCCCGACGTATTCGACCTGGGCCTCGCGGTGGCGCTGTCCAGCACCGATCGCTTCGCGCCCTACCAGGTGGCGGCATGGGCCGAAATCCCGGATGCGCTCAAGGAGACCTCCGGGCTGTACACGGGCGACTACGGCGGCTACCTGGCGATCGGCTACGACCCCGACGCCGTTCCCGCGCCGACCGAGCTGCGTGACCTGCTCGGCGCCGAGTACACGGGCAAGGTCGCGATCAACGGCGACCCGACACAGGCCGGGGCTGCGTTCGCCGCCGTCGGGCTGGCCACCGTGCAGAGCGGGAGCGATGTGAGTGACTTCCAGGCCGGCATCGACTTCTTCGACGAGCTCAACCAGGCCGGCAACTTCGTCAAGATCGACCCGACTTCGGCGACCATCGCGTCGGGTGAGACCCCGGTGGTCTTCGACTGGGACTACCTCAACGTGGGCTACGGCACGAGTCTGGCGGGCGAGCGCAACTGGGAGGTCGTCGTCTTTCCGGGAACCGGGTACGCCGGCTACTACAACCAGGCCGTGAACAAGGATGCCCCGAACCCGGCCGCAGCCAGGCTCTGGCAGGAATTCCTCTACAGCGACGAGGGCCAGAACCTCTGGCTCGCCGGTGGCGCCCGCCCCGTGCGCGCCGAGGCGATGGCGGCGGCCGGCACCATCGACGCCGCGCTCTTCGCCGCACTCCCTGCGGCCCCGGCCGAGACGGTCGTCCCCTCCGAGGCGGAGAGCGCCGCGGGAGCCGCGCTCCTCGGCGCGAAGTGGGCCGCAGCTGTCCGGTAGCCGGCGCGGCACGGCGGCAGCCTTCGGGCTGTTGCCGTTCGCGGCATATGTGGTGCTCTTCCTGCTTGTGCCTACCCTGATCGCAGTCGGAAGCGGCTTCGTCGACGAGTCCGGGGTGTTCACGCTCGACACTGTGGCCGCGCTGGGCAACCCGGTCGTGAGAGACGCCTTCGCCGCGTCATTCGGACTGTCGGCACTCACCGCCGTTGTGGGTGCGATCGTCGGTGCCCTTGCCTGCTACGGCTTGCTCGGCGCGCGCGAGAACGGCCCCCTCCGCGCCGTCGTGGACTCCCTCAGCGGCGTGCTCGCCCAGTTCGGCGGCGTCATGCTGGCCTTCGCGTTCGTGGCGACCATCGGCATCCAGGGTCTGGTCACCGTGATCCTGCGCGACACCTTCGGCGTCGACATCTTCGCCGACGGGGTATGGCTCTACGAACTCCCCGGCCTCGTGCTGCCCTACATCTACTTTCAAGTTCCCCTGATGATCATCACCTTCCTGCCCGCGCTGCAGGCACTCAACCCGCACTGGGCCGAGGCCAACGCAACCCTCGGCGGCAACCGGGCCACCTACTGGTGCCGGATCGCGTTCCCGGTGCTGGCGCCCTCGTTTCTCGGCAGCCTGCTGCTGCTCTTCGCCAACGCGTTCTCCTCCTATGCGACCGCCGCCGCGCTCACCAGCCAGGGATCGCAGATCGTTCCGCTGCAGATCCGCTCGGCCCTGACCAGTGAAACCCTGCTCGGCCGGGAGAATCTCGCCGGGGCGTTGGCGCTCGGCATGATCCTGGTGATGTTCGTCGTCATGTCCGGCTACTCGGTGTTGCAGGCACGGGCGGCCCGGTGGCAGCGATGAAGGCGGTGGCGCACACCCCCACCCGGCTGGCGCGCGGCCTCATCCTCGGCAGCATCGGCCTCCTCTTCGCCGTCCCCATCGTCGCCATGGTGGAGTTCACCCTGCGCCGCGGCCTCGCCGGCGGCCACGACCTCTCCCGCTGGACGGCCCTGTTCCAGGGTGGCTTCGCCGGCCCGTACCGTTCGGTTCTCGTCGCGCTCGGGAACTCGGTCGGGCTGGCCGTGGGCACCGTCTCGATCGTTCTCCTGCTGCTGGTGCCGACCCTGCTCCTGGTGCACCTGCGGTTTCCGCGCCTGCGCCGCGTGATGGAGTTCGTCTGCATCCTGCCCATCAGCATCCCGGCCATCGTCCTCGTGGTCGGCCTGGCCCCGGTGTACTCGGTGCTCGCCCGCCTGCTTGGCAGCGGCGTGTGGACCCTCGCGTTCGCCTACGGCATCACGGTGCTCCCGTTCGCCTACCGGGCCATCCAGACGAACCTCGACGGCGTCGACGTGTGCACGCTCAGTGAGGCGGCCCGCACGCTCGGCGCGGGCTGGGTGAGCGTGCTCGTGCGGGTACTGATCCCGAACCTGCGCCGCGGCATCCTCGCCGGCGCGTTCATCTCGATCGCAGTCGTGCTCGGCGAATTCACGATCGCCTCCCTGCTCAACCGCATCACCCTGCAGACCGCGCTCGTTGTCGTGAGCAAGGCCGACCCCTATACGGCCGTCATCCTGTCTCTGCTCGCACTCACTTTCGCATTTCTGCTCTTGCTCGTCATCGGGCGTCTCGGCACGGTTCGCGCCGGCAGCCGGCGACGGCCCACCACCGGAGGTCAGCTATGAACCAGAACCAGCTTCGGACCCAGAATCAGAACCGAGACCGTTCGGTGGCGATCGCTCCGGCGGGAGCCTCGGTGCGCTTCGCGGGCGTGGTGAAGGACTTCACCGGCCACCGTGCCCTGGCCGGCTTCGATCTCACCCTGCACGCGGGCGAGTTCGTCGCCCTGCTCGGCCCGAGCGGTAGTGGCAAGACCACCGCGCTGCGGGTATTGGCCGGGCTCGAATCCACGGATGCCGGAAGCATCCTGATCGACGGAGCCGACGTGTCGACACTGCCGACGAGCCGGCGCGACCTGGGCATGGTGTTCCAGTCCTACTCGCTGTTCCCGCACCTCAGCGCGGGCGAGAACGTCGAGTTCGGCCTGCGCATGCGGAAGGTCCGCGGCGAGGAACGGCGCGCCCGAGCGGCCGCGGCCCTCGCCCTGGTCGGGCTCGACGCCCACTACGATCGCTTCGCGCACCAGCTCTCCGGCGGTCAGCAGCAACGGGTGGCGCTGGCGCGCGCCCTCGTCACCGAGCCCCGGGTTCTCCTGCTCGACGAGCCGTTGTCGGCCCTTGACGCCCAGGTTCGGGTGGTGCTGCGCGAGGAGATCCGGCGCATCCAGACCGAACTGGGCATCACGACCCTGTTTGTCACGCACGACCAGGACGAGGCGCTCGCCGTGGCCGACCGCGTCGCCGTGATGCGGGCGGGTTCCATCGAGCAGGTCGGAGCACCGGAAGAGCTCTACACCCGGCCGGCCTCGTCGTTCATCGCGGACTTTGTGGGGCTCAGCAATCGACTGGTCGGCGTGGTGCGCCACGGGTTCGCGCGGGTTCACGGTGCCTCTCTGCCGCTACTCGACCCCTCGCAGGCGGATGGCGCTGTGTCCGTCTCCGTGCGGCCGGAAGACCTCGAATTCGGCGCTGCGGGGGCACCAGGGGTCGTGCTCTCGTCGAGTTTCCACGGCTCGCTCCGGCGCACGAGGGTGCGCCTGGACGACGGCGCGTCGCTCGTCGTGCAGCACGGCGCGCGGCTGCATCCGTCGGCCGGGGACCGGGTCCTGGTGCGGTTCACGGGCGCGCCCGTCTTGGTCGACCCGCTCCCCTCTCCGGCGTAGTGACCGGTCCGGGGCCTGAGGCAGCGAGCACCTTTGGCCCATACCGGAGACGGCACGTGTGATTGCCTAGACTGATGCCGTGATGGAAACCGACGGAAAACCCGCCCGCAGCGGCTTCTTCGGCGTGTTCGGACGCCGCCGCACCGTACCCCCGATCCTGGTCGAGCTCCCGCCCTCGCACGGCTACGGAGTCGACGAGAACCTGCCGGCCGGCATCCGACTCGCCGCCGCCTGGTCCTGGCGCCTGCTCGCGCTCGCCGGCGCACTTGCTGTTTTCATCTTCATCGTCATCCAGCTCCGGTTGATCGTCATCCCGCTGCTCGTGGCCGTGCTGGTGTCGGCACTGCTCGTGCCCTTCGTCGGATTCCTGGTGCGACACCGATTTCCCAAGGCTCTCGCGGTCGTGGTCGCTCTGATCAATACCTTCGCGATCCTCGGCGGACTGATCACGCTGGCCGTGAAGCAGATCGCCATCGGCACGGTCGGCCTGAACGAGAGGCTCGCCGCCTCCTACGAGAGCCTCAAGGCCGTTCTCCTGGCGTCGCCGCTGCAGCTGACCGAACCGGAGCTCAACGCGTTCCTCGGCCAGGCCTGGGACGCCATTCAGGCGGACAGCCAGGTTTTCGTCTCTGGGGCGCTCTCCGTGGGGTCCTCGCTCGGCCACCTGGTGACAGGTTTCCTTCTGGCGCTGTTCAGCCTGCTGTTCATCCTGATCGATGGCAAGGGCATCTGGTCCTGGATCGTGCGCCTGTTCCCCCATGGCGCGCGCGCGGCCATCGATGGCGCGGGGGTGGCCGGCTGGACCACGCTGGGGAACTTCGCCAGGGTGCAGATCCTGGTGGCGTCCATCGACGCGATCGGCATCGGGGTCGGGGCCGCACTGCTGGGGGTTCCGCTCGCCATCCCGATCGGCGTGCTCGTTTTCCTCGGCTCGTTCATCCCCATCGTCGGCGCCGTGGCCACGGGCGCGGTGGCGGTCGTGATCGCCCTGATCTTCAACGACTGGGTGGTGGCTTTGCTGATGCTCGGCGTTGTGCTGCTGGTGCAGCAGATCGAGGGTCACGTGCTACAGCCCCTGATCATGGGTACGGCGGTCAAGGTGCATCCACTGGGTGTCGTTCTCGTGGTGGCGGCCGGCGCCCTGCTCGCGGGCATCGCCGGCGCCCTCTTCGCCGTACCGATCGCTGCCGTACTCAACGTCATGATCAGCTACATCAACAGCGGGGCGTGGCGATCCGAGCAGACCGCCTCGGCACCCGTCTTCGCCTCCTCGTTGTGGCAGACCGTCCCGCAACGCCCCGGTTTCCGCCGACCGGCATACCGCCTCGAGAAAAGTGCCTCCCATGACTAATGTCTCGCTCGTCGGACCGACCCTGGCCGATTTCGAGTCCGCCCGGGATGTCGTCGGTCGGGTCGCCGCCGTCACCCCGATGGAAACGTCCCGCTACCTCTCGGAGCTCCTCGGCGCGCCGGTCCTCCTCAAGTGCGAGAACCTGCAGCGCACCGGGTCCTACAAGATCCGCGGCGCGTACAACCGGATGTCCAAGCTCACCGACGAAGAGAAGACCCGCGGCGTCGTGGCCGCCTCGGCCGGCAACCACGCCCAGGGCGTCGCCTTCGCGGCGCGGGAGCTCGGCATCCAGGCCACGATCTTCATGCCCGTGGGCGTCGCCCTGCCCAAGCTGCAGGCAACCCGCGACTACGGCGCGCACGTCATCCTGCGCGGCAATACGGTGGCCGAGCCGCTGCTCGCGGCCGCGGAGTGGGCCGCCGAGACCGGCGCCATCCTGATCCCGCCGTTCGACCACGCGGATGTCGTCACCGGCCAGGGCACCGTGGGTCTGGAGATCCTCGACCAGGTTCCCGACCTCGCCACCGTGATCGTTCCGATCGGCGGCGGCGGCCTCATCTCCGGTGTCGCCAGCGTGCTCAAGCAGCGCGCGCGCCGGGACGGCCGCCAGATCCGGGTGATCGGGGTGCAGGCCGCCAACGCGGCCGCTTACCCTCCGTCCCTCGAGGCCGGCCGGGTGCTGGAGATCCAGATCATGCCGACCATCGCCGACGGCATCGCGGTGGCCAAACCGGGCCTGCTGAATTTTGAGATCGTGCGTGATGCCGTCGATGAGGTCGTCACCGTCACCGAGGATGACACGGCTCGTGCCCTCCTGGTGCTGCTCGAGCGCGCCAAGCTCGTGGTCGAGCCGGCCGGCGCGGTCGCCGTGGCGGCGATCCTCGCGGGCAAGGTCACCGCGACCGGCCCGACGGTCGCGATCCTCAGCGGGGGAAACATCGACCCGCTGCTGATGCAGCGCGTGATCAGCCATGGTCTCTCGGCATCCGGCCGCTATCTCACGTTGCGCATCATGCTGCCCGACCGTCCCGGGCAGCTGGCCCGCATCTCGGAGCTGCTCGCCGAGGCGCACGCCAACGTGATCGAGGTTCTCCACACGCGGCACGGTGTGGGGCTTCAGATCAGCGAGGTCGAACTCAACGTCAGCGTCGAGACTCGCGGGCCCGACCACCGCCAGCTCGTCGTGGATGTGTTGCGTGCGGCCGGATACGACCCGCAGATCGACTAGCGGGGGGAGCTTCGACGAATCGTGCGTCGTGGGTTTGACGCTCGTGACGGTGCCGTGCCTCTGACGAATTCGACGGAGATTCTGCCCGGATCGGCTCCAGAAGCCCCGAGAACTCGCATTTTCCGCAAAATCTCCGTCGAATTGGTTCGACGACGGGAGCCAGGCGGGGCGCGGCGCGAGCGGGGGACCGGTGCGGCTAGTTGCCGGTCCAGGTCTCCACGAGGAAGATCTCGACGGCGATTTCCTTGCCGGTGGGCGTCACGTACGACGTTGTCGCTCCGACGGCGAGGCCGATGATCGCGGTGCCGAGCGGGCTCTGCTCGCTGAAGACGTCGAGGTCGCTGTCCCCGGCGATCTCGCGGCTGCCGATCAGGAAGCGGGTCTCATCGCCGGCGATCGTGGCCGTGATCACGGTTCCCGGCTCGACGACCCCCCGGCTTTTCGGCGCATGGCCGACCTCGGCGTTGCGCAGCAGTAGAACGAGGGTGCGGATGCGGGCCTCCATCTTCCCCTGCTCATCCTTGGCCGCGTGGTAGCCCGAGTTCTCCTTGAGGTCGCCCTCCTCGCGAGCCGATTCGATCTTCTTCGCGATCTCGACGCGCCCGACGGTGCTGAGCGTGTCCAGCTCCGCGGCGAGGCGGTCGTGGGCCTCCTGCGTCAGCCAGGTGACCGTGGTTTCGGTAGTCATGGGTGGAATCTCCTCATGCTTGTTCGTGCTCGTTCGATGCCCGTGCGGGTGAACCCGCAGATATACAACGGACGCCCCGACGATCACGTCAGGGCGAAGTCATCAGTCTAGGTCAGCCAGCAGCGGTAAATCAATCCGGTGTTGCTCTGCTCGGTGGTGCGCACATCCGTCGTCGTCGACCGCGAATACACGATGCTCGCGGGCAGGTTGACGACTTTCCAGCCAACCACCGTGAAACTCTCGTTGAGCGCCTGAACCGCGCAGCTGGCGGTGCGGCCGACCGGGATGGACGCCTCGAACGTGACGCTCACAGTGTTCTCGTCGATGATGCTGTGACGGATGTCCCGGGTCTCGATCAAAGGCTGCGACGCCCCCAGTCCCACCCAGACCACGAAGCCCAGGAGGATTGCCGCGAGGGAGCCGGCTGAGACGAACAGAACGCGGCGGTCTCTCGTGCCCCGGTTCGGGGCGCGTCCGTACCGGGTGTTGAGGTTGCTGCTCAGGGCCACTCAGACTCCATACTCACGGATCAACGATTAGTCTTGGTAGCAAGGTTATCTGGCATTTCTGAGGAGTTTCATGGCGCTGCGACTCTTGGCGGTGCACGCCCATCCCGACGACGAGTCGAGCAAGGGCGCTGCGACCTATGCCCACTACCGGGGTCTCGGCGTCGAAGTGATGATCCTGAGCTGCACGGGCGGCGAGCGGGGGAGCATCCTGAATGAGGCTCTGCTCGGCCATCCGCTGGCCGAGCGCGACCTGCCGGGACTGCGCCGTCTGGAAATGGCCGAGGCCCAGCGGGCCCTCGGCGTGCAGCACCGCTGGCTCGGCTACGAGGACTCCGGCATGAACGAAGACGGTTCGGTGCCCCGGAACTCGTTCGCGGACATCCCGGTGGCGATCTCCGCCGAACCGGTCGTCCGGCTGATCCGCGAATTTCGGCCGCAGGTCCTGGTGACCTACGACGAGAAGGGCGGCTACCCGCATCCCGACCACATCCGCTGCCACGACGTGTCGATGGAGGCCTACCGTGCCGCCGCCGACCCGACCCGGTACCCGGATGCCGGTGAGCCCTGGCAGGTCGAGAAGCTCTATTACGATCGGATTTTCAACCTTGAACGCGTCGACGCCATGTTCCTGGAACTGAGCGTCACGGAGCCGGACTCGCCCCTGCTGGAGCCGCTCGGAGCGGCCAGGGAATGGATGAAAGACTACCCGAAGCTGGCCACGACCCATGTGCCCGTCGGTGACTTCCTCGAGGTGCGGGACGCGGCGCTTCGAGCCCACGCGAGTCAGGTTGCTCCCACCAGCAGTTTCTTCTTCTGGCCGAACGACCTCATCCGCGAGGCGTGGCCCTATGAAGACTTCCAGCTCGTCGAATCGAAAGTGGACACCGTGATACCTGAATCCGACCTCTTCACCGGAATCCGGGACGACTCGTGAGCGGCCTGATCCTGGCTCCCCTCGTGAGCATCGTCTTGGCCGCCACCCCACCGCCGGAGTTCGACCCGAACACGGTGACGCCGGGCCCGGAAGGCTTTGTGGCGATTGCTCTGGTCGCCGTGGGAGCGGTGCTGCTGGCGATGGACATGGCCCGCCGAGTGCGCCGCAACACCTACCGCGCCGAGATTCAGGAACGTCTGCAGGCGGAGATGGCCGCACAGAAGGCCGCAGAGGCCGGAATCGCCGACAAGGACTAGCGAACTACGGGTGGATCGGGTTCGTCGCGATGATCATGATCGCCGCCCAGTGGCAGAGGAAGGCCACCACGGTCAGGGTATGGAAGATCTCGTGGAAGCCGAATACGCCCGGCAGCGGGTTCGGCCGCTTCATGCCGTAGATGACGGCGCCGACCGAGTAGCAGAGCCCGCCGACCATGATCAGTGTCATCATCGCTGCGTTGGCCTGGAAGAAGTCCACGATGAACATCAGCGCTCCCCAGCCGAGTGCCAGGTACAGCGGAACGTAGAGCCAGCGTGGGGCGTGAATCCAGAACACCCGGAACGCGATTCCGAGGATGGCGCCGCCCCAGACCAGCGACAGAAGCAGCGTGGACTTGGCGGGCGGCAGGGCCAGCACGGCGATGGGCGTGTAAGAGCCCGCGATCAGCAGGAAGATGTTGGCGTGGTCGATCCGTTTGAGGATGACCTTCGTGCGCGGACTCCAGTCGAACCGGTGGTACAGCGCCGAATTGCCGAACAGCAGCATCGAGCTGAGCACGAACACGAGCGAACTCCACCGGGCCGCGCTGCCCTCGGCCGACAGGAGCAGCACGATCCCGGCCACGATCGTGACCGGGAACGTGCCGGCGTGGATCCATCCTCGCCAGGTGGGCTTGACGTCCACCTGCGGGGGCAGGTCGTCCTCGAACAACGGCAGGTTGGGGATGTCATCCGCTGAGGCCATGCTGCAAGAATAGGACAGTGTGCATGCCGCGCGCGGTACGCGACGCTCCCGAGTGGGCTAGCGTAACTGTGTGCAGAAACGGGAAGTTCCTTGGGCGCGCGGCATTCTCTACGGGGTTTATCAGCGTCGGCTTCGTCGCGGGCTGACGCCGGATGTTCTTCCAAACCACGTCGCCATGATCATCGACGGCAACCGGCGCTGGGCCAAACAGCTCGGGTTCGACTCCGCCGCCCACGGGCATCGGGCCGGTGCCGCCAAGATGCGGGAGTTCCTCAAGTGGTGTGACGACCTCGGCATCTCCGTCGTCACGCTCTACCTGTTGTCGTCCGACAACCTCACCAACCGGCCCAGCGAAGAACTCGCGGAGCTGACGAAGATCATCGCCAAGCTCGCGGAGGAGTTGTCCCGGTACCGCGACTGGCGGGTGCAGCAGGTCGGCTCGAAGACCGGACTGCCCGAGCCGCTGGTGGCCGCACTGAACGCCGCGGAAGCGCGCACGGCCCGCAAGAAGGGGCTGCACGTCAACCTTGCCGTCGGCTACGGCGGGCGCACCGAGATCACCGACGCCATGCGCAGCATCGTGGGAGCGCACCTTGCCAGCGGCGGCGTGCTCGAGGACCTTGCGGAGACGCTGACCCCGGATCTGATCGGCGCGCACCTGTACACGGGCGGCCAGCCCGATCCGGACCTGGTCATCCGCACGTCGGGGGAGCAGCGCATCAGCGATTTCATGCTCTGGCAGAGCGCACACAGCGAGTTTTACTTCGTGGAGGCGCTCGGGCCTGACCTCCGCCAGGTCGATTTTCTGCGCGCCCTGCGCGATTTTGCTCGGCGCCAGCGCCGCTTCGGAGGGTAGGGGCACCTCATGACGGCTCTCGAACGGTTCCTTGACGGGTTCATCGCGGAACCCGGTTACCTCGACTATGCCCGGATCGGCCCGCTGTCGGCGGGTGTGGTCGCCGAAACCCTCGGCCAGACCGAGGTGCTCTCGCGGGCCCGGTTCGGCAGCCTGGACCACTTCCAAGCCCAGGACGAGCGGCTGCGCACCGCCGTGGCCCGGGTGACCGGATTTCGCGCCGACCAGGTCGTTTCCGAGCCCAACACCACCACCGGCGTGATGCAGGCCATGTTCGGCCTGACGGGGGCGGTGCTGCTGTCGTCGGGCGACTTTCCCACGGTCCCGTTCGCGGCCGTGCGCGCCGCGGAGGCGCTGCAGGTGGTCACCCCGCTCTGGCTGGCGACCGACCACGGCCGCGTCACCCCTGGTCAGATCCGGGAGCAGCTCACCCCGGCCACTGCCGCAGTGGCGGTCTGCCTCGTCGATTCCCGCACCGGCCATCGCGTGGACCTCGAGGGCATCCGTCAGGTCATCGGCGACCGTTTGCTCATCGTCGACGCCATCCAGGGTTTCGGCGCAGTGGATGTCCCCTACGAGGTGGCAGACGTCGTCGCGTCGGGCGGGCAGAAATGGTCCAGGGCCGGCTGGGGCACCGGGTTCCTGGCTCTCAGCGACCGTGCGGTGGAACGCCTGGTCCCCGTGTTCTCCGGTTTCGCCGGCACCGACGTCCCCGAGCCGTGGGACGAAGTATTGCCGCCGAGCCGCAGCGCAAACGCGTTCCGGGTGAGCAATGGCGACGCCATCGCCCAGGCCCGGTTCGCGGCCGCCCTCGAGGAGGTGGCCGAGGTCGGTATCCGTGCCATTGAAGATGCGATCGCCGTGAACGTGTCGCTTCTGATCGATCTGGCGGACGAGTTTGCTGTGCCCGTGGTTTCCTCCCGAGACGACCGGGAGCGGGCCGGCATCCTACTGCTCGAGCCACCGGCGAGCCAGCTCACGCTGCTGAGCATCGCGCTGCACAACCACGGGGTGACGGCGACGACCCGCAGCGGGACCGTGCGGCTGAGCACCCATGCTGCGCTCAGCCCGGACACGGTCGACATGCTGCGCGGGGCGTTCACCTCGTATGCGACCGCCGTGACCTACTGACGACGGCTCGGTGAACATTGTTTCGAATGGGCGTGTCGCTCTTCCCCTGGAGCGTGCGGGTAAGTAGCGTCATGCTTATCAGGTATGGCGCCTGATCGAGACGGCCACATAAGTACGGCTCGAGAACCCTGTGGCCGCTCGCCAACACAATCTGTGCCTCACGGGGCACGGGGTGGGAGTGGTTGTGACCGCTAATCAGATCGATAACAAGGGTTCTAACCAGAGCGCGTCGGCGACGGGGCAGACCGAATGCACGTACGTTCTTGACACCTCGGTTCTGCTCTCCGATCCCAAAGCGATCTTCCGTTTCGCGGAGCACGCCGTCGTGCTCCCCGTCGTGGTGATTGCGGAGCTCGAGGCCAAACGCAACGACCCGGAGATCGGCTACTTCGCTCGCCAGTCACTGCGGTTCCTTGACGAACTGCGGGTGAAGCACGAACGGTTGGACTTCCCGATCCCGGTCGGTGACGGCGGCAGCCTCCGCGTGGAGCTCAACCACTCGAACATGTCGGTGCTTCCGTCCGGACTGCAACTCGGTGACAACGACTCCCGCATCCTGGCCGTGGCCCTGAATCTCGCCCACGACGGCTTGAATGTGACCGTCGTCTCCAAGGACCTGCCCCTACGGGTCAAGGCGGCCTCGCTCGGCCTCACCGCAGAAGAGTACCGTCATGAACTTGCCGTGGATTCCGGCTGGACCGGCATCGACGAGATCACCTTGGGCTCGAACCTGATCGACGAGCTCTACGACAAGGAGGTCGTGCACACCCGTCTCGTGCAGGACATGCCCGTGAACACGGGCCTGGTCATCCACTCCGACCGCGGTTCGGCGCTCGGCCGGGTGACCGGCAACGGCGCGATGAAGCTCGTGCGCGGCGACCGGGACGTCTTCGGGCTGAAGGGACGCTCGGCGGAGCAGCGGCTCGCCATCGACCTGCTGCTCGACCCGGAGATCGGTATCCTGTCACTGGGAGGTCGGGCCGGCACGGGGAAGTCGGCGCTCGCCCTCTGCGCCGGGCTCGAGGCCGTGCTGGAACGCCAGCAGCACCGCAAGATCATGGTCTTCCGACCGCTCTACGCGGTCGGCGGCCAGGAGCTGGGGTACCTGCCCGGCGACGCCGCCGAGAAGATGAGCCCGTGGGCCCAGGCGGTCTTCGACACACTCGGGGCCATCGTCTCCGAGAACGTGCTGGAGGAGGTCATCGAGCGCGGCATCCTCGAAGTCCTGCCGCTGACGCACATCCGCGGCCGGTCCCTGCACGACGCTTTCGTGATCGTCGATGAGGCTCAGTCGCTCGAACGCAACGTGCTACTCACGGTGCTCAGCCGGATCGGGCAGAACTCGCGGGTGGTCCTCACCCACGATGTGGCGCAGCGGGACAACCTGCGGGTCGGCCGCTTCGACGGGGTGGCGTCGGTCATCGAGACGCTCAAGGGACATCCGCTCTTCGCCCACATGACGCTCACCCGCTCGGAGCGGAGCGCGATCGCCGCCCTCGTGACCGAGATGCTCGAGGGCAACGAGGTGCGCTAGCGCCCTGACGAATTCGACGGAGATTTTGCCCCAGAAGCCGCTTTCGGTACGAAAACAGGCAACTGGGAGCAAAATCTCCGTCGAATTGGTGAGCGCTGAACGGACAAGGAGCTGCGCAAGTGAGAAAGCGCGGGGCTACTTCGCCTGAGGCGGGCGGGTCATGCTCAGCACGTCGAGGGCGGTGTCGAGCAGTTCGAGGGTGACCTCGCCGCGCTCAACGAAACCGAGCGCGATGACGGAATCGCGCACGGTCACCCCTTCGGCCACCGAGTACTTTGCCACCCTGGCCGCGGCCTCGTAGCCGATGACCCGGTTTAGAGGAGTGACGATGGCGGGGGAGGACTCGGCCAGCGCGCGCGCGCGCTCGACATTCGCTGTGAGGCCGTCGACGGTCTTGTCGGCGAGCACGCGGGCCGCGTTCGAGAGCAGGCGGATCGACTCGAGCAGGGCGGTGCCCATCACCGGGATCGCGACGTTGAGCTCGAACGAGCCCGACGCGCCCGACCAGGCGATGGTGGCGTCGTTGCCGATCACGCGGGAGCAGACCATCAGCACGGCCTCGGGGATCACCGGGTTCACCTTGCCCGGCATGATCGAGGAGCCCGGCTGCAGGTCGGGGATGTTCAGCTCTCCGAAGCCCGTGTTGGGTCCCGAGCCCATCCAGCGCAGGTCGTTGCAGATCTTGGTGAGGCTCACCGCGATGGTGCGAAGGGCGCCGGATGCGTCCACCAGGCCGTCCCGGTTGGCCTGCGCCTCGAAGTGGTCGCGTGCCTCGGTGACCGGCAGTTCGGTCTCCTCGACGAGCAGCTCGATCACGAGCTGCGGGAACCCTGCGGGCGTGTTGATGCCGGTTCCGACCGCAGTGCCGCCGAGGGGGACCTCCGCGACGCGGGGAAGCGCGGTGCGCACGCGCTCGATGCCGAGGCGCATCTGCCGCGCGTATCCGCCGAACTCCTGGCCGAGGGTGACCGGGGTGGCATCCATCAGGTGGGTGCGGCCGGCCTTGACCGCGCCGGCCCACAGCTCGGCCTTGGCCTCTAAGGCCACAGCCAGGTGGTCGAGTGCGGGGACGAGCTCGTCGATGAGCGCGCTCGTCACGGCGAGGTGCACGGATGTCGGGAACACGTCGTTGGAGGACTGAGACGCGTTCACGTGGTCGTTCGGGTGCACCGGGCGCCCGAGGCTGCGGGTCGCCAGGGTCGCGAGGACCTCGTTCATGTTCATGTTCGAGGAGGTGCCGCTGCCGGTTTGGTAGACGTCGATCGGGAACTCGGAGTCGTAGCGACCGGTGGAGACCTCGTCGGCGGCGGTGGCGATCGCGTTGGCGATGTCGACGTCTAGTACCCCTAGTTTCGCGTTCGCCAGGGCGGCGGACTTTTTGATGCGCGCCAGGGCGGCGATCTGGGCGGGCTCCAGTACCGAGCCGGAGATCGGGAAATTCTCGACGGCCCGCTGCGTCTGCGCCCCGTAGAGGGCGGCGACCGGAACCCGGACCTCGCCCATCGTGTCGTGTTCGATCCGGTACTCGGCTTCAGCGGTCTTGTCCACCACGGTGTGTATTACCTTTCGGTTGGGAATCTCTTCGGTACGGGAACGCGCGGCGACGGCCTGGGCGGCTCGCCGCGGGCGGGCTGCTCGGCTAAACCACGCCGACAACGATGTCGGGCACGGCACGGCCTTCGAGCAGCCGGTAGTTCGCCCCGACGATAGCCAATGTACCTTCTGCCACGGCCGCCCTGATCATCTCAGAGCGCTCGAGCAGTTCGGACACCGTGTCGCGAAGGTGTTCGCGGCCGACGGCGAGGGCGTCGACCAGCTCGGGATCGATCGACGTCGCATCCTTGGACTCCGCCACCCGGCGGACGGCCGGCACGATCTTCTCGATGATCCGGCTGATGTGCGCGGGCAGAGGTTGCGCGTCGGCGGCCTGGGAATCGATGGCGGCGCGCACGGCCCCGCAGCCGTCGTGGCCGAGCACCAGGATGAGCGGCACACGGAGCACGGCGACCGCGTATTCGAGTGAGCCGAGCACCGAATCGGAGATGACCTGACCGGCATTGCGCACGACGAAGAGGTCGCCGAGGCCCTTGTCGAAGATGATCTCGGCGGCCAGCCGCGAGTCGCTGCAGCCGAACAGGGCCGCGTCGGGGGTCTGTACGAAGGCGAGTTCGGCTCGGCGGTCCACATCCTGCCGCGGATGCCGCGGCTCGCCGCTCACGAAGCGGTCGTTTCCGCGCTGCAGGTCGGTCCAGACGTCTGCCGGTGTTGCTGCCTCGCCCATTACTGTCCCTCGGTGCTGTTGGAACTGATCTGTTCGGCCAGCACTGCGGCCAGGACGGCGAGTTCCTCGTCATCGGCGGTGCCGACGAGGAGGTAGGTACTGTCGCCGGCCGTGGTCACCAGAGCGGATTCGAAATTGCCGCGGTCATCTTCCGGTGCGGTGTTGCGGTAGACGTCCCAGGTGACTCCGGCGATCATGACGGTGCCGGCGACCGGAGCATCCTGCAGCTCGTCGGCGAGCCAGCTCGGGTTGGCGCCGAGCGCTTGGGTGAGGCCGATGAACTCGGTCTTGGCCGTGATCAGACCGATGTACCAGGACGGGATCTTGTCGCTTCCGCCCAGGTGCCACTGCGCGGCGTTGGCCGTCCACCCACTCGGCAACTCCGGAACCAGCAGGGGATCGGTGAGGCCGGGTTGCACCTGCGCGGCGACGGCGGCGAAATCGACGTCGCGGTTCTGCGGGGCGTCGCTGCGCGGCACCAGCAGCACGAGCACCAGGACTGTGCCCAGTGTGGCCAGCAGGGACAGGACCAGATTGTTCACGGTCTTGTGGGAGCGGTACTTGCGGGAGTTCTCGGCCAGCCGGGTGCGGGTTTCATCCGGCGTCTCCGGGCGACCCAGCTCTGCGACGATTCGGGGCGCGCGCTTGGCGGGGCTCATCCGGCTGTCGCGGCGGAGTCGACTTGGCCTGCCCTGGCGGCATCCAGCCTGGCTTTCGCGCCGATCAGCCACTCTTCGCAGCGGCGGGCGAGAGCCTCACCTCGTTCCCACAGCGCGAGCGATTCCTCCAGCGACGAGGCTCCCTGCTCGAGGGCGTTCACCACGCGCACGAGTTCATCCCGGGCCTGTTCGTAGCTCAGTGCGTTGATTTCGTCTGGTGCCGAGGTCATGGTGTCCATTCTAATTTCTCATTCGACGGTGTCGGGTCGGAGGTTGCCACGTCCGCGGTGGCCGCCAGAGCGCCCTCGGCGAGCGTGATCAGGAGTTTCGTCTGCGACGGTGCCTGCCCGGGCGAGCGCACCACCTGGCCGCCCTGCAACTGCACGATCGAGTAGCCGCGGTCGAGGGTGCCCTGGGGGGAGAGGGCGCGCAACTGGGAACGCAGGTCGACGATCACCGCTCCGGCCCGCTCGACCGCCCGGTCGATTAGCTCGGCGCCGCGGGCGACGTAGCGGGTGAGGTCCTCGGATCGGGAATCGATGATCCACTCGGGGGTGCTCAACACCGGGCGTGAGCGAAGCTGACCGATCCGGTCGACCTCGTGCGCGAGGATACCGGTCAGCCGGTTGCTGAGGCGGGCCCGGGCCTGCTGTACCCGGTTGAGTTCGTCGGAGACGTCCGGCACGACGCGTTTGGCGGCATCCGTCGGCGTCGACGCGCGAAGGTCGGCCACGTCGTCGAGCAGCGGCCGGTCGGCCTCGTGGCCGATCGCGCTGACCAGCGGGGTCGTGCAGGCCGCCGCAGCCCGGATCAGCGTCTCGTCGCTGAAGCCGAGCAGGTTCTGGAAGTCGCCGCCGCCGCGGGCGACGATGATCACGTCGACCTCCGGGTCGGCGTCCAGCCGCTGGATGGCCGCGGTCACCTCGGACACCATGCGATCACCCTGCACGGCGGCGTAGGCCAGGTCGAAAGTGACGGCCGGCCAGCGCAGCTGGGCGTTGCGGATGACGTCTTTCTCAGCGTCGGAGTCTTTGCCGGTGACCAGGCCGATGCAATGGGGGAGGAAGGGCAGCGGCTTCTTGCGGGACGCGTCGAACAGACCCTCGCCGGCCAGCCGATTGCGCAGTCGTTCGAGCCGTTCCAGCATGTCGCCGAGGCCCACGTGGCGCATCTCGAGCATCTGCATGGTGAGAGTGCCACCCTTGACCCAGTAGTTGGGTTTGACGAGGGCGATGACCCGGTCGCCCTGCTTGAAGTCGTTGGTCAGCTTCGCGCGCACCGACGACCAGATCGTGAAGCCGACCGTGGCGTCTTCGGTGAGGTCCTTGAGCTTGCCGTAAACGTTGCCGCCGCTGGCGCCCCACTGGGTGATCTCGCCCTCGACCCAGGCCGTGCCGAGGCGCTCGATGTAGCCGCGGATCTTGTTGGCCAGCAGCCCGACCGGCCAGGGGGTCTCGAGGGTGGGTGGTGCGTCCGTCATCAATCGTTCCTCCCACGGACTGCACAGTCGGCCCCCATAAGATGAGGAGGTGACTATCAGTACGGATTCGCCTGTGATCGGCCTTGGCATGCCACGGATTCCCCGCGCACGCAACAGGCTCAAGGATACCCCGGTGCTCGGACGCAAACGGGTGCTGCTGGCCGCCCCGCGAGGCTACTGCGCCGGCGTGGACCGTGCCGTCATCGCCGTCGAGAAGGCCCTCGAACTGTATGGCTCCCCCGTGTATGTGCGCAAGCAGATCGTGCACAACATCCACGTGGTCTCCGAGCTGGAGAAGAAGGGGGCGATCTTCGTCGAGGAAGTAGACGAGGTGCCCACCGGCTCCCACATCGTTTTCAGCGCCCACGGCGTGTCACCGGCCGTCGTCACTGCGGCGGCGGACCGCGGCCTGCTGGCAATCGACGCCACCTGCCCACTGGTCACGAAGGTGCACCGTGAGGCCGTGCGCTTCGCCCGGGACGACTTCCAGATCCTGCTGATCGGCCACGAAGGCCACGAAGAGGTCGAGGGAACCGCGGGGGAGGCACCCGAGCACACCACGCTCGTCGGGAGCCCTGACGACGCCGACACCATCGAGGTGCGCGACCCCGACAAGGTGGTCTGGCTGTCCCAGACCACGCTGAGCGTGGACGAGACCATGGAAACCGTGCGTCGCCTGCGTGCCCGTTTTCCAAATCTGCAGGATCCCCCCAGCGACGACATCTGCTACGCCACCCAGAATCGCCAGGTGGCGATCAAGAAGGTGGCCCGTGATTCGGACCTCGTCATTGTGGTCGGCTCGGCGAACTCGTCCAACTCGGTGCGACTGGTCGAGGTGGCGCTGGAGTACGGTGCTCGGGCTGCCTACCGCGTGGACTTCGCCAGCGAGATCCAGCAGGAGTGGCTCGACGGGGTTGTCACCGTGGGCGTGACCAGCGGGGCATCCGTGCCCGACGAACTCGTGCACGAGGTGCTCGCCGATCTGGCCGAGGCCGGCTACGGCGACATCGAAGAGATCAAGACGGCCGAGGAGGACCTGCTGTTCTCGCTGCCGAAGGAACTGCGCAATGACCTGGCCGGCAACGCGGATGCCCGCGGTCTCGGCGGACGGGTCAGCAGCTAGGAACCGGCCAGCCGCGTTCACCACGAAGGCCCCCGTCGATCAGATCCAGGATCTGACCGACGGGGGCCTTCGTGCACGCCGGACCCGGCAGAATGGCGTCGTCTACAGCTGGCCGTAGACGTCCATCAGGTTCGGGTCGTTGAGCAGCGTCGGGTCGGTGGCCAAAACCGCGGTGGTGAAGGCGATGAACACGAACGCGGACAGGACCACACCGATCAGCGGCACGTAGAACGCGCGCTTGCCTCGGACCAGCAACAGGATCACGCCTGCCGCCGTGGCCAGCCAGACCAGGGACACACCGATGATCCCGGCCGTGACCAGCCCGGCCGCGGAGGGATCCGGCTCATACGCGGCGAGATCCAGCTGGGTATGGAGCAACTGAATGGACTCGGTGATCATCGTGAGCATGCTGACCGCGAAGAACGTGGACAGGAGCCCGAGGACGAGCAGGCTCAGAGTCACCGGCCGGTCCCAGGCCGGCGCGGTTCCGGCCGGGCGCACAGCCCGCTCGGGTGCCGCGGACGGCCCCGGAGCCGGCGGTGTGGCGAGCGTGGGCTCATCCGGGCTAGGAGTCCAGCTCCAACCCTCGGGCGCAAGCTCACCGTACTGGGGACGGGGCCGGGAATCCTCCGGAGGGGTTCCCGAAGGAGTCGACGAAGAATTCTCGGCCATCGTCATCCGGTGCTAGCTGTTCGAGTGGCCGGCGGAGCCGAGCTGGCGGGTGGCGTCGGCGACGCGAGCGGCCATGCCCGTCTCGGCAACCTTGCCCCAGGCGCGCGGGTCGTAGACCTTCTTGTTGCCGACTTCGCCGTCAACCTTGAGCACGCTGTCATAGTTGCTCAGCATGTAGCCGGCGACCGCGCGGGTGAACGCGTACTGGGTGTCGGTGTCGATGTTCATTTTGACGACACCGTTCGCGACGGCCTCGGCGATCTCGGCGTCGGTCGAGCCTGACCCACCGTGGAAGACCAGGTCGAGCGGCTTCGGGCCGGTACCCAGCTTGGCGGCGACGCCGTCCTGGATCTCCTTGAGGAGCTCCGGGCGCAGCTTGACGTTGCCGGGCTTGTACACGCCGTGCACGTTGCCGAAGGTGAGGGCAGCCATGTAGCGGCCGTTCTCGCCCATGCCGAGGGAATCGATCATCGAGAGCGCGTCGTCGAGTGTCGTGTACAGGTTCTCGTTGATGTCGCCCTCGACGCCGTCTTCTTCGCCGCCGACGGCGCCGATCTCGACCTCGAGGATGGTGTTGATCGCCTGGGTGCGCTTCAAAATGTCCTTGGCGATGTCCAGGTTCTCTGCCAGCGGGATTGCGGAGCCGTCCCACATGTGCGACTGGAAGATCGGGTTGCGGCCGGCCTTCACCTCGTCTTCGGAAGCGGAGATGAGCGGGAGGACGAAGTCCTCGAGCGCGCCCTTGGGGCAGTGGTCCGTGTGAAGCGCAACGGTAATGGGGTAATTGTCGGCGACGGACTGCACGAAGCGCGCCATCGCGAGCGCACCGGATGCGCGGTTCTTGACCGTGTGGCCGGCGAAGTAATCTGCGCCACCAGTGGTGACCTGGATGATGCCGTCAGAGCCGGCTTCGGTCAGGCCCTGAAGAACGGCATTAATGCTTTGAGAAGACGAAACGTTGAACGCCGGGTAGGCGAACCCCTTCGTCTTGGCCTTGTTGAGCATCTCGGCGTACTGGTCTGGGGTTGCGATGGGCATTGTTGAGTCTCCTCGATTGAACCGTTTCGGTCTTCTCATCCTACCGAGGTGGGTCTCCGGCCGTGCCAGCGAGCGAACGCCCCCGCGACGAAGAGCGGGCGCTAGGCTGAACGAGGCAGCACCGACACCGGTGCCGGCCCAAAGATGGGTCTTGCCACTGCCGCACTCTTCGTCCGGGAAGGACCATCTGTGAACAGCCCCGAAGTCGCCCCCAATTTCATGCACCCCGACCGCAACCTTGCGATGGAATTGGTGCGGGCCACCGAGGCCGCAGCGATTCGTGCGGTCCCGTTCATCGGCCGCGGCGACAAGAATGCCGCAGACAAGGCAGCCGTCGACGCCATGCGCGTCTTCCTCGGCACCGTGAACTTCGACGGACTCATCGTCATCGGTGAGGGTGAGAAAGACGAAGCCCCGATGCTCTTCAACGGTGAGCGCGTCGGCAACGGAACCGGACCCGCCTGCGACATCGCGGTCGACCCGATCGACGGCACCAGCCTCACCGCCGCCGGACGCCAGAATGCCCTCTCCGTGATCGCGGTCTCCTCCCGCGGCACCATGCTCGACGCGTCATCCGTGTTCTACATGGACAAGATCGTCACGGGCGCCGCCGGGCGCGGAGTCGTCAGCCTCGACGCCCCGATCGGCGACAACATCCGTGAGCTGTCGAAGGCGACGGGCAAGCCAGTCGGCGAAATGGTCCTCGCCGTGCTCGACCGTCCCCGCCACGCCGAACTTATCGACGCCATTCGCAGCGCCGGAGCGGGCACGCGGCTGATGAGCGACGGCGACGTCGCCGGCGGCATCAACGCGGCTCGCTGGGAAACGCGCATCGACATGTGCGTCGGCACGGGTGGCAGCCCGGAAGGCATCACCACGGCCTGCGCGCTCAAGGCCATCGGCGGCTACATGCAGGGACGCCTGGCACCGAAGGACGACGCCGAGCGTGCGGGTGCCGTCGCGGCCGGCCTCGACGTCGACAAGCTGCTCGAGCTGGACGACATGGTCAGCGGCGACAACACCTTCTTCGTCGCCACGGGCGTGACGGATGGCGGACTCGTCGACGGCGTGCGCCGCCAGGGCCCGATCATCCGCACCGAGAGCATCGTGCTGCGCTCGAAGTCCGGCACCACGCGTCGGGTGATCGCCGAGCACCTCGCCTCGAAGTGGCTCTAGGCGCTCGGCTTTAGCTGCCTGCAAGGCCGAAAATCGCCGCTCCGACGGCGATTTTCGGCGTTATCGGCGATTCTCGGAGTCAGTCAGTGCGGCGGCCTCGAGTGCGGCGGCATCGAGTGCGGCGCTTTCGAGTACCGCGGCCTCCAGCTCCGACACGAACTCCCAGGCGGCCAGTTCGCGCGGTGTGTCCTCGATGCCCGCCAGCGGCGCCAGCACCTTGGACTCGTCGAGGGCGTTGAGCTTGCGTGCGGTGGGCAGTACCTGGCGTTCCATCGAGCCGACGAAGCCGTTGTAGTCCTTCACCGTGCGCTCGATCGACCGGCCCAGTTTTTCGATGTGCGTGGCCGTGGTGGCCAGACGGCCGTATAGCTCCCGACTGAGGTCGAACAAGACTTTTGCGTCATGCGTGAGCACGTCCTGCTGCCAGGTGAAGGCCACCGTCTTGAGCACCGACCACAGGGTCACCGGGGAGGCGAGGGCCACCCGTTTCGAGAACGCGAATTCCATGATCGAGGGGTCGGCCTCCAGCGCCGAGGAGACCAGGGACTCGCTCGGGATGAAGGCGATCACGATCTCCGGGGAGGCCTCCAAGCCCTGCCAGTAGGCCTTGCTGCCGAGGGCGGTGATGTGGTCGCGCACGGCCTTGACGTGAGCTTTCATGTAGACGGCCCGCTGGGCTCCCAGGGCACCGGTGGCGGTGACCGGGATCTGGCTGGCTTCGAGGAACGCCGTGAACGGCACCTTCGCGTCGACGGCGATGTTCTTGCCGCCGGGCAGGTGCACGACCATGTCGGGGCGGCCGGCGCCGGCGTCGGAGGTGATGCTCGACTGCACATCGAAGTCGACCCGCTCGATCAGGCCGGCGGCCTCGACCACGCTGCGCAGCTGGGTTTCGCCCCAGACCCCGCGCGTGTTGTTGGCGCGCAGGGCCGACGCGAGCGACTCGGCGGTGCTCCGTAGGCGCTCCTCCGACTCGGTCGCCGACCGCAGCTGCTGGCTGAGCTCGCCGTGTTGCAGGCTGCGCTGGGCCTCGAGCTCGGCGACCTTCTGCTGCATGTCCTGCAGGCTCTCCTTGACCGGAGCGAGGGCCTGGAGCACCTTGCTTTCCTGATTCTGTTGCTCGGTGCGCGCGTCCTGGTCGTTGCGCTGGCGGTCGCTCAGTTCGCGGTATTGCCGCCCCGCGTCGACGACCTGTCCGCGCAGGGCGTCGGCGGTGGCCTGGACTGAGGCCAGCTCTTCGCGCAGGATGGACTGGATGCCGGCCTCTCGGGCATACACCTCGGCCAAGGCCACCTGGTGCCGGGCCTCGATGACGAGGGGATCGGTGCCGGACGAGCCTTCGTTGCGGCGCTCGGCGGAACGCGCCGTGAGGACCACCGTGAGTAGGGTGCCGAGCAGGGCGCCGACGACAAGGCCGAGAAGAAGACTGAACCAGGAATCCATGGTTCTACTCTGCCAGTGGCCACCGACATTGCCCGAGCCGGTGCCCCAAGGATGCCTAGTTCAGCGCCATCGGGCCGTGCGTGGCGGACTTCTCCTTCGTGGCGAACGGCCCGATGGCGCCGATCTTCACGCCGGTGATCTGCGCCAGCTCCTCGAGAGTGTCGGCCCCGTGCCGGTCGGCGGCGTGGATCATGATGGCCGCGCAGGCCTCCGCGTCGGCCAGGGCGTCGTGGTGGGCGAAACCCTCGAAGCCCGCGGCCATCGCGGCCACCGGGAGCCGGTACGAGTCGAGGTGGTAGGTGCGGCGGGCCACCTGGAGGCTGCAGACGTAGTTGAAGTCGGGCACGACCAGCCCGGCGACCGTGGAGGACGTCTTGATGACCCCCAGGTCGAACCCGGCGTTGTGCGCCACGAGGTGGTCGTCGCCGGCGAAGGCGACCAGGTCGGGAAGCTGCTGCGCCCAGGTGGCCGCACAGGCGACATCCGTCGGCCGGATGCCGTGGATCTTGATGTTCCAGGCCAGGAAGACGTCGTGCCCGACGGCCGGCTTGATGAACCAGGCGATGCGGTCGACGACCTTGCCGTCACGGACCTTCACCAGCCCCACCGAGCAGGCCGAAGCGCTGGAGGAGTTGGCGGTCTCGAAGTCGATGGCGGTGAAGTTGACTGGCACCGCTTCATCCTGTCACGGGCCGCCGACAGCGCGTCGCCGCTGTGCCGACCGGCCTCGGGTCGCAGACGGTACGATTGACTCTCGTGGCTCTTACTATTGCAATCGTCGGACTGCCCAATGTTGGCAAGTCCACCCTCTTCAACGCGTTGACCAAGAACAACGTGCTCGCGGCGAACTACCCGTTCGCCACCATCGAGCCCAACGTCGGCATCGTCAACCTGCCCGACCACCGCCTGGCCAAGCTGGCCGCGGTCTTCGGTAGCGAGCGTCTGCTGCCTGCCCCGGTGTCGTTCGTCGACATCGCCGGCATCGTGCGCGGCGCCAGCGAGGGGGAGGGGCTCGGCAACAAGTTCCTTGCCAACATTCGGGAGGCCGACGCCATCGCGCAGGTCATCCGCGGCTTCGCCGACCCCGACGTGGTGCATGTCGACGGCGCCGTCGACCCGGCCGGCGACATGGAGACGATCAACACCGAACTCATCCTCGCCGACCTGCAGACCCTCGAGAAGGCGGTCTCCCGCTTCGAGAAAGAGGTCAAAGGGCGCAAGCTTCCCCCCATCGTGCTGGAGACCGCGCTCAAGGCGCAGGCCATCCTCGACGCCGGAGCGCCGCTGTCATCGGCCACGCTCGACATCGAGCCCATCCGCGAGCTGGGCCTGCTGACGGCCAAGCCGTTCATCTACGTGTTCAACGTCGACGAGGCGGTGCTGCAGGATGCCGGGAAGCTCGCTGTTCTGGCCGCGCTGGTGGCCCCGGCCAACGCCGTGTTCCTCGACGCGAAGCTCGAATCCGAGCTCAGTGAACTCGACGCCGAGGACGCCGCCGAGATGCTGGCCTCCACCGGCCAGGCCGAGAGCGGGCTCGACCAGCTCGCCCGCATCGGCTTCGACACCCTCGGCCTCCAGACCTACCTCACGGCCGGCCCCAAGGAAACACGCGCCTGGACCATCCGAAAGGGCTGGACCGCTCCGCAGGCTGCCGGCGTCATTCACACCGACTTTCAGAAGGGCTTCATCAAGGCGGAGATCTTCTCCTTCGACGACCTGATGGAGGCCGGTTCCGTGGCGGAGGCCCGCTCCAGGGGCAAGGCCCGCATCGAGGGCAAGGAATACATCATGCAGGACGGCGACGTGGTGGAGTTCAGGTTCAACGTGTAGAGCGTTCCTCTCTTACTCGTAGCGAGCGGTCCTGTCGTCGCCAGCACGCACGGAACCCCCGTCGGGAGATGCTCGCACAGGCGGTCCTGACTGCCGGTGACGCAACCCGGTTGAGTGAAACTAATGTGGATCCAGGTTCTGAGAACTAAATCGGGGGAAATCGGATGTCAGTTCACGTTTCCGAGCGCCGGCGGCTTCCCGTCGTAGCTGTCGCGGCAATCGGGCTGCTGCTCCTGTCGGGGTGTGCACGTCAGGGGCCCGATGCGCCGGTAATGAATCCGACGAGTTCCGTCGGCCCGACGGCCAGCACGACTGCACCGACACCGACACCGATACCGACAAAGCTCGCGATGGACCTAGCCGACCCGGCTTCGTGGATCATCGGCTTCACCAGCGTGGGACCGCTGGTGATCGGGGATAGTATCAGCGCGACGGACCGGTTGATGACCGCCTTCTCCAGCAGTGCCGTTTTCGAAGGCTGTCCGTCGATCCTCTCCTTCGACCGGCCCGGATTTCCCAATTTGGTCATCGCCGACAGTTCCGACAACGGCCTCGTAGAGCTGATCGCCTTGGAGGGAGGGCCGACTTCCTCGGACTTCACCGCCACATCGCCGCGCACGACCGCTGGAATCGGGATCGGCACCACGCTCGATGAACTCAAGACCGCATACCCCGCGATCACCTACCAGGACGACCATTTCACTCCCCACTACACGTTGACGGACGGGAACGGGAATTGGATCAATTTCGCTACATCTGAAGGCCTAGTGAACAAGATCGTCGTTCGCCCCATGCCTGTCATTCCCAGAGAAATCTGTGGCTAGACCACTCAGTGACCAGCACTGGTGTAAGAAAGTCGGACTGCATCGCGGTTTTCGGTATCGGAATGCGACGGAGTTTAGGCTCTAGCTCCCAGCGTTAGTCATCGAAGCAGCAGCAATCGAAGGAGTCCATCGTGCCTGTCATCGCCATCATCGGAGCCGGACCGGGACTCGGAGCAGCAGTTGCGCGAAG
>NZ_SOFV01000032.1:0-2593 GCF_004402465.1 Cryobacterium sp. TMT2-14 | reverse complement strand
CGCCGCGGGATTTCGCCGGAGGTGGTGACCGATATCTCCAATCTCAAGGGCGAGCCTGAGTGGATGCTGCAGCGTCGCCTCAAGGCCCTCGAGTTGTTTGAGCGCAAGCCGATGCCGACTTGGGGTGCTGACCTGTCGGGCATCGATTTCGACAACATCAAGTACTTCGTGCGTTCCACGGAGAAGCAGGCCCAGACTTGGGACGACCTGCCCGAGGACATCAAGAGCACCTATGAGAAGCTCGGCATTCCCGAGGCCGAGCGTCAGCGTCTTGTCTCCGGCGTCGCGGCCCAGTATGAGTCCGAGGTGGTCTATCACCAGATCAACGAAGAATTGGCTGCGCAGGGTGTCATCTTCATGGATACCGACACGGCGTTGAGGGAGCATCCGGAGTTCTTCGAGGAGTATTTCGGCACGATCATTCCCTCCGGCGACAACAAGTTCGCGGCGCTGAACACCTCGGTGTGGTCGGGCGGCTCTTTCGTTTATGTGCCGCCGGGTGTGCACGTGGAGATCCCGCTGCAGGCCTACTTCCGCATCAATACGGAGAATATGGGGCAGTTTGAGCGCACCCTGATCATCGCCGACGAGGGCAGCTACGTGCACTACATCGAGGGGTGCACGGCCCCGATCTACTCGTCCGATTCTCTGCACTCTGCGGTGGTCGAGATTGTTGTGAAGAAGAATGCCCGCGTTCGCTACACGACTATCCAGAACTGGTCCACGAACGTCTACAACCTGGTCACGAAGCGTGCGACGGCTGCGGAGGGTGCCACGATGGAGTGGATCGATGGCAATATCGGTTCCAAGGTCACGATGAAGTACCCGTCGATTTATCTGATGGGTGAGCACGCTAAGGGGGAGACCCTGTCGGTGGCGTTCGCGGGTCCCGGTCAGCATCAGGATGCGGGCGCGAAGATGATCCACATGGCGCCGTATACGCAGTCTTCGATCGTGTCGAAGTCCATTGCCCGGGGTGGTGGCCGGTCTGGTTACCGCGGTGAGGTGCGGGTGGATGCCACGGCGCACCACTCCGCNGTCTGGTTACCGCGGTGAGGTGCGGGTGGATGCCACGGCGCACCACTCCGCGAACACGGTGCGCTGTGACGCGTTGCTGGTGGACACGAAATCGCGTTCGGACACGTATCCATCGATCGATATCCGGGTCGATGATGTGCAGTTGGGCCACGAGGCCACGGTGTCGCGGGTCAGCGAGGAGCAGCTGTTCTACTTGATGAGCCGGGGGATGCCCGAAGATGAGGCGATGGCCATGATCGTGCGCGGCTTCATCGAGCCGATTGCCCGGGAGCTGCCGATGGAGTACGCCCTTGAACTCAACAAGCTCATTGAAATGGGCATGGAAGGATCCGTCGGCTAAATGTCCGCCGTCTCTGCACAACTCAATTCCCCACCAACCACCCCGGCATCCACAACGGATGCCATGCCTACTGCGGAGCAGCACGGCATCAAGGAGCACTCGGACGGCCGTTTCGGTTATGTGCCGGTGCAGACCCGGTCGGACCGGTTCGCGAGCGTGAACGTGGCCGACTTCGGTCCCGTCACGGGTCGTGAAGCGGTCTGGAAGCTATCGCCGGTGAAGAAGTTCACCGACCTGACCGCGGGTGTGCTCGACGGGTCGGAGTACCCGGTCGAGTCTTCACGCGTCGCCGGGGTCAGCGTCGCCTGGGTCGATCGCACCGACCCGCGGATCGGTTCGGCCGGGGCGCCCGAGGAACGCGCGTCGGCGAACGCGTGGTCGAGTTTCGAGAAGGCTCTCGCGATCACGATCAGCGGCGAGGAGGCCAAGGAGGTCACGGTCACCCGTGCCGGCCTGGGTTCCGGCGCGCGCGGCGCGCACACCATCATCGAGGCCAAGCCGTTCAGCCAAGCCATCCTGATCCTGGAGAACACGGGTGCGGCCCGGCTGAGCGAGAACGTCGAGATCATCCTGGGCGAGTCCGCGAACCTGACCGTGGTCAGTCTGCAGGAATGGGGCGACACGGCCGTGCACCTGACGAACCACTTCGCCACCATCGGCCGCGACGCACGGTTGAAGCACATCGTGGTGAGCCTGGGCGGCAGCATCGTGCGGGTGAACCCGTCGGTGCGTCTAGCCGGGATCGGTTCGGACACGGAGCTGCTCGGCCTGTACTTCGCCGACGCCGGCCAGCACCTCGAGCAGCAGGTATTCGTGAACCATGTCGCGCCGAACAGTCGCAGCCGCGTCACCTACAAGGGTGCGTTGCAGGGTCAAGGCGCCCGCACCGTGTGGATCGGCGACGTCCTGATCGGGCGGGATGCGGCCGGGACCGACAGCTACGAACAAAACCGTAACCTCGTGCTCACCGAAGGCACCCGGGCGGACTCGATCCCGAACCTCGAGATCGAGACCGGCGACATCAAGGGGGCCGGGCACGCGAGCGCGACCGGCCGCTTCGACGACGAGCAGCTGTTCTACCTGCAGTCCCGCGGCATCAGCGAAGACGAGGCCCGGCGCCTCGTCGTACGCGGCTTCCTCAGCGAGATCGTGCAACAAATCGGCTCCCCCCTGCTCGAAGAACGCCTCCAGGCGGCCATCGAAGCAGAACTCACC
>NZ_SOFV01000044.1:0-54242 GCF_004402465.1 Cryobacterium sp. TMT2-14 | reverse complement strand
GGCGGCGCCCGCGGCGGCGCCCGCGGCGGCGCCCGCGGTGGGGGCCGGCAGGCTGGCCAGGGCGGTGAGCTCCGCCTGCCCGAGCGCGACCGCATCGAACCCGGCCCGGGAGACGTCCGCGACGCTCTCGATGTCCACCCCGACCGGGCCGAGGAAGGTCAGGGCGAACGCGACGCACCCGACGGCGCGACTGAGGCTGACGTGCAGCGGGCTGGTCCCCGTCCCGGCCCCGGACGACACCGCCACCAGCGGCCGGCCGTGGTCCCGGCCGCCGCAGTGCGGACAGTCTCGCTCGATGCGCACGAGGCGCGAATCAACGCCGAGCGCCCAGGCAGCCGCGGCCGCCAGGAACCGCCGGTCGTCGGCATCCGTGGACCCGCGGGGAGCGACGACGATGAAGACGTCGCCGGCTCGCTCAGGGTTCACGACCCCCAACCTACCTTCCCCGCCGGTGCCCGGTCAGTGCGCGAGCCCGCTCAGCGGGCGGCCCGTCCGGTGCGACACTGGTAGCTGTTAGCTAAGGAGAGCGCGCGTGGCACTGATCGACAACGCTGTATATGTGAAGGGCCGCCGGGCCGCGAACCCGACGACGCTCGACGAGACCTATGAGGTGATGAAGGCCCACCAGGGCTTCGCCTGGATCGGGATGTACCGGCCCTCACCCGACGAGGTGCGCTCGGTCGCGGCCGAATTCAGCCTGCACCACCTCTCGGTCGAAGACGCGCTGAAGGGCCACCAGCGGGCGAAGCTGGAACGCTTCGACGACATCCTCTTCGTCGTGCTGCGTCCGGCCCGCTATCTCGACCAGGAAGAACGCGTCGAGTTCGGCGAGCTGCACGTTTTCGTGGGCCCGGACTTCGTGGCCACCATTCGCCACGCCGAGTCGCCCGACCTCGCGCAGGTGCGCGAGCGCATGGAAAAGACGCCGGAGCTGCTGGCCCTCGGGCCGGAGGCCGTGCTCTACGCCATCCTCGACCAGATCGTCGACGAGTATGGGCCGGTCGTCGCCGGGTTGGAGAACGACATCGACGAGATCGAGGACCAGCTCTTCGACGGCGATCAGGCCGTCGCCCGGCGCATCTACGACCTCTCCCGGGAGGTCATCGAGTTCCAGCGTGCGACGCAGCCGCTCGTGGGCATGCTGGAGTCGTTGCAGAAGGGCTTCACCACCTACAACGTCCCCGCGGAGCTCAGCCACCACCTGCGTGACGTGCTCGACCACACCCTTCGGGTTGTCGAGCGCGGCGACGCGTTCCGCCAACTCCTCGACAATGCCCTCACTGTGCACAGCACCCTTGTGACCCAGCGCCAGAACGAGGAGACCCGGCGGTTGTCCGAGACCAGCCTCGTCCAGAGCGAAGAGGTCAAGAAGATCTCGAGCTGGGCGGCCATCCTCTTCGCGCCCACGCTCGTGGGCACCATCTACGGCATGAACTTCACCCACATGCCCGAGCTCACCTGGGTGTTCGGCTACCCGTTCGCACTCGCCCTCATGCTCGCGATGGGCGTCGGCCTCTACGGCGTCTTCAAGAAGAACGGATGGCTGTAGCCGGCGCCGGCTGGGCAGCACGCCAGGCATCGACCTCGGCAGTCAGGGCCGCCTTCTCCCCGTTCGTCAGGAACGACGCCTCGATCCCGTTCCGGGCGAGCAGGGCCAGCCGGTCCGGTCCCAGGCCGAACTCCGCATCGACCGCGGCCAGGTTGTCGTCGATGTAGCCGCCGAAGTAGGCCGGGTCGTCGGAGTTGATGCAGGCGAGCAGCCCGCGGTCGAGCATCCGCACGATGGGGTGGTCGGCGAGGGTGTCGATCACGCGCAGTCGCACATTCGAGAACGGGCAGACCGTGAGCGGGATGCGGTCCCGCACAAGCCGGTCAAGCAGCACCTCGTCTTCCAGGCTGCGGATGCCGTGGTCGACGCGTTCCACCCCGAGCAGGTCGAGGGCCTGCCAGACGTAGTCGGGCGGTCCTTCCTCGCCCGCATGCGCCACCAGGCGCAAACCGTTCTCGCGGGCCAGAGCGAAGACCTCGGTGAAGAGCTCCGGGGGATAGCCGACCTCGGCCGAGTCCAGCCCGATGCCATCGATCGGCACCCCACCGGCGAGAATCTCTCGCAGGATCTGCAGGGCCTCGGCGGGTGGACGGTCCCGGAGGAACGTCACGATCAGCTTCGTGCTGATGCTCCACTCGTCGACCGACCGGTCCAGGGCGTCGCGCACCCCCGCCAGGGCGGTGACCAGCGGGACGCCCCGGCTCGTGTGCGCCTGCGGGTCGAAGAAGAGCTCCGCGTGCCGCACCCCGGCCGTGCGGGCGCGTGCCAGGTAGGCGCGGGTCAGGTCGGTGAAGTCGATCCGTTCGCGCAGCACGTCCAGGGCCCGGTAGTAGAGGTTCAGGAACGACTGCAGGTCGGCGAAGTCGTACTGGGCGCGCAGCTCCGCCAACGACGCCCACGGCAGAGTCACCGCGTTCCGCGCGGCCAGCTCGAAGAGCAGCTCCGGTTCGAGGGTTCCCTCGATGTGCAGGTGGAGTTCGACGAGGGGGAGTTTCATTGCACCATTCTCGCCGAGGCGAGCCGAATCGCTGACGGCCGCACGCGCATCCGGAAGCCCCTTTTTGAGACAATTCGGGGCTGAATCCGCGCAATTCCGGGCCGCCTGCCGGGGAATCGGAGGGATTTGGCTTATGGTGTCGAGTGTGTGGCGCCTCGATAAGAAACTAGATGACGACGGCATCCTGACGGAGATTCAGGATGCTTCGCCCACCGACCCGCACGATTCCGCGGCTCCGCACGCGGTCAGCTTGGGCGATCCGTCCCTCACCGTGGGCAATGTGGCCGACCCGGTCTGGCAGCGCTGGCGCGACGAACTCGCCGAAGTAGGCGGGCGTTCCCCGCTGCTGCACTTCAGCGACGGACCCCGCACGCGGATCGAACTGAGCGCCACCCATCCGGGCGGTCTGCCCCAGTTCATCACCGGCAAGACGGCTCTGCTCTCCAACCTGATCCGCGACGAGCTGGCCCTGCGCAACGCGCGGCTGGCGGCTGGCGAGATCACCCAGAAGGGCATCGAACTGCGCTCCATGCGCGGCATCGAATCGGTGCACCTGGCCATCGGCCTCGCCGAGTGGCGCCACAACGATGTGGACTACAGCGCTCCCGTGCTGCTGCGCCCCCTCGCCATCCGCCGCTACGGCCGCGATTTCGAACTCAAGCTCAAGGGCCAGCCGTTCCTCAACCCGGAACTGGCCCGCGCGCTGAAGGACCAGTTCGAGATCGTTCTGGATGCGGATGCGTTCGTGGCGTTGGCCGTCACCAACGGCGCCTTCAAACCGCAGCCCGTGATCGACCGGTTGCGCGGCCTCACCTCGCACCTGCCCTGGTTCAACGTGGTACCGCGCCTCGTGGCCTCCGTGTTCGCCGACGTCGGCCGCGCTCTCGCCGCCGATGCGGCCAACCTGGACCATCCGCTGCTCGACGCGATCGGTGGCAACACCAACGCCCGGCGCGCCATCGAGACCGCGTACAACCCGGTCGTCCCGCTCGGCCAGGATTCCCGGCCACCGGCCACCGACATCCTTCTGCTTGACGCGGACTCCGAGCAGGAGAACGTCGTCGCGCAGATCGCGGCCGGCAACTCGCTCGTCGTGAAAACCCTTCCCGGCACCGGCGGCACGCAGACGATTGTGAACGCGATCGGCTCGCTTATCGCTCAGCACAAGCGCGTGCTCGTCGTCAGCGCCCGCCGCTCCAGCCTCGACGGTATCGCGCACCGCTTGGTGCAGGTCGGGCTGCCCGGGGTCGCCGTGACCCCCCGCACCCTGCGCCGGGACCTGATCCAGGCGATCACCCGCAACGAGAAGGCCACCCAGCCCATGGTCGGCGACGTCGACGACGCGCTCGTGCGCCTGCGCAAGGTGCTACTCGACTACCGGTCGGCGCTCACCCGCCGCGACCCGGCGCTCGGGGTGTCCGTTCTCGACGCCCTCGGTGAGTTGGCACGCCTCGCGCAGCTGCCCTCACCTCCCTCGACCACGGCCAGGCTCGACCGACGCGCGCTCGAACGCCTGGCGCAGGGTCGGCCGGCCGCCGCCGCCACCCTGATCAAGGCGGCTGCACTCGGTGAATTCCGCTACGGACCGGGCGACTCGCCCTGGTACGGAGCCTCCTTCTCCTCCACCGCGGACGCCTCGGCGGCGCACCAGCTGGCCAAACGGGTCAACCAGATCGAACTCCCGCGCCTGCTCGAGCGTGCCGCCGGACTCGTCGGCCAGACCCGACTGCGACCGTTCGAGACCATCGCCGAGCTCGGCGTCTACCTGCGGCTGCTGCTCGACATCCGGGAGACGCTCGACAAGTTCCAGCCGGCCGTCTTCGACCGGTCCCTGACCGAACTGATCTCCGCGACCGCGTCCCGCCGGGAGTCACCCGAGATGACCGGCGCGAACCGTCGCCGTCTGCGCAAGCTCGCTGTGGAATACCTGCGCCCCGGCGTGCACGTGAGCGACATGAACGAGAGCCTGCGCCGCATCCAGCAGCAGCGCACCCTGTGGCAGCGCTTCGTAGTCGCCGGCGTCACTCCCGAGGTGCCCGTGGGCATCTCGGATGTGCACGTGGCCTACCAGCGCGTCTCGGAAGACCTCGCGAGCCTCGACATTCCGCTCGGAGCGGCCGGAACCACGCGTCAGCTGTCGAACCGCCCGGTGAAGGAGCTCATCTACACGATCTCCGGCCTGGCCGCCGAGAGCGAGGTGCTGGCGAACCTACATGAGCGCACCGCGCTGCTCGCTACCCTGCGCGAACACAATCTCGACCCGCTGATGACCGACCTGGCCCAGCGCCACGTGTCCGAGAGAGACGTCGCCGACGAGCTCGAACTCGCCTGGTGGCAGTCCGTGCTCGAGACCATGCTCAGCGGCGACAAGGCCCTCCTGAACGCCAACACGCAGGTTCTCGACCGGCTCGAGGCCGACTTCCGCCTGGTCGACGAGGCGCACGCCTCGACCACCGGGCAGCTCCTCGCCTGGCTGCTCGCCGAGACCTGGAAGATCGGCGTCGTCGACTGGCCCGAGGAGGCCGACAACCTCAGGCGCCTGCTGCGCGCCGACCGGGCCACCCCCACCCGCCTGCACAAGGCCGCCCCGCACCTGGGCCGCGTGCTCGCCCCGGTCTGGCTGGCCTCGCCCTACGAGGTGGCGGCACTCGCCGACCAGATGAGCTTCGACACCGTCCTGCTCGTCGACGCCGGCGCCACCACTCTGGCCGAGAACGTCGGCGCCATCCGTCGCGGCCGGCAGATCGTCGCGTTCGGCGACCCGGTCACGCAGACACCGTCGTCGTTCGAGACCGGCATCACGGCCGCCGCCGACGACCGCGTCGAGCAGGAGACCAACGTCGACGCCCTGCACGCCGACTCGGCCCTGGCCCGCCTCGGCGAGCTGCTGCCGACCCTCACCCTGACCCGCAGCTACCGCGCTGGCGGCGAAGACCTCGCGGAACTCGTCAACCACCGTTTCTACGGCGGGCGCATCGACTCCCTGCCCTGGGCGGGCAGCTACCTCGGGCACGGCAGCCTCACCATCAACTACGTGGCCGGCGGGCACGGCATGCCCGACGCCGACTCCGGGGCCGTGGAAAGCGTCGACGCCGAGGTGGCCAAGGTCGTCGAACTCGTCATGGACCACGCCGTCAAGCGCCCGAAGGAATCACTCATGGTCATCACGGCCAGCGCGCGGCACTCCGTGCGTGTGCACCAGGCCGTGCTGTCCGCCTTCTCCAAGCGTACCGACCTCTCCGACTTCATCCTGAAAGACCGGGCCGAGCCATTCACTGTGCTCACCCTCGAGCAGGCCGTGGCGCAGAGCCGCGACCGGGTGATCTTCTCCATCGGCTACGGCCGCACCCCGCACGGCCGTCTCCTGACGAACTTCGGTTCGCTCGGTGAACCGGGCGGCGAGCGGCTGCTGGCCATCGGCATGACCCGGGCCCGCCGGGCCATGGACATCGTTTCCTGCTTCCGCCCCTCCGACATCGACGAGGATCGCCAGCGCCACGGCATCCTCGCGCTCTCCCAGGTGCTCAGCGAGACCGAGGCGCGCCGCAACGAGGCCCAGGTTCCCGACGCGAGCGAGGCGATGCTGGTCGACCTGGCCCGCCGCCTGGAACGCCTTGGCCTCACCGTGTCGCTCGGCCACCGCGGCAAGCTGGCCCTCGCCGGCTCGCACGCGGGCCGTGCCGTCGTCGTCGAAACGGATGCCGTCGTCGGCCGGTCGAGCTTGCGCGAGTCCCTGAGGCTCCGCCCCGAAGTGCTGCGCCGCCTCGGCTGGCACTACCTGCGGGTGCACAGCTTCGAACTCTTCAGCAACCCGGACGCGGTGGCCGCCCGCGTGGCGGCACTCGTCGGCCTGTCGGTGCCGCCGGCGGCTGCCGGATCCTCCGCGCATGGCTCGGCCGCGCCTGGTACGACGGGGCGTGGTTCGACGGCGCCTGGTTCGACGGCGCCTGGTTCGTCGGGGCGTGGTTCGACGGGGCCTGGTTCGTCCGGTCCGGTGCGCCGACCTGGTGCCTGAGCGCGACGTACCCGAGCGGGATGGTCTCGACAAGCTCGACCACCGGGATAAGGTCGGCCACCGGGACGCATCCGTCGTTCCCCGGCAGTCCGTCGTCAAATCGGCCGGCACGTCCCGGCGTGCTCGGCTGACGCCCGCGCCCGACACCGACCCCGATCCGCACCCACCGGTTCTGCGCGAGGAGGGCGGCATCGTGCCCGCCGATCCCGCCGGACCGGGCACCCGCGGCGTCAACGACGAACGGCTCCGTCAGGACCGCCCGCCGCACTGGTAGCCGAAGGGACGGAGTCGGTGACTGCCGTGGATGAGTGAGGCCGCATCGTCGTGGGCGATGGGCCCGCCGAGCCCGCGTGTGTGTGTGTGTGGCTAACTCAGGACATCCGTCGGCCGCATTCACCAGCCGCCGCGGAGCAGTGCGGAACCGGCGCGGATGCCCGACCCGGCCGGAGGGATCTCCTGAGTTGGCCACAACGCCTGCCCGCTGTGCAGCAGCGCTTGTGCCGCTCGGTATCCACCACGCGCTCCGCCCGCGGCCCGAACGAATTCGACGGAGATTCTGCCCGTATCGTCCGGAAACAGGCCGAAATCCCGCTCAAACGTCAGAATCTCCGTCGAATTGGTTCGACCCCGGACACGGCCTTCCGCCTGTACTGAGCAGCGTCAACGGGGGCCGGTCAGAATTGGCTTGCCGGGAGCGATAACCAATCGATGAGGCCTCACTCATCTAGAGCGTGTGCTTCGGACCCTGGTCGAGTGTCGCGCCGGCGGCCAGCAGGTCCCGGATCTCGGTCAGGAGGTCGAGTTCCGTTGTGGGGGCGGCGGCATCGGCGGTGGAGGGAATTCCGGCTGCACGGCGACGCTCCTGCGTGTGCTTGAGGTGGTTGAGCGGCATCACGAAGACGAAATAGACGACGGCCGCGACCAGCAGGAAGTTGATGGCTGCGGCGAGGACGAGACCGAACGACAGGCCGCCCCCGCCGGGAAGGCCGATGACCATTGCCTCCGTCAGGCTCTCCGAGTCGAAGATCGCCGCGATCAGCGGGTTGAAGATGCCCGTGACGATCGCGCTGACCACCCCGGTGAACGCCGCGCCGATGACCACGGCGACAGCAAGCTCAATGACGTTGCCGCGCATGATGAATTCTTTGAAGCCCTGGATCATGGTGATACTCCGGTGAGGTCTCGGCGCCGGGACAGGCGAGTGGTGTGCTGAGGTGCTGAGGCGGTGAGGTGCTGGGGGCTAGGAGGCCTTCGCGGCGGACGCGGGCGTGTTGCTGGTGCTGGTGCTTGCGACTTTCGTCGGGCCGGAGCTGTCTTTCGCGGGGGCCGCGGACTTCTCGCTGGAGGAGCCGGAACCGGTGCTGGAGCCGGAATCGCCCGACTTCGCGTCTGAGCTCTTATCTGACTTTTTGTCTGGGGTCTTCGACGAGCGCTCGAGCGAGCGCTTCGCATCCGATCGGGCGTCGTTGCTGTAAAAGCCGGAACCGCTGAAGGTCACGCCGATCGACGAGAAGACCTTGCGCAGCTTGCCGCCACAGGTCGGGCACGTGGTGAGCGAGCTGTCGGTGAATGCTTGCTGGATGTCGAACGCGGTGTCGCACTCGGTGCAGCGGTAGGAATAGGTAGGCACTGGAACTCCGATGGGGGACCGGCCCGTGGGCCGGAATCTCCGATTATGAAATGGCTTTCGTTGAACAGGAAGTAGGGGAGGGCCGATCAGAACGCGATGATGCGCGTGGGGGTGACCAGGCCGTCGACTGGCTGGTCGTGAACCTCGCGGGGCACCTCGTCGACGAATTCGTTGTCGAAGACGACGGCATACACCGGCGGGCACTTCTCCATCGAGCCTAGGGTCTTGTCGTAGTAGCCGCGACCCCAGCCCATGCGCAGGCCGGTCGCATCGACGGCGGCGGCCGGCACGATGATGAGGTCAACGTCGTTGATCGCGATCGGGCCCAGCAGGCTGCCGCCTGCCTCGGGGGCGCCCGAGAGACCCTCGAATTCGGTCTGGTCCTCGCCGACGGTCCAGTCGAGGAGTCCGTCATCGCGGGACACCGGAAACAGCACCCGGATGCTTTGGGCCTCCGCCCAGTTCACGAACGGGCGGGTGTCCGGTTCGTTGCGGGAGGACAGGTAACAGGAGATGGACCGGGCCGACAGATCCAGAGTGATGCTCTGCAGATTCTGAGTGAATCCGGCCGTCGCGGCCTCCCGCTCGACCGAGGTCAGGTTCTGGCGGCGCTCCCGCAACTCGGCGCGAAGCGCGCGCTTTCGGTGACCGATATCGGAATCCATATATCTCATCCTAGATGCCGATATCGTAGGGACCATGGGGACACCAATTACCAAAGCCGTCATTCCAGCTGCAGGACTGGGCACTCGTTTTCTTCCGGCCACCAAGGCCATGCCGAAGGAGATGCTGCCGGTCGTCGACAAACCGGCGATCCAGTACGTGGTGGAGGAGGCCGTGGCCGCGGGCCTGACCGACGTGCTGATGGTCACCGGGCGCAACAAGAACGCGCTGGAAAACCACTTCGACCGCATGACCGAACTCGAGGCGATCCTGAAGAAAAAGGGCGACCACAGCCGACTGGAGAAGGTCAACCACGCCACCGACCTGGCCGACATCCACTACGTTCGCCAGGGTGACCCGCTGGGCCTCGGCCACGCGGTGCTGCGGGCCAAGATGCATGTTGGCAACGAACCGTTCGCGGTGCTGCTCGGTGACGACATCATCGACGCGCGCGACCCGCTGTTGTCGAAGATGCTCGCCGAGCAGAGCACGCGCAATACCAGCATCATTGCCCTGATGGAGGTGGAGCCCTCACAGATCCACCTTTACGGGGCGGCCGCGGTCGAGGCCACCGACGACCCCGACGTGGTGCGGGTCACCGGGCTGGTCGAGAAGCCCAGCACCGAGGATGCCCCGTCGAACCTGGCCATCATCGGCCGCTACGTGCTACGCCCCGAGGTCTTCGAGGTGCTCGAGCGCACCCAGCCGGGCAAGGGTAACGAGATCCAGCTCACCGACGCGCTGCAGGAGATGGCGCTGAACCCGGTCACCAGCGGCGGCGTGTACGGGGTCATTTTCCGTGGCCGCCGCTACGACACCGGCGACCGCCTCGACTACATCAAGGCCATTGTGCAGCTTGCCGTCGACCGCGAGGACCTCGGACCGGACCTGCGGCCCTGGCTGCACGAGTTCGTCGCCACTCTCGACTAAAACACGCGCGGTAGATTAAGGGAACACCATTTCGGCATTGAGTAGACGGGCACACTGTGGCGATCGCAATACCGACGCTTCATGAGGGTCCCGTCACACTGCGACCGATCCGATTGCGCGACGACCGCAACCTCGACCGTTCCCTGATGGAGAACCGGGGCTGGCTGCGCACCTGGGAGGCCACCAGCCCCTATGCGCCGATGTCCTTCGACACCCGCGCCAGCATCCGCAGCCTGCTTGCGCACTCTCGTGCCGGCAGCGGGCTGCCGTTCCTGGTCGAATACCAGGGCGAGCTGGCCGGCCAGCTCAACGTGTCGTCGATCACCTGGGGCTCCCTGTCGTCGGCCACCATCGGCTACTGGGTGGGCGAGGAATTCGCAGGGAAGGCGATCACGCCCACAGCCGTAGCCCTGGCCACCGACTACTGCTTCGGCCAGCTCGGGCTGCACCGCATGGAGATCTGCATCCGACCCGAGAACGTGCCCTCGCTGCGGGTCGTGGAGAAACTCGGCTTCCGCTACGAGGGTCTGCGTCGCCGGTACATTCACATTAACGGCGACTGGCGCGACCATTTTTGCTTCGGGCTGGTGGCCGAAGAGGTGCGCCAGGGCGTGCTGCACCGCTGGCAGTTCGGCCAGGCGCCGGCCGACGCCGCCCGGGTGACGGACGTCGATCGGGCCGCGGCCGCGCATCCGTTGACGGTGAGTGACCGATGAGTGCAAGAATTGCCCGTGACACACCCTCGATAATCATCACCGCATGGCTACGGCCCTCTTACCTTAGAGATTATGAGTAGCGAGATCCTGGGCGGGGGAGTGATGATTGCGGTCGCGGCTGCCCTGTGGGTGACCTACCTCATGCCGACCTGGGCGCGCCGACGCCAGTACCTCACCACCGAGCGCAACGCTGTTCGCTTGCAGCAGACCATGCGCATTCTGGCGGAGACGTCCGAGGTGCCCCAGCAGGTGCGGCTCGAAGCGAATGCCCGAACCGTCCTGACCCAACGCAAGCTGCTGGCCCAGGCCGAAGACGATGCCCGAGCCGAGGCGAAGGCGGTGACGGATGCCGCCGCGTCCGCCCGGCGCTCCGCCGCGGCCCTGGCCGCCACAAACCGCGCCGCTGCCGCCCGAGAGGTCGCTGCCCAGGCTTCCGCAGTGCGTGCCGGCGCAGTGGGCGCCGGGGTCGTGGCCAGATTGCCGGGTCGCGCTCGCGCTCTGCGTCTGCGCCGGGTGCGAGCGCTGACCTCCCTGATCCTGCTCGGGGGCATCCTCTTCTTCGTCTCCGGGGTTCTCGCGGTGGCAGCGGGCGGAGCCTGGACCGCAGTCCTCGCCGGCCTGGCTACGGTCGCGCTCGCTGTCGGGGCGCTGTCGCGCCTCGCCCGCACATCTCGCCGCGCCCACCAGCACGCTGCCGCCGCGAATGGCTCAGAGGTCAGCTACCCCTCCGCCCGTGTCGGGCAGGCCTTCGAGTCCGTGCACCTCGAGGAGACGCCGGTCGTCGCTCCGAGCTGGACGCCGTTGCCGCTGCCTCGGCCGATGCACCTGTCGCGCGGATCCGTCGCCCAGGCGGCGATGGCATCCGTGGATGCCGCCGCCGAGCTGCGGAAGGTAGCCGCAGAGGCGGAACTCGCCCGCCGGGCCGCGGCGCTCGAGGTGGCCGTCACCCCGCTCACGCGTGCGGCGCCCGGTCGCGAGAATGCTCCGGCTGTGCCCGCAGCGAGCCGGTTCGCGTCGATGGGGGTCGTCGGAGACACCGCTCCCGGCATGAGCGACCTCGACGACGTGCTGCGCCGTCGCCGCGCCGTCGGCTGACCGAACCCGGGCACATTCGGGCTCTAGCGGGCGGTTCGGCGAAACTCGGTCGCCGCGCGTGATATTCTGCATAAGCGGTTAGGGGCTATGGCGCAGTTGGTAGCGCGTCTCGTTCGCAATGAGAAGGTCAGGAGTTCGAATCTCCTTAGCTCCACCGAGATAGTGACAATCGTCAGTCGCAGGCCCCTGGGAAACCGGGGGCCTTCTTCTTTCTGTCTTCGTCTTCAGGCCGACGAGCCATTCCGTCGCCGAACTCGGAGATTTCGGTTCATGCGGCGTGGTGCGCCGGGGTGAACAGCGTGTCGCAAAAATCTCCGAAATGGGAGTTTCTGATCCAAGCCGAGTTCACGTGCCGACCTGCGCCGGCCTCAGCCGCCGAGCGCCGATCGGCCGACGAACGTCTCCATCTTGAGCACGGTCGTGCCCTCCACGTCGGTTGTGGACAGCGCCACGCGCACAGCACCGAGCTCGGCCAGGGAAGAAACGTGGGTGCCGCCGCAGGGGATGCGCACGTCGTGTGCCGGCAGCTCACAGACCCAGTACCGGCGGTCGGTCAGCAGTGGGCCGTCCCGGTCGATGCGCACGCTCGCGTCCGTAGCCACCCACCCGGCGAGAGAGGTGTTCAGCATCGATTCGATCTCGGCCAGTTGGTCGGCCAGTTCCTCCGTGACGAAGCCCTTGCGGCGCAGGGATTTGCCGAGCCGGTAGGTGTCCACGGATTCGTTCTCGCCGATGAGGGACACGTCGATCGCGGTGCCGTCGAAGTCGGGGCTGCCGAGAGCGTCGGTGCGCACGTCCTTCTTCCACCGGTTTGCGAGAGCCAGGTTGAGGGCGAGGGAGGCAAGGTGGCACGCGGTGTGGCCCGCGGACATCCGTCGCCGGTAGCCGGTGTCAACGACGGCGTCGACCGGCTGCCCCTCGATCAGGGCGGCATGGGGCTGCACGATGTGGGCCACGACGAACGCCCAGCCGGGCGTTCCCTTCGGCACCGGGATGTCCCGGCCGAGATGCAGCGCCGACCCGTCCGTTGCTCCGACGACGCAGTCCAGCACCGGCAGCTCGATTCCCTGGGCGCGCAGCACGGCCCGGTCGGGACCCTGGTCGGGCCAACCCGCGTCAACCGGGTGCACGGGGGTGGTGTCGAGGAGCACGGCGAGCAGTCCGGTCGGGAGCGGCTCGACGTGCAGCACCGTCGCGGTGCTCTCGGTCTGCCCGGCCGGGTAGCTCACTTGGGTGTCCATGGTGGGAAGGGTCATCGGCAGGTCCTTTCGGAACATAAAAGGGTGTTGCCGCGGCTAGCGCGGCAACACCCTGAGTTTAATCGTGGAGCAGGCGCTAGGCCTTGCGCGCCTTCTCGGTCGTCTCGTTCGCCTTGGCATGCTTGTCGGCACGCTTCTCCTTCAAGGACTTGCCGGCAACCTTTTTGGATGCGTCCTTCTTGGGTGATTTGTCAGCCATGTGTACTCCTTCGAACCGAGCCCCAGCGGCACCGTGACTTCGACCCTACGCGGGTTGCCGCGAAACGGCACCTTCCCGCTCGCACCGGCACCCGGGCCTGTGCAACTTGCGCGCCCGGCCGTAGGCTGAGACCGACGCGCCCCGCCAGAGAGGCAGACGTCTCCACCCGGAGAAAGGGATCCAAATATGAGCGACACGACCACCTACGAGGCCATTTTCTACGGACCCAATGTGATCGCCGCCGGCACGCCCCGGAAACTCGAGTACGTGAACGGCGAGTACCAGCAGGAGGTCGTGCTCGAGGAGACGGAAGACGGCTCAACCGTGCGCCGCAGTTTCCGGATCGGCCACGAAACCGAGGAACCGATCCCTTACCGCTTCGTTGAGGAGGATACCGAAGACCCGCAGGGCGAAGCGGATATTCCCAACTAGCCGGGACCGCTTGATTCGTCCACCGGGTCAGATCCGGGTGCCGGGGCCGCGGCCGAGCCGAACGGGCAAAGCCATCAGCGGCCCCACGAAGCGGCGCTGCAGCCTGCGCGCCGGACCCCAGACGAACTGCACCACGTACTGGGCGAGGATGGCGCCCGCCGCCAGCGCGGCGGCCACGGCACCTGCGGTCAGCATGCTGAGCAGGCCGTCGATGTTGCCGTCGGACAGCTGCAGCAGGCCGCGGAACAGGATCAGCCCCGGAACGAGGGGGACGAGCGCGGAAACGACGATCACCAGCGGGGGAGTGCGCACGATCCGGGCCGCGATCGCGGCCAGCAGACCGACACCCATTGCGCTGAGAGCCGACGACCAGACCAGGCCGAAGCCGGCGCTCGCCCCACCCAGATAGAGCAGCTCGGCGACGGCGCCGAGCAGGCAGACCACCCAGAACGCCCGCCACGGCACCTGCACGGCGAGGCCGAAACCGGCGACGATGACCATGGCGGCGGCGAGCATCACGGGCAAGTCGGCCAGAGTCGGCGTGAGGTTGGCATCGACGCGCAATTGGAACCCGAAGCGGGCCACCAGCAGTGACGCCCCGGCCACGCCGGTGACCAGGCCGCCCGTGATCAACAGGGCCTCCATCATCCGTGCCGTGCCGGTCAGGTAGAAGCCCGACAGTGTGTCGTGGACCGCGCCGAAGGTGGTGACGCCGGCCAGGAGCATGATGATGGTCGCGATGACGACCAGGGACGGATTCGCCGAGGTGTCGATGAGTGCGACGATCGCGGCGACAATCGGCCCGATCGCCCCGCCCACCACGTTTTGGTAGAAGACGGGAACCTGCCGGCGGTCGAGCGAGGTCGTGATCAGGTCGATGAAGAAGGTGGCGACGAAGGCGGCGACGCAGACGACCAGGCCGCCGCCGATGAGCACGGCGGCCCCGGCTCCGACGAGGCTCCAGCCCAGCCGGCGGTACAGGGCCGGTACCTGCGGCTTGGCGCTGACAATGGTGGCCAGACGTTTGCGGGCATCGGCGACATCCGGCGGCGAGTCGAGGATCTCGGCGATCAGCTCGGAGGTGGCCGCGAGCTTGCTGTAGTTGAGCGAACGGTACTTGACGTTGCGGCTCCGGGTGATGGACTCGTGCGTGGCCGGGTCCTCGTGGGTGAGCGCGATGATCGTGTGCGTGACGTTGGCCTCGGTTCCCCTCAGCCCGTAGGCGCGGGTGATGGCTTCCATGGCGGCCGTGGCGTCTTCGGCTCCGGCGCCAGCCGCGAAGATGACCTCCGCGAGCCGCATGGTGAGGTCGAGGACCGAGCGGGTGTAGGCGGCGCTGTCGAAGACGTTGATCGCGCGGGTGACATCAGACATCGAGCGGACCCAGCCAGGCGGCAGCCACGGTGGCGTGCGCCGATTCGGCGTCGGACGGGTGGAAGAGCCCGGCAAGAACGTCGCGGTACAGTCGCCCGAGCTCGTTCCCGGCAAAGTACGACGAGCCGCCGCTGACCCGCAGCGCCTGGTCGACGACCAGGCGCGCGGTCTCGGTGGCGCGATACTTCAGGCCCGACAGGAGCGGGAACCACCGCGGGCCGTGGTCGGCCTGAGTGGCGAGATCGTGGGCGAGGGCGTCGAGCTGGGGGTACAGGCCATCCATCATCATCGCGGCCTCCGCGACGCGCCAACGGATGTCCGGGTCCTGCGCCAGGGTTCGGCCGTCGTGCTTGAGCGACGTGCGCCGCTTCGCCGCCAGCACGGCCAGCTCGACCGCGCGCCGGCCGATGCCGGTGTACACGGCCGCCAGCAGGATCTCGAAATTGGCGAAGATCGCAAAGATCAGCGGGTCAGGGTTCGGCCCGGGATCCAGCCGCCGGAAGACCTGCTCCGGGCGGGCGGATGCGCCGGTGAGCACCGTGCTGCGGCTCTGGCTGGCTCGCATGCCCAGGGTGTCCCAGTCATTCTTCTGACTGACGCCCGGGTCGCCCCGATCGATGAACGCCCAGACGATTTTCGGGCCGTCAACGGAGTCCCGGTCGATCCCCATGGTGCCGAGCCGGGTCCAGGCCGGGGAGAGCGTGGTGAAAATCTTGGTGCCGGTGAATCGGTAGCCGCCGTCTGGCTGTGGGGTGGCCGTCGTGATCGAATCGGAGAGCACGAGGTCGTTGCCCGGCTCGCTCACGCCGAAGCCGAAGATCTCGCCCGCGGCGGCGCCGTGCAGCACGCAAGCGAGGCTGTCGTCGCCGCGCTGATGCAGCGTGAGAGCCACGCCCGTCCAGACGAGGTGCATGTTGACGGCGAGGGCCGTGGCCGGGGCGTGGGCGGCGAGCCGGATCTGGTCGTCGGCGACCTGCTGCACGCTGCGCCCGAGGCCACCATGGGAGACAGGCACGAGCGAGCGGAGGTAACCGCAGGCGATCAGGTCGGCCAGATCGTCGGCGGGGAACGTATTTTCCCGGTCATGCTTCGCGGCACGAGAACGGATGCGTTCGAGCAGCTCGTCACCGAGCGGGGAGAGTTCGGTAGACGTGTACACCAAATAAGTTTACGCAGGCGTGCGCCGCTTGCGTGCCAACCGGATCACCAGGTAGACGATTGCTGCGACCAGGCCGAGAGCGAGCAGCCAGGGCAGCGCGAAGCCGATGGCCACGATCGCGGTACCGAGGGCTGTCAGGAGGGCGTTCCAGCCGTCCGCGATGGCATCCCAGAAGTCGTCCGGGGTGCCGGGATCCACTGTGCCGGTCGAGTACAGGTCGAGCGTGATGGTCGAGAAATCAACCTGATCGGACAGGTAGTCCCGCTGCGCCTGCAACCCCTCGAGCTCGCTCTGCCGCTCGGCCAGCGCGTTCTCGACGGCGATCAGGTCGGTCGTGTTCGTGGCGCTCGTCATCAGGGCGAGTAACCGGTCGACCGAGGTCTGCAGCGAGGTGATCCGGGCATCGAGGTCCTGGGTCTGCTGGGTGATGTCCGAGGCATTGAGTGACACGAAGTTGACGGTGCCGAGCTGCTTCAGCTCCGCCAGCGTGCGGTCGAGCTCATCCGAGGGGATGCGCAGGGTGAGGTTCGCGCTCGCCGGCTGGTTGCCGGTGGCGGGGTTCTCGGTGCGGCTGTCGATCCGACCACCGGCCTGCTCGGTGATGGTGACGGCATCCTGCACGGATGCGATCGGGTCCTTCACGGTGATCGACACCATCCCGGTGGTGATCACGTCGCGCTGGCTGGAGGCGATCTCGCCCGTGCTGCCGTCCGGGAAGGTGCGCGAGTCGAGAGACTCGCCGGGTTCGGCGCCGGGTGTGACGGTCCCCGGATTGACGACGCCCGGTTCGGCGAGGCCCGGGGACGTGGCGGGGCCGCCGGAGTCGGTGGAAGCGCCGGGCACGGAGCATCCGGCCAGTAGCAGTGCACTCAGGAGTACCGCGGCGATCGCGGGCAAACGCTTCATGGCCCCACTGTACGACCGCTGTCGCCGGCTCTGGATCACAATCGAGTCTCGGCATGCGGCGCGCGCTTCGCGTGCATGCGCCGCCTACACCGGTCGCTGAATGGATCGGGGACGCCGTTCACGGCGATACTGGAACCATGACCTGGTGGGCGACCCTCTGCGAACGGCTCGGCTGGACACGCCCGCCGCTGCTGCACATCGCAATCGATGAGGGAACCGGTCCGGTCGTGATTCTCGTGCACGGCATCGCCTCCTCCTCGGAAACGTTCCGGGAACTGGTGCCACTGCTTGTGCCCAGGCACCGGGTCATCGCCGTCGACATCCTGGGTTTCGGCGAATCACCGATCCCCGAAGGGTGCGAGTATCGGCTCGAGGACCACGTCGAGGCCCTGGCCACCACGATCCGGTCGCTGAAGCTCCGCGAGCCGTTCATCCTGGTGGGCCACTCCCTCGGCAGCCTGATCGCGGCCCGGCTGGCGGCGATGCCCCGCACCCGCGCGTCCCGTCGAACCCAGGTGTCCCGGGTGGTGCTCGTGGGGCCGCCGGTCTATCTGTCGCCGACCGACATCGGTGAACGCTGGGTGCGGGCCCGGGTGAACGCCTACCTGCGCGCCTACGATTTCCTGCGGCTGAACAAGGAGTTCACTCTCGCGAACGCGGCCATCATCGCACGGCTGCTGCCGAAGGGCATCTTCGAGCTGACGGAGCGCAACTGGACCCCGTTCGTGAAATCGCTGGAGCACTGCATCGAATCGCAGACCGTGGTCAGCGACATCGCGGCCGTGCGAGTGCCGGTCGACGTGGTCTACGGTGTGCTGGACGCCTTCATCGCGGCCGGCTCCATGACGGTGATCGAACGGATGCGCCACGTCACCATGCACCGCGTCGAAGCGAACGACCACCTCATCCGGCCGCGGCTCGCCCGGGCACTGGCCCGGGTCATCGACGCGGACGACAGGGTCGGGGCCGGGGCCTGGTCCGCGGCTGCTGCCTCGTCGGTCACTGCTTCCACTTTGACTTCCGTGGCTAGGCTGGAGACATGGACACACGAACCCTCGGAAAAACCGGCCGAATCGTCTCCGTGATCGGGTTGGGCACCTGGCAGCTGGGAGCGGACTGGGGTGACGTGTCGGAGGCCGACGCGACCGCGGTGCTCGCGGCATCCGTCGACGCCGGCGTCACCTTCTTCGACACCGCCGACGTCTACGGTGACGGCCGCAGCGAGCAGATCATCGGTCGATTCCTGGCCGGCAGCGCCGCCGCAGCCGGCATCACCGTGGCCACCAAGATGGGCCGACGGGTCGACCAGCTGGCCGAGAACTATACGCTCGCCAACTTCCGGGCCTGGACCGACCGGTCCCGCACGAACCTCGGCATGGACACCCTGCACCTCGTGCAGCTGCACTGCCCGCCGAGCGACGTGATCGAATCCGACGAGGTCTACGACGCGCTCGACACACTCGTCGCCGAGGGAGCCATCGCCGGCTACGGGGTGAGCGTCGAGACCTGCGACCAGGCTCTCGCAGCCATCGAACGGCCCGGCCTGGCCAGCGTGCAGATCATCCTGAATGCGTTCAGGCTGAAGCCGCTCGAGGCCGTCGTGCCGGCCGCGCGCGCCGCCGGTATGGGCATCATCGCCCGCGTTCCGTTGGCGAGCGGCCTGCTGACCGGAAAGTACACCCGGGAGACAACCTTCGCGGCGAACGACCACCGCAACTACAACCGCGACGGCAGCGCCTTCGACGTCGGCGAGACCTTCTCCGGTGTGGACTATGAGACCGGCCTGGCAGCCGCCGCGGAGTTCGCGGCGCTCGTGGGCTCCCTGACCGAGGAGCTCACGCCCGCGCAGGCCGCGCTGGCCTGGGTGGCCCAGATTGACGGCATCAGCTCGGTCATCCCCGGGGCCCGATCGGTGCAGCAGGCTCGCGGCAACGCCGCTGCCGGTTCGGTCGCCCCGCTCAGCCTCGGGCTCAACGAGGGCGTGCAGGATATCTACGACCGGATGCTGCGCGAGCAGATCCACCGCCGCTGGTAGCGCCTGTCCGGTCGGGAGTGCCCGTTCCGCGGGTCGCTCTCGACCGGAACGGGGGCTCTCGCGTGGACCTGTGGGGGCGGCATTGTCGCAAGGCACTGCGGCTCCGGCGAACCAATTCGACGGAGATTTTTGGGTTGAAGCCGGTTTCCGGCTTGTTTGGGCGGGATTCGGTCGAAATCTCCGTCGAATTCGTCAGGCGTGCGGAGAGGGGCGCGGGAGAGTGGCGCGGGGCCCTCAGCGCGACCCGCGGGCACCGATCCGGGTCGAGCCGAGATTCAGTCCAGGTCGTCGGGATCTCTGCCGGTGCGCTGGCCGGCGTCGATGGCGGCGATGGCGGCATGGTCGCCGGCGTCGAGTGTGAAGTCGAAGACGTCGAAGTTTTCCCGGATGCGCACCGGTGTCACCGACTTCGGAATCACCACATTGCCCAGCTCGAGGTGCCAGCGGATGACCACCTGTGCGCCCGTCTTGCCGTGCCGGGCGCCGATGGCGTCGAGGGTCTCGTTGCCGATCGCGCGGCCGCGGGCCAACGGCGACCAGGCCTCGGTGAGGATGCCGTGGGCCGCGTCGTACTCGCGCACGGTGGACTGCTGCAGCCACGGGTGCAGCTCCACCTGGTTGAGGACCGGAACGACATCCGTTTCGGCCAGCAGACGGTCCAGGTGGTGCGGCTGGAAATTGGACACCCCGATCGACCGGGCGCGACCTGAGGCGCGCAGCGTCTCGAGGGCGCGCCAGGTATCGACGAAGAGGTCCTGGCGGGGTGCGGGCCAGTGGATCAGAAAGAGGTCGACGTAGTCGAAGCCGAGTTTGCCGAGGCTCACGTCGAAGGCGCGCAGGGTCTTGTCGTAGCCGTGCTGGTCGTTCCAGACCTTCGTGGTGACGAACACGTCCTCACGGGGCAGGCCGGAGCGGGCGATACCCTGGCCGACGCCGGTCTCGTTGTCGTAGAGCGCCGCGGTGTCGATGTGGCGGTAACCGGCCTCCAGGGCGACCTGCACAGCGTCGGCCGCCGCGGCATCCGCGATCTTGTACACGCCGAGCCCGAGCTGGGGGATACCGTGTCCGTCATGCAAGGGAAGTAACGGTGAGAGCGTCATTCCCCCATCTAACCTCGTCCTACTGCGCCGAGGCGTGAAACGACACGATTGAGGGGTGCGCGGGACGCTCTACCCCGCAATTGTGTCGGTTCACCGCGCGATGAGCGGAGGCGGCTAGGAGACCTGCACCTGGATCGGTGCGGTGTCGGGGAGCGGGCTCGCATCGCGGCCGCGCAGGTCGGGGTGCCAGCGCCGGCCGAGCGCGGGGATGATCGTGCCGAGCCCCGCGAAGCCGGCCGCGACCAGGATGGCCGCCGTGGCGCCGCTCTGGTCGATCATGAAACCGGCGATGGCGGAACCCAGGGCGGCGCCCATCAGCTGGCCGGTGCCCACCCAGCCGTAGGCCTCCGCGGTGTCACTGAACTTGACGCTCGCGGACACGATGCCGAACAGAACGGCAAAGGCCGGCGCGATTCCGATTCCCGCCAGCAGCAGGGTGGCGGCCAGCCACCAGAAGCTGAGCCCGAGGGTGGCGAGCCCGAGGCCGACGGTGACGATGAGCATCCGTGCGGCCAACGCCCAAGGGCCGATCGGGGCGTGGCCGAGGGCGAGCCCGCCGATCAGCGAGCCGAGAGCGAAGATGCCGAGCACCCAGCCCGAGTCCGCGCTGCCGTGCCCGAACGCGGCCACCACACCCGCCTCGACCGAGGCGCAGGCGGCGACCAGCATGAAACCGACGATGGTGCTGAGCATGACCGCCGGGCGTTTGAGAACGACGCCGAGTTTGCGGCGGCTACGTGGGATGCGCACCCGGCCGACCTCGGGCAGCACCAGAAACCAGACGCCGCCGCCGATGAGGAAGAGGGCGGCGAGCAGGATGCCGGCGACCGGGCTGACCTGGATGGCCACGAACGTGGCAATCACCGGGCCCAGCACCCAGATGATCTCCTGGGCCGACGCGTCGAGCGAGAACAGCGGCGTGAGCTGGCGGGAGTTGACGATCTTCGGGTAGATGGTGCGCACGGCCGGCTGAATCGGCGGTGTGGACAACCCGGCTATGAGCCCCACGGCCATCAGAACATAAATGGGCATGCTGACCAGAGCCATTGTCACGATGGAGGTCGCGCAGACGACGAGGGTGGCCGTGATCACCGGACGCATGCCCCAGCGGCCCATCAGTCGGCTGGTGAGCGGCCCGGCGACGGCCTGGCCGATGCTCATGGCGCCCAGCACGAGGCCGGCGGCGCCATAGGAGTCGAAGACCTGCTCGATGTGGATCAGGAACGCGAGCGACAGCATCCCAAAGGGGAACCGAGCTGTCAGTTGTGCGGCGATGACGCGAGCAACGCCCGGAGTCTTCAAAAGGGTCCAATAGCTGCTCACTTACTCAAGTCTACGTCCGCCGAGGTAGCGTGAGCGCGTGCGAATACTGATCACGGCCGACGAATTGGCAGCCATGCTTGAGTCCCGAAGCGACGTTCGGGTGCTGGACGTGCGCTGGAAGCTGGGTGGCCCGCCCGGGCCGGACGAATACCGGGCCGGCCACATCCCCGGCGCCGTGTACGTCGACCTGGAGACCGAGTTGGCCCGGCCCGGCGAACCGGCCGACGGGCGGCATCCGTTGCCCACCCGTGCGACGCTGCAGGCAGCCGCGCGCCGCTGGGGGCTTCGTGACGGCGACACGGTCGTGGTCTACGACGACCTGGGCGGGGTGTCGGCAGCCCGTGCCTGGTGGCTGCTGCGTCACGCCGGGGTGCGCGACGTGCTGCTTCTCGACGGGGCGCTCGCCGCCTGGCGCGCCGCCGGCCTGCCGCTCGCGGTCGGCGAGCTGGCCACGACAGAGCTGAGCGCGGAAACGGTCCGTCCGGGCACGATCACCCTCTCCGACGGGGTGCTGCCTGTGCTCGACACGGATGCCGCCGCCGCGCTCGCGCAGACCGGCGCGCTCCTCGACGCCCGCGCTGCGGAGCGCTACCGCGGTGACACGGAGCCGATCGATCCTCGTGCCGGCCACATCCCCGGCGCGATCAGCGCGCCCACGGCCGACAACCTCACCCTCGACGGGCGCTTCCTCCCGGCCGCCGAACTGCGCGCCCGGTTCGAGGCGCTCGGAGTCACGGCGGGCGGCACGGTGGGCGTCTACTGCGGCTCCGGCGTCACCGCCGCGCACGAGGCGGCCGCTCTGGCCATCGCCGGGTTCTCACCGGCGCTCTACCCCGGCTCGTGGTCGCAGTGGTCCAACCTGCCGGGCCGCCCGGTCGCGACGGGCGACCCGCGGGCGTGAAATCCGCGCGAAACACGCTTCCGGTCATACTGAGACACGGGGAAGCCCGTCCACGCTCAGTAGGGCTGGCCCAAAACGTTATCTGCGCACGGAATCCGCGTGAGCGTGCTGTTATATGCTCGCTTTTGTCGAATTCCGTTAACGGACCTCAAAGACGAACCAGACACATCCGACAACCACGAAAAAGGTTACGCAATGCGCGCTCAATACCTGCTCCCGGCTCTCGCCGCCGTCACGGCACTCCTACTCACCGGCTGCGTGGACAACTCCACGGACACCACGGGCGGAGCGACGGCCGCCTCCTCCGCCAGTGAGATCGCCGTGGACGACGCCGCCGCCGCGATGCTTCCCGCCGAGGTCGCCGACTCCGGCACGCTCGTCATCGGGACCGACCCGACCTACGCTCCCAACGAGTTCAAGAACGAAGCCGGTGAGCCGATCGGCTGGGGCATCGTGATCGCTGAGGCCGTCGCAGCCAAGCTCGGCTTGGAGCCGGAATTCCAGGTCGCGAAATTCGACAACATCATTCCGAGCGTGACGGGCGGCAAGGCCGATATCGGCGTGTCCTCCTTCACCGACAACGTCGAGCGGGAGAAGCAGGTCGACTTCGTCAACTATTTCGTCGCCGGCATCCAGTGGGCCTCGGCCGTCGGCAACGACGTCGATCCGGACAACGCCTGCGGGCTGAAGGTCGCCGTGCAGGCCACCACGTATGAGGACACCGACGAAGTGCCGGCCAAGAGTGACGCCTGCGTCGCGGCCGGCAAGCCGGCGATCGACAAGCTGAAGTACGACACCCAGGACCAGGCCACCAACGCGGTCGTGCTGGGCCAGGCCGACGCGCTCAGCGCCGACTCGCCCGTCACTCTCTACGCGATCGCCCAGACCGAGGGCAAGCTGCAGCCGGCCGGAGAGACCTTCGATGTGGCGCCGTATGGCATCGTGGTCGCCAAGGACTCCGAGCTGACCAAGGCCGTGCAGGCTGCGCTGCAGTCCATGGTCGACGACGGCACCTACGGTGACATCCTCGACGAGTGGGGCGTCGCGGATGGTGCGATCGAGACGATCACGATCAACGCCGCGTCGAACGGATAACGTATGAGCATCACGACTCCACCGAAGGCGGGCGGGGCAACCCGCCCGCCCGGGGAACCGGCCCCATCGGTGCCGATCAAGGCCATCAAGCTGCGGCATCCGTGGAGGATGGTGTTCGCCATTCTGCTCGTGGTGGTCTTCGTCTCCATCGTCGTCGACGCCGCGCTCCGGCCGGCCTACGACTGGCCCGCCGTCGGCAAGTACCTCTTCGACCGCCGCATCTCGCAGGCGGCCGTCGTGACCCTGCAGCTGACCGTGTACTCCATGGTCATCGCGATCGTCCTCGGGGTGATCCTGGCCGTCATGCGGCTCTCGCCCAACCCCGTGGTGAAGAGCCTGGCCTGGTTCTACCTGTGGATCTTCCGTGGGACCCCGGTCTACGTGCAGCTGACGATCTGGGGTCTGATCTCGCTGATCTACTCGAGCATCGACATCGGCATCCCGTTCATGGACCCGTGGGTGTCCTTCTCGACCAACGCGGCACTGAGCACGTTCACCATCGCCATCATCGGGCTGGCCCTGAACGAAGCGGCCTACATGGCTGAAATCGTGCGCGCCGGCCTCCTGGCCGTGGACAGCGGCCAGGAGGAGGCTGCGACGGCGCTCGGAATGAGCTGGTCGCAGACCATGACGCGGGTGATCCTGCCGCAATCGATGCGCGTGATCATCCCGCCGACGGGCAACGAGGTCATTTCGATGCTGAAGACCACGTCGCTCGTCACCGCCGTGCCGTTCAGCTTCGAGCTGTTCACCCGGTCGCGGGATATTTCCGCGGAGACGTTCAACCCGATCCCGCTTTTGATCGTGGCCTCGATCTGGTACCTGTTCTTCACGTCCATCCTGATGGTCGGCCAGTACTTCCTCGAAAAGCGGTTCGCCCGCGGCGTGGGCGACCGGCAGCCGGATCGCAAGGATGCCGTCGGCACCGGAACGGGAACCCTCACCGGGGTCGTCCCCGTCATCGGTTCCGGGCAGCCGTCGGTGATCGCACCGCCGCGCGAGAACGATCCACCAGCCAACCCCGGAGGCGTGAAATGACCGACGTGAACACGCAGGCCGGGGCATCCGTCACGATTCCTCCCATGGTTCTGGCCGAGCAGGTATCGAAGAGCTTCGGCTCGAACGAGGTGCTCAAGAGCATCTCCCTCGAGGTGAAGCGTGGCGAGGTGATGTGCCTGGTCGGGCCCAGTGGGTCGGGCAAGTCCACGTTCCTGCGCTGCATCAACCACCTCGAGGTGCTTTCCGCCGGTCGGCTCAGCGTCGACGGCGAGCTGATCGGCTACCGGGAGACCAACGGCAAGCTCTACGAGATGGCACCCAAGGAAGCGTCCCGTCAGCGACGGGACATCGGCATGGTGTTCCAGCGGTTCAACCTGTTTCCGCACATGACGGCGCTAGAGAACGTGATGGAGGCGCCGATCCGGGTGAAGGGGCTGCCGAAGGCCCAGGTGGAGCGGAGCGCTCTCGATCTGCTGGCCAGGGTGGGTCTGGCCGAACGTGCCGACTACTACCCGGCGCACCTGTCGGGTGGGCAGCAGCAGCGGGTGGCGATCGCCCGCGCACTCGCGATGGAACCCAAGCTCATGCTCTTCGACGAGCCGACCAGCGCGCTCGACCCTGAGCTCGTCGGCGAGGTACTCGACGTGATGAAGGGTCTGGCCAAATCGGGCATGACCATGATCGTGGTCACCCACGAGATGGGCTTCGCCAAGGAGGTCGCCGACTCGCTCGTCTTCATGGACGGCGGTGTGGTCGTCGAAGCGGGCGACCCGGACGAGATCCTGACGAACCCGCAGCACCGCCGCACGCAGGCGTTCCTGTCGAAGGTGCTCTAGAAATGGTGCTCTAGAAATGTTGCTCTAGGAAAACCGCAGCGACCGTCGCCGTTTGTGCCGAGAGTACCCGCCGTTGCGGCGACTCTCGGCACAAACGGCGACTCTCGTTCGGGCCGAGCAGTGTGACGCCGAGCCTGCCCTACGCCGGGCGGCTCTGCGGTGCGGTAGCCGCGGTCATCGCGGAATCGTGCTCCACGACGTCGCCGAGTACCTCGTCGATCTGCCTCATGCTCTCGGCCGGGATCTTCACTCCCGCGGCCTCGACGTTCTCGCGCACCTGCTCGGGGCGGGAAGCTCCGACGAGGGCTGCTGAGACGTTGTCGTTCTGCAACACCCAGGCCACGGCCAGTTGCGCCATCGACAGGTTGAGGTCGGCGGCGATCGGCTCAAGCTTCTGCACCCGGGTGAGCACGTCGTCGTTCATGAAGCGGCTGATCATGTCGGCGCCGCCCTTGAGGTCGGTGGCGCGCGAGCCGGCCGGCGGGGCCTGGCCTGCCTTGTACTTGCCGGTGAGCACACCCTGGGCCACGGGGGACCAGACGATCTGGCCGACGCCGAGCTCGCGCGAAGTCGGCACGACCTCGTCTTCGATGACGCGCCACAGCATCGAGTACTGCGGCTGGCTCGAGATCAGGCTGAAGCCCAACTCCTGGGAGAGGGCGTGGCCGGCTCGCAGCTGCGCGGCGGTCCACTCGCTGACGCCGATGTAGAGCGCCTTGCCCTGCCGAACGATGTCGGCGAAAGCCTGCATCGTCTCCTCCAGTGGGGTCTCGGTGTCGAAGCGGTGGGCCTGGTAAAGGTCGACGTAATCGGTCTGCAATCGGGTCAGAGAACCGTTGATCGACTCCATGATGTGCTTGCGGGACAGCCCGACGTCGTTGTGGCCGCGCGGGCCGGTCGGCCAATAGACCTTGGTGAAGATCTCGAGGCTTTCGCGGCGGTGGCCCTTGAGGGCGTCGCCGAGAACGGACTCCGCCTTCGTGTTGGCGTAGACGTCGGCGGTGTCGAAGCTGGTGATCCCCACGTCGAGCGCGGCATGCACGCACTGCGTGGCGATGTCGTTCTCGACCTGCGAACCGTGCGTGAGCCAGTTGCCGTAGGTGATTTCGGAGATTTTCAGGCCTGATGAACCGAGATAGCGGAATTCCATGCCTACAGCCTAAGCGGAGCGGTCCCACTGTCGCTGGGTGAAAAAGCGAACGCATGTCGAGCCTGTCGAGCATGTCGAGACCAGGGGCCAGGGACCCCCTATCCGTTTTCCCGTTCGGCCGCGTCCGTCATTCGGGGGCGGGACTTGGTCTCGTTCCGCCATTTGCGGGCCCCGGTCTCCAGCCAGGGTGGTGCCATGATCTGCACGGCGCCGCGGACCATCCGGATTGCCCAGCCGGAGGCGGCGAGGTAGCGGTGATGCCACCAGCACAGACAGACGCCGTTGTCGGTGTGCGTCGGTCCGCCCTCGGAGTGCGGGATCACGTGGTGGATCTCGGTCATCCCGGCCGGGATTTTGCAGCCTGGGATGACGCAGGTGCCGTCGCGGAGCTGAATCGCCCGGCGTTGCGCGGCGGTGAAGCACCGTTCGGGTGAGCCGAGGGCGATGATGCGTCCCTCGTCGGTGATGACGACTTTCTGCTGACCGCCGATGCTGATCAGGTCCGTGACGGCGCTGATCGAGATCGGGGTTTCGACGCCGTCGATCCAGCCGACGCCGCGGCCCTGACCGAAGTCCGCGTTCAGGTCCTGTTCCCGCACACTGACCAGAACCGTGGCCGGGGCGCCGCCGATGGTCGGGGCCTCCCCGGCCCGGGAGACGACCTCGAGGATCACGGCGAGCACGTCGTGGCGCCGCTGGTCGGGACCCGTCGGGCGCGAGCACGGCCCTCCAGACCGCACCCTGCAACCGGATCTCATCCGCCGACGCCGGCACCGACGCCGGCACCGGGGTCTCAGAAATGGTGCCGGTGGCCGAGGCGACCAGCTCGCTCTCGGCTGCCTGCACCGAGTCCAGGTCGGTGTACCGCAGCGTCGGCGTCAACGCGGTGAGAATCGCGTCGGCCGTGTCGACGCCGATCGCTCCGGCGGCCAGGCCGATGGCCGTGGCGGGGAAGGTGGGCGGCAGCGGTTCGCCACCCCAAGGAGCGGCCGGTGCGCAGCTGCGTGCCCAACCGCATCCGTCGCCCCGCGGTCGGCCCGGAGACGAGCGTCAGACGCTCGAGTAGTTCTCCGGCGGTGCGGCAGCCCCGCTTCGCCGAGAGCTGCCCGGTGCCGAGCTCGGGCCGGGACCGGTCGGCGACCTCCGCCGCGGCCGCCACCCGCAGCGCGTCGACCCGCCGGCCGAGGACCTCGACCGCCGTGGTCACCTGCAGGAGGCCGTCGTCGTCGAGACCGCGCACCGCCAAGCACCGCAGGGATTCCCCGAGCCCCGCCGCGAGAGCATGCAGCCCCGCGACCGCCCGAGCCGCCGCGGACAGGCCGTGCGCGGCATTCGCTTCGGGCTGTTCCAGGAGGTTGATCACCAACCCGAGTTTATCTCATTGTGAACAAATAAACCATGTTAGCCTAGAAAAAACTAAGAATTTATCGTAGTTATATACGCCTTCCAAGGGAGCCCCGCCAGGAGCCCCGCCAGGAGCCCAGCCCGGACCCGTATCGATGAGGGATCGTTTGGAGGACCACCTCAACGCTGACTTCAAGCAGGTGGGCTACCGATGATCCAGCGCAGCGGTGCCGGATACCGAGAACGACGGAGACCTCAGCCGGTCAGGGCCTTGTGGATCCGCTGGAGGGAAACGGGCTCCGCGGCCTTCAGTTCCTGGGCGAAGAGGCTGATCCGAAGTTCCTCGATCAGCCAGCGCGCACGCACCAGGTTGGCGGCCGCGTTCGCCTGCAGGGGGATCGTGCCGCCGGCATCCTCGAACCGGCCCGTGGCTGCCTGGCTCTCATTCATCCAGACCCGGTCGCGGCTCGGATTGTCGCTGAGCTTCACGATGCGCGCGGTGATGCCGCCGAGGTATCGCGGCAAGTGCCGCAGCTGCACGAGTCCCGTGGCGCTCACGAAACCGGGGTAGACGAGCCCGGTCAGCTGCGCGCGGGCATCCGTCAGGGCCGGGAGCAGGGCCATGCTGGTGGACGCCTTGAGCGCCTTGTCGGCGGCGCGCGCGGCGGCGAGGATGCGGGCGACGAGGCCCACCGTATCGAACATGGAATCCATCACGACGCCGGACACCCGGTCCCGGATGGTGTCGAACTCGGCGTGCATGAACACCTGGCCGCCGGGCTTCACCCGGAAAAGCACGTCGTCGACGCTCGCCGCGAGGCAGTCGTCGAACAGCGCCTGGGTGGTGCGATACGGGCTGGTGGCCAGGCTGAGCTTCTCTGCCCCGGTGAGGTGCTGCTGCACGTAGGCCACCGGGGAGGGCGTGGCGAGCAGCAGCAGGCGACGCACGCCATCGGGCAGGGTGCGGGCCTGCTCGGCCTCCGTGCTCATCATGCGGATCGCCACCGACGCACCCTCGTCGACGAGGGTCGGGTAGCCGCGGATGGTGTTGTCACCCTGCCTGGTGTCGAGGAACCGGGGCAGCTCCGGGAAATCCCAGGTGGTGAGTCCGGTGCGCTCGATCGCATTGGTGGGGGTGGCAGCGGATGCCGCGGCCACGCTCTCGCGGGCCTGGGTGCCGAGCCGGCGCTGCAGTTCCAGGAGGTCCTTGCCGGAGGCGCTCGGGCGACCGCGTTCGTCCACGACACGGAACGTCATGCGAAGGTGGGCCGGAACCCGGACCAGCTCGAAGTCGTTCGCCTTCACGGACACGTAGGTGAGCTTCTGGATCAGGGCGGCGAGCGTCTCGGTGAAGGGGACATCGTCGCGGTCGAACATGGAGCCGCGGGTGGCTTCGCCCAGGCCCGACACCCCGACCGAGACCTCGCCCGGCGCCGGCGGCAACTCGTTCAGCAGTCGCTTGGCCCAGTCCCCCGCCGGCACCACGTTGCGACGGATGCTCTTGGGCAGCGACTTGATCAGTGCGGTCACCAGGTCGGCGCGGAGGCCCGGTACCTGCCAGTCGAAGCCGGTGGGAGAGAGCCTCGCGAGCAGGGCCAGCGGGATCTGCACGGTCACGCCGTCGTCGTCCGCGCCGGGCTCGAACCGGTAGCTGAGCGCGAACTTCTGGTCGCCCTGGCGCCAGATCGGCGGGAACACGGCCTCGTCGATCTCCGGCGCGTCCTCGGGCACCAGTGCCTCGGCGGTCATCGTGAGCAGATCGGGCGTCTGGGTGCGCGCCTGGCGCCACCAGGTTTCGAACGTGCGCGATGAGCATACGTCGGCGGGAATGCGTTTCTGGTAGAACTCGAACACGGCCTCGTCGTCGAACAGGATGTCACGGCGCCGCGTGCGCTCCTCGAGTTCGGCGAGTTCCTTGCGCAGGCTCGTGTTCGCCCGGTCGAAGGCCGTGACGCGCTGGTCGATTCGGTCAAGGTCCCATTCACCCTCGACGAGCGCGTGCCGGATGAATAGGTCGCGAGCGTAGGCCGGGTCGACCCGGGAAAACTGGATTCGGCGGCGCGGCACGATCGGCACCCCGTACAGGGTGACCCGCTCGTAGGCGACGACCGCGCCCTGCTTCTTCTCCCAGTGCGGCTCGGAGTAGCTGCGCTTGCAGAGGTCGCCGGCGAGCGGCTCGGCCCACGCGGGGTCGACGACCGCGTTCATCCGGGCGAACAGGCGGCTGGTCTCGACCAGTTCCGCGCTCATCACGGCGTTCGGTTGCTTCTTCGCGAGCGCCGAGCCCGGGAAGATCACGAAACGCTGCTGGCGCGCGCCGATGTAGTCCTTCTTGGCGGTGTCCTTGAGACCGATGTGGGAAAGCAGACCGGCGAGGAGCGAACGGTGGATCCCATCGGGATTCACGCTGGGATCCCCGATGTGGAGACCGAGCGGCTTGGCCATCTGGCGCAACTGCTTGTACACGTCCCGCCATTCGCGCACGCGCAGATAGTTGAGGAACTCGTTCTTGCAGAGGCGTCGGAAGGCGCTGGAACCGAGCTCCTTCTGTTGCGTCTCGAGGTAGTTCCAGAGGTTCAGCAGGCTCAGGAAGTCGCTCGTCGGGTCGGTGAACCGGGCGTGCTGCTGGTCGGCCTGCGCGCGGCGCTCGAGGGGCCGTTCGCGCGGGTCCTGGATGGTGAGCCCGGAGACGATCACCATCACCTCGCGGCTCACCGCCTGCGTCTTCGACTCGATCACCATTCGTCCGAACCGAGGATCGATGGGCAGCTTTGCGAGCTGCTGGCCGATGCGGGTCAGTGTGGAGATGCCGGGCTTGGAGATGCCGGGCTTGGAGATGCCGGATTTGTGGCCGGCGGTGAGCGCAGCCACCGCGCCGAGCTCGGCGAGCAGGTCGAGGCCGTCCTTGATGCCGCGCGAGTCGGGCGGGGTGAGGAACGGGAACGCGGCGATGTCGCCGAGGCCCAGCGAGATCATCTGCAGGATGACCGCGGCCAGGTTCGTGCGCAGCACCTCCGGCTCGGTGTACTCAGGCCGGCGGGTGAAGTCCTCCTCCGAATAGAGGCGGATGGCGATACCGTCGCTGGTGCGGCCGCTTCGGCCCGAGCGCTGGTTCGCGGAGGCCTGCGAGATGGCCTCGATCGGCAGCCGCTGCACCTTCGAGCGCACGCTGTACCGGCTGATCCGGGCGGTCCCGGCGTCGATGACGTAGCGGATGCCCGGCACGGTCAGGCTGGTCTCCGCCACGTTCGTCGCCAGCACGATGCGGCGTCGCACGCCGGCGACCTTAGACGGCTGGAACACCTTGTGCTGGTCGGCGGAGGAGAGCCGCCCGTACAGCGGCAGGATCTCGGTGGGGCTGGTGCGCCCCGAGGAGGCGTACTTGCCCTGCAGGGCGTCCGCGGCGTCCCGAATCTCGGTCTCACCGCTGAGGAAAACCAGAACATCGCCGTTGGACTCCCGTTCGAGCTCATCGAGCGCGGCGGAGATTCCCTCGATGTAGTCCCTGTCCACCGTGGGCGCGGCATCCGTCGTGTCGTCGTCGTCGCCGTCCATCGCCTCGACGACCAGCGGCCGGTAGCGGATCTCCACCGGGTAGGTGCGCCCGGAGACCTCGATGATGGGGGCCGGCGTGCCGTCGGGCGTGGCGAAATGCTCGGCGAAGCTCTGCGGGTCGATCGTCGCGGAGGTGATGATGAGCTTGAGGTCGGGGCGCTGCGGCAGCAGCTGACGCAGGTAGCCGAGCAGGAAGTCGATGTTGAGGCTGCGCTCGTGCGCCTCGTCGATGATGATCGTGTCGTACTTGCGCAGCAGACGGTCGCGGTGCATCTCGTTGAGCAGGATGCCGTCGGTCATCAGCTTGATGCGGGTGTCCGGGCCGACCTGGTCGGTGAACCGCACCTGGTAGCCGACCGTCTGGCCGACTTCCTGTCCGAGTTCCTCGGCGATGCGTTCAGCGATCGTGCGCGCGGCGAGACGGCGGGGTTGCGTGTGGCCGATGTTCTCCCGGCCCAGCTCGAGGCAGATCTTCGGCAGTTGGGTGGTCTTGCCGGAACCCGTCGCGCCGGCGACGATGACCACCTGGTTGTCACGGATGGCGCGCGCGATATCCTCCCGGCGCTGGCTGACCGGAAGCTCGGGTGGGAAGGTGACTTCGACGGGGATCATGAGCCTTCCATCGTATGACCTCGCGGTGAACGACGGATGCTGCCCGGGTTCGCCTGTGATCGGCCCGACGGCTGTGGCTGTATCGGCGCGTTTTTAACCGCACGATGTTAGCATCAAAGAATGATCAACGACGAAGGGACGGGGGACCGGCACGCCGCCCTTGCCTCCGACGCGCGCCGCCAGGTGCTCGACCTCCTGATGGGATCGGCCACCCCGCTCGACGCCGCCGCGGTCGCGGCGGGCATCGGACTGCACGTGACGACCGCCCGGTTCCATCTCGATCAGCTCGAGAACGCCGACCTGATCCGGCGCGCCGTCGGGCGCGCGGGGACGCGTGGCCGCCCGCGAATCCTCTTCACCGCTGGACCCGCCGCCCGGGAAGGCGGCGCCCAGCACGATCTGAGCCGGGTGCTGGCCACCGCGCTCGCCGAGGACGCCGACAGCGGGCGGGCCCGGGCAATCCGCGCCGGTGAGACCTGGGCCGAGAGCTACGCCGACGAGCTGCGGGGGAGCGCCGCGGAGGGCATCGCGCCGCTGCTGAGTATCCTCGACCGGCTCGGCTTCGATCCGGAGCTGGTTTCGGCGGTGGAGCCGGCTCCGGCTTCGGAAGCCGAGTCCGCGGCGGACGACGGTGCCTCCGACGGTGCCTCCGACGGTGTCGCCGACGTTGCCGCCCCGCTGATCACCCTGCTGGCCTGCCCGTTTCGCGCCGATGCGCGGGACGCCCCCGACGTCATCTGCTCGGTGCACCTGGGCCTCGTGCGCGGGGTCGCCCGCGAGCTCGGCCACGACCCGGACCAGGTCGGGCTGCGCCCGTTCGTGGGTCCCGAGCTGTGCCATTTGCACCTCGGAAGCGAGTGGGCCGAGCCGAGCCCGCCGGCCGGGTGAGCGCGCAGCCCGACGACGTAAACTGACGCGCTCCGCCTCGCGCGGTCTCGTTCCGCCCTGCCGCCACCGGGAATAACAGCCCGGGAGGAGGGTTAGGTTGGGGAGGGCGGGAACCGCCCGGCGAGGAAGATGACGGATGAACCCGATCGAGTGGCTTTTCGACGCACAGCTGCAGATCGGAACCCAGACCATTCTTTGGCGCGAGATCATCGGCAACGCCTTCGGCATCCTGAGCGCCGTCGGCGGGATGCGCCGTAAGGTGTGGGCCTGGCCCATCGGAATCGCGGGCAACGTGCTGCTGTTCACGGTGTTCCTCGGCGCCGTGTTCGGCACGCCCAACCCGGTCAATCTGCTCGGCCAGGCCGGACGGCAGATCATGTTCATCGTCGTGTCGATCTTCGGCTGGGTCCAGTGGTCCACCCATCGTCGGGGGAGCGCGCAGGCTGCCGTGGCCCCGCACTGGGCCGGTGCTCGCGCGCGCATCCTGCTCGGATTCGGGCTCGTCGCGGGCACTCTGGTGCTCACGCCGGTCTTCCGTGCGCTCGGCTCGTTCGAGCCCGTCTGGGCCGATGCCTGGATCTTCACCGGCTCGTTGCTGGCCACGTACGGCATGGCGAAGGGCTGGACCGAGTTCTGGCTGATCTGGGTGGCGGTCGACATCGTCGGGGTGCCGTTGCTGCTCAGCGCCGGCTACTACGCCTCGGCCATCCTCTACATCTTCTACGGCGCGTTCACCCTCGCCGGCTTCTTCGTCTGGATGCGCGTGCAGCGCCGCGCCCGCAGGGCCCTCGCGGTCGACCTGGTGGCCGCCCGGCTCTGACCGGCCCTGACCTGCTCCGCTCAGGTTCGTTGAGGAAATACGCAGGGAGCGTTGGGCCGGGGACAGCGGCACAATGGAGGCATGTCCAATCACCTCGCCGACGCAATCAGCCCCTATCTGCGCTCGCACGCCGACAATCCCGTTGCCTGGTTCGGCTGGGGTTCGGAGGCTTTCGTGGAGGCTCGGCTGCGGGATCTGCCCGTGCTCGTCTCGATCGGCTACTCGACCTGCCACTGGTGCCACGTCATGGCCCGGGAGAGCTTTAGCGACCCGGAGCTCGCCGATTACCTGAACCGGCACTTCGTGAGCATCAAGGTCGACCGGGAGGAGCATCCCGAGGTCGACGCCAGCTACCTCGCCGCGGCCAGCGCCTTCGTGGGCGGGCTCGGCTGGCCGCTCAACGTGTTCGTCACCCCCGACGGGCAGGCTTTCTACGCCGGCACCTACTTTCCGCCGCTGCCGTTGCCGGGGCATCCGTCGTTCCGGCAGGTGCTTGAAGCGGTGACGGATGCCTGGACGAACCGCCGCGCCGAGGTCACCGCGAGCGCGTCCCTCGTCGCCGAGACGCTCGCGGCCGCCGCCGCACGACAGGGTGCCGGCGGAGCGCTGCCCGGCCCCGCCGCGCTCGACCGGGTCCAGGCCGAACTCGTGGGCCTGGAAGACCCCCGCTTCGGCGGATTCGGCGGCGCGCCCAAGTTTCCCGTAGCGCCGGTGCTGGGGTTTCTGCTCGGCCGGCCGGGTGTCGTGGGACAGGTCCCGGAAGCGCAGGCCCTCGCCCTGCGCACCCTGAAGCGCATGGGTGCCTCGCCCCTGCGCGACCCGGTGGAGGGCGGTTTCTTCCGCTACGCCGTGAACCGGGACTGGAGCGACCCGCACTACGAGCGGATGCTCTACGACAACGCGCAGCTGCTCGACCTCTACACCCAGGCCTGGCAGCTCACCGGCGAGAAATGGGCGCAGACGGTCGCGGAGGGTGTCGCCGGGTTCCTCACGACCGTGCTGCGCCTGCCCGGCGGCGGGTTCGCCAGCGCCCAGGACTCCGAGAGCACCGTTGCCGGTCGCCGCGTCGAGGGCTTGTACTACACCCTGGACGAGGACGCCCGGCGGCAGGAGGAGCCGCCCGCGCTCGATGAAAAGGTGCTCACCGGCTGGAACGGCCTTGCCATCAGAGCCCTGGCCCGCGCCGGGTTCGCCCTCGCCGATCCCGACCTCACGACGGCGGCCGCGAGGGCCGCCGACCACCTGCTCACGCGTCACCTGCGCCCGGACGGCAGCCTCGTGCGGGCCTCCATCGCGGGGCGCACGTCTGCCGCTCAGGCCACCCTGGAGGACTTCGGGATGTGTGCACAGGGTCTCCTCGAGCTTGCTCTGGCCACGGGCGAGGTGCGCTATGCCACGGCCGCGCGCCGGCTCATCGACGGCACGCTGGGGGGAACGGATGCCAAAACGGTACCGTCCGCCACCGACATCCCCGGCTCCGGCACTCCCGGTACCAATGCCCCCACCGACGCCGCCGGCACGGCCGGCACTGTCGCCGGCGGGATGCCGTTTCGCGCTCCCGACGGGCCCGACCCGGTGCTTGCCGCGCAGGGACTCGCCCTGGACGTCGACCCGTCGGAGGGGGCCTACCCGTCCGGGATCACGGCGACCGCAGAGGCGGCGAACCTGCTCTACCTGCTGACCGCCGACGACCGCTATCGCGCGGCCGCCGTTGCCGCGATGGCGGCCCTCGCCGAGCGCGCACTCGAACGCCCGCTCGCCTTCGGGGCGGCCCTGCGACTGTCCGGCATTCTGACCGGCCCCGTGGAACAACTCGTGGTGGTCGGGGCGGACGTGGTCGGGCCGGGGGCAGGGCCGGACGCGGCCGCCCCCGAGCAACCCGCCGCACTGCTCGACGCGGTGCGCCGACGCGGGAGCGGGCTCGTCGCATCCGTCACCGAGGTTCAGGCGCAGGCCTTCGCCGACGCCGGCTTCGAACTGTTCCGCGGCCGGGTCGCACACCAGGGTCTGCCGACGGCCTACCTCTGCCGTGACTTCGTCTGCCGCCTGCCCGTCACCGATCCCGCCGACCTGCCGATGGCCTGACCCGGACGGAGGCTGGTCGGCCCGGTGGCCGCGCCGGGAACAGAATGGACAGATGGGCATACAGATCAAGCGGGTCTACGACGAACTTTCCGCGAGCGACGGGACCCGGGTGCTGGTCGACCGGCTGTGGCCGCGCGGAGTCTCGAAGGAGGAAGCCCGGCTCGACGCCTGGCTGAAGCAGATCGCGCCCAGCCCGGAGCTGCGCCGGTGGTGGAACCACGACCGGGCACTTCTGGATGAGTTCGCGGTGCGCTACCGGGCCGAACTCGACACCGCACCCGAGACGACGGCGGCCGTGCAGGAACTCCGCACGCTCATCGCCCGCGACGAGGAGAAGCAGACGACAACCACGCTGGTCTACGGCGCTCGGGACCCGATGGTGAACCACGCCAGGATCCTGGCCGAGTATGTGATTGACAGGGCCTGACCCGTTCGCCTGACCCGATACCTGAGCGGAAATCGCGCCGGCCGTCGGGCCTCCGAAGTAACTACAAGCCGGTAACCTCAAGCCGGCAACCTCACGCCAGCCGACCTCATCGGTCTGCGCCGACGACCGAACGGACTCCGGCGATGGTTCCCGAAATCACCATCGGGGCCGTACTCCTGGCCACCGCGTCCAGCATGGTCGTCGGCGCGATCGGGTACTCGCAGCTGGCGTTCGGTATCTCCTGGATGACAGCCGTCGGCCACGACGAGGAAAGCCTGCGCACGGGTTCGACCGCGATCACCGGGCGGTCCCGTCACCGCGGCGAGCGGGGGACGCAGAAGACGTAGAATAACAACGGCGCCACCGCGTTCCGCCGGCTGCTTCGCTCCGGTCTCTGAACCGGTCGTTGCTGTCCGGCATCAACGGACGCACTCTCCCCGGCACTGCGTGTGGTTGCCTCGTGAATGAGTGTTCCCAATTCTTCTCGAGGAGGACCATGGCCACGTTCGATCGCCCGGAAACCGAGCGTCGCTCCTCGAACGAACCGGCAGACAACCTGCCCGTGCTGACGCTGAGCCAGGAACCCGAGCTCGTGCTGCTCTCACCCGACCCGCGCACCCGCCGTTTCGACCGTGATGACGTGGTCGTGCGCAAGGGCGAGATCAACTTGATCAACGGTCACTTCACCCCCCACGAGTCGATGGTCAAGGACCTCCTCGCGGTCCGCGACGCGCTCGAACGGGCCGGCATCGACTTCCTGCTCGTGCGCGGCGACGGGGACCGCCCGGTGATCGCGGTCGACCGCAAACGCCGCAAGAACCTCACCCGCATCCTTGCGGAGGCTTTCGCGAACGAGCCCTTCTACGCCAAGCCCCTCGACGGGAATCTGACCCCGGCCCTGCTCCTGGCGGACGGCGCCCTGACGACGCTGCGCAAGTCATCCGTCTTCCGGGTCTACCGACCGCGCATCGAGCCGATCGGCCGCCTGCGCTACGGCGCCGAAACGGCCTTCCAGTTCGAGCTCTGGCACTTCGGCGACGATGAGATCGTCGCGCCCGTCGAGAACTCGCTGATGCGGGCACGTCTGCCGCGTTCGGAGGCCCGCGAGACCACGATCGACCTCTTCGGGCGCACCTGGCGCACCCTGCAACACATGTTCGACGACCTGGCCAGCGACGTCAGTTTCGACATCGACATGGTCTTCTCCTGGGTCGACGGCTCGTCCAGTGATTTCCAGCGTGAACGGGCCAAGCGCATGCAGGCCTATGTCGTCGGAGACGGCGACGATTCGGATGCCCGTTTCCGCCAGATCGACGAGCTCAAGTACGCCCTCCGCAGCGTCTACATGTTCGCGCCCTGGGTGCGCCGCATCTTCATCGCCACGGATTCGCCGGCCCCGGTGTGGCTGGCCGAGCACCCGCGCGTCACCATCATGCGCAGCGAGGATTTCTTCCCCGACCTGAGTGTTCTGCCCACGCACAACTCGCACGCCGTGGAGAGTCAGCTGCACCGCATCCCCGGACTGGCCGAGCATTTCCTCTATTCCAACGACGACATGTTCTTCGGCCGCCCTGTCGGACCGGAGCTGTTCTTCTCTCCGGGCGGCGTGACCAAGTTCATCGAGGCATCCACCCGGATCGGCCTCGGCGAGAACAACACCAGCCGCAGCGGGTTCGAGAACGGCGCCCGGGTCAACCGCGCCCTGCTGCGCGATCGGTTCGGCAAGGTCACCACGCGGCACCTCGAGCACACGGCGGCGCCGCTCCGCAGGAGTGTGATGCAGGAACTCGAAGCGGAGTTCCCCGGCGATTTCGCCCGCACTGCGGCCAGCCAGTTCCGCTCAGCGACTGATATCTCGGTCACGAACTCGCTGTACCACTACTACGCGCTGATGACCGGGCGGGCGGTCGAGCAGACCCAGGCGCGCTCACTGTACATCGAAACCACGCTGAAGCTGGCACTGCGTCAGATGAACGCCCTGCGCAAGCGCCGCGACCAGGACATGTTCTGCCTGAACGACGGCAGCAACCCGGAGATCTCCGACGAGGTTCGCCGCGCGGCCGTGACCGACTTCCTCGAACGTTACTTCCCGATCGTCGCCCCGTGGGAACGCGAGAACCAGCTCGTTCCCGGCCAGGCCGGGCACACGCCGCCGTCTAGTGCAGAACCGGGATCGGTGTGGTCATCGGGGGTTCGCGGAACGTTGGCAGAGTACCCGCGGGCATGATCCGAATGTTGTCGCCGGCGAGCCGTCGCGCACTTTCCGTCGCGTCGACGTAGTCCAGCGCCGGGTAGTCACCCAGCGGAACGACCGAGTGCAGTATCGTGTCAGCGAACACATGCACGAGGTTGAAGGTGCGTGCCCCGTCGCGGCCCCGCGTGCCGCCGACCGGAACATTCAGGTCCTGGGTGTAGCAGGTGGCCGACGCCACCGACACCGGAATGCCCGCGAACGTCGCGGTCGAGGAGTAGTGCAGGTGCCCGGCGAGGATGCTGCGCACATCCGAGCCGCGCAACACCTGTGCAAGACGGGCCTGGCCGCGCAACTCGACCGACACGGCCAGGTCGAGCACGCTCGGCACGGGCGGGTGGTGCATGGCCAGAATGGTGCCGTCTGGCGCCGGGACGCTCAGCTGGCCGGCCAGCCAGCGCAGTTGGTCGTCGGTCACGGCGCCGTGGTGGTGGCCGGGAACGGAGGTGTCGAGCGTGATCAGGCGCAGGCCGCCGATGTAGTCGACGTGGTCGATCGGCTCGGTGGTCGCCGGCCCGTTCAGCAGCGTGCTGCGGAACGCCGCCCGATCGTCGTGGTTGCCCATCACCCAGAAGACGCGGGCACCGAGCCGCGCCGCGGCCGGCTCGACGATTAGTTGAGCGGCCCGGTAGGCATCCGGTTCGCCCTTGTCGGCCAGGTCGCCCGTGATGATGATGGCGTCGGGTCGGCCGGAGGAGGCTTCGACCTCCGCGAACAGCTGCGCCAGATGGGCGGTGCTGTCGACCTGGTCGTACAGGCGCCCGCCGTTCGCAAGCAGGTGGGTGTCGCTGAGGTGGAGTAGAAAATGATCCGGCTTGGGGTATTCGGCCGTTCGAATGTTCACGGAGCATCCATTCGTTGGGGCTAAGAGCTCTTCGAAGAGTTGGCTGACTCTACTCTGATTATTTGAGCAGCATGAGCTGAACCTTAGGTGAATGCCAGGCGAACACGGTGAAGAACCCGGGTGTTTCGCCTCCGGGCCCGTCGTCACCGCGAGATCAGGACGTGGTCTCCTTCCTACCCTCTTGCGCCTGCAACGGCTGCTCGGCCGAGGTGGCTCACCGAGGGATGGGTCAGGCCCGAGGTCCGAACGGAGTCAACCGCGCCGCCGCGTGCGAAGCTAGAGCGTGCGCACCTCTTCGTCGATCAGCCCCGTTCGCTACCTGGTGGGGGCGTTCGTCGCAATCATCCTGTTCGCCGGGCTCTACCTCTACTTCGTGCGCACCCTCTCCGGCCAGACCATGGACCAGCTCGCCTTCGACGGCGCGGAGTTCGGACGCCGCAGCGTCACCCCGCTCGCGCAGGAGCTGCTGGATGCCGTTCCGCTGGTCTCCGTCATCGCCGGACTGCTGCTCACCGGGGTCGTGACCGTCGTTCGGCGCAACGGCAGGACCCTGATCGTGGCCTGCGGGGTAGCGCTGGCCGCCGTGTTGAGCACTCAGCTGCTGAAGATCATGCTCCTGACCCGGCCGGACCTCGGGGTGGAGGGCTACGACGGCAACTCGTTCCCCTCGGGACATACAACGGTGGCGGCGGCATCCGCTCTCGCCGTTTTCCTGGTCGCGAGTCCCCGCACGCGCGGCCTCGCCGCCCTCGGCGGTTCCGGCTTCGCCATCCTGGCCGGGGTCGCCACGCTGGCGAACGGCTGGCATCGGCCCAGCGATGTCATCGCGGCTCTGCTCGTCGTGGCGGTCTGGGGTTGCGTGGCCGGCCTGGTGCTGACCCGCGGCCCGTGGTCGATGGGCGGTGCACCGCGCGGCGGGACGAACGCCCGCCCGCCCAGAGTCGACCGCCTGCAGCTGCGCATCCTGATCCCGTTCGCCGCGGTCGCGGTCGCCGCGTTTCTGGTCACGTACTTCCGTGCGTTCGGCGATACCCCGGGAACCCTCATCGCGTACATCGGCGGCGTCACCGCGATCGTTGCCGCGGGGCTCGGGATCGGGTTCACGGGCATCCGTTTGTTCGCCCCGCTGCCCTGATCTGAGCGCATTTACGGGGGTGTGCCGGGCCGTGCCCACGTGTAACACTTGGGCTATGCCCGTCACTCTTAGAGCGCTCCAGACCGTGGTCCCCCCGACAGTACTGATCCAGGATCAGGTGCGCGACATCTTCGCCGCCCAGCCGGGACTCAGCCGCCTGGCTCAGCGCCTGGTGACCGCGTCGTTCAACCTGTCCGGGATCGACACCCGGCACACCGTCATTGACGAGCTCACTCTCGACAAGGCGTCGTCCGATCCCCAGTTCTTTGACGCCGCCACGCAGGAGCTGCTCAAGCCGAGCACCCGGGTGCGCAACGAGCTCTACATCGTGGAGGCGACGAAGCTGTTCGTCGAGGCCGGGCGGCGGGCCCTCGAGGCGTGCCCCGGCATCGAGGCCTCGGACATCACGCATGTGGTTACCGTGTCGTGCACCGGGTTCTACGCTCCGGGACCCGACTACATGCTCGTGCGCGAGCTGGGCCTGAACCCCGCGACCCAGCGCTACCACCTCGGCTTCATGGGCTGCTACGCGTCGATGCCCGCCCTGCGCACGGCGAAGCAGTTCGTCGACGCCGACCCGAACGCCGTCGTGCTCGTCGTCAGCGCCGAGCTGTGTTCGCTGCACCTGCGCACCTCGGACGACCCGGACACGATCGTCGCCTCCTCGCTGTTCTCGGATGGAGCTGCGGCTGGGATCGTCAGCTCCCGCGCCCCCGCGGCGGGCGAGAACGCCCTCAACCTCGACCTGTTCGAGACCGTGATCACGCCCATCGGCGAGGGGGACATGGCCTGGAAGATCGGCGACGAAGGGTTCGAGATGATCCTCAGCACCTACGTGCCGCACATCATCGACCAGCACATCGAGGGGGCGCTGGCACCCCTCTTCGCGCGGGACGTCGCGCTCAGCGCAGTGTTGGCGCCGGCGCTTGTGCCTTCCAGGGTGCCGTCGCTCCTGCCTGCCGGGGTGCCGGAGGGTGTCTCGGCCGGGTCGGTCGCAACCCTGGTCGCACCGGTTGACGTCGCGCCGGTCACCACACCGGCCACCGCGATCGCGCACTGGGCGATCCATCCGGGCGGGCGCAGCATCCTGGACAAGACCGAGGCGAAGCTCGGGCTGAGCGAGGCGCAGCTCGTGCCCTCGCGGGAGACTCTCCGCACCTACGGCAACATGAGCAGCGCGACGATCCTGTTCGTGCTCAAGGCCATCCTCGACTCCCCGGCCACGGATGACGGCGAGCGGGTCTGCGCGATGGCGTTCGGCCCGGGGCTCACGGTCGAATCCGGGCTGATGACCGTCACCGCCGGGTAGCGGAAGTGGGCATCCCGTCGATGCATTTCCCTTCGGCGCGCCGATCGTTGCGGAGTCGTCCCTTCCTGGGCGTCTCGTCGCTGGGCGTTCCGTCGCTGCGCCGGCGTGCGAGTGACGCCGTCGAGCTCATGGACGACCCCGACTGCGACCCCGTCAAACTCGCCAGCACCTACGCGAACTTCCGGTTTGTGAACGGCGTGGTGTCGGGGTGGCGCGGGATGTACCGCCGCGATATCCGGCCATTGCTGTCGAGCACTCGGGAGAGCACCCTGCTCGACGTCGGCTGCGGCGGCGGCGACGTGGCGCGGGCGCTGGCCCGCTGGGCCGCACGGGACGGCCTGCGCCTGCGCATCACGGCCGTTGACCCGGATGCCCGCGCGCACGCCTACGCGATGAGTCTGCCCCCACTGCCCGGACTGACGTTTCGGCGGGCGCTCAGTTCCGATCTCGTCGCAGAAAGGCGCCGGTTCGACGTCGTCGTCTCCAACCATGTGCTGCACCACCTCACCGGCGAACAGCTCGGCGGACTGCTCGCCGACTCGGAACGGCTCGCCGCGCACCGGGTGCTGCACGCCGACATCGAACGCAGCCGGTTCGCGTACCTCGGCTTCGGGCTCGGCACCTGGCCGCTCTTTCGCCGGTCGTTCATCCGCGACGACGGGCTCACCTCCATTCGCCGCAGTTTTACGGCGGCCGAGCTGCGCGAGGTGGTGCCGCCCGGGTGGCAGGTGACGCGGGAACATCCGTCGCGCCTCGTGCTGCGCCGGGTGGTGCCGACCGGACCGGCGTCTGCCGGGCTCGCGTCGGCTGTGTCGGCGTCGGCTGGGTCGGTTCTCGCTGACACGGCGTCGGCTGGGTCGGTTCTCGCTGACACGGCGTCGGCTGGGTCGGTTCTCGCTGACACGGCGTCGGCTGGGTCGGTTCTTGCTGAGACGGTGCCGGCGAGCGTGTCCTTTCCGGTCAAAAGTGACCGGCGCAACGGGCACTCTCGACCGGAAAGGGAACCTGAACGCGTGCACGTGCACGAGCGGGGGCAGGCGAACGACAGCGGGGCACGGGTTCGGGACGTGATCGTGGTCGGCGGGGGACCGGTGGGCATCCTGCTCGCTGGACTGCTGGCGGTGCGCGGTGTCGACGTGGAGGTGGTCGAGCAGCGAGCCAAGCCGTCGCTGCGATCCCGGGCCATTGGCATCCACCCGCCGTCGTTGCGGGCTCTGGAGCAACTGGGCGTGGCAGAAGAGGTGCTCGCCCGGGCGGTGCGCATCCGCGGCGGTGTGGTGCGCTCGGACGGGCGCACGCTGGGCCGACTGGCGTTCACCGAAACCGTCGACCGGATGCAGAGCGTGATCTCTCTGCCGCAGTTCGAGACCGAGGCCGTGCTGCGCGCGCGCTTCGCCGAACTCGCGCCCGGCCGGCTGCGCGGCGGCGTAACGGTGACCGGGGTGTCCGAGCGCGGTGGTCGGGTCGCGGTCGAGACGGCTAAGACAGTCGAGACGGCGAAGCCAGGCGGGACTCACGGGACGGTCGAGGGGATCGGGACGGGCGGGACGGGCGAGGGGGGCGTGTCTGCCGGCGAGACTCTCGAGGCTCGCTACGTGGTCGCCGCCGACGGCGCCCGCAGTCTCGTGCGCGACCTACTCGGCATCCGCTGCACCGCGCGCACCGGCGGCGAGACGTATCTGATGAGCGACTACCCCGACACGGGGGAGCATCTCGGGGAGGCCGTGCTCTTCTTCGAGCGGGGTGGTGTGGTCGAGTCGTTCCCGTTGCCGGGAGGCCGACGCCGCTGGGTGGCCATGACCCCGACCCTGCAGGCCGATGCGACGTCCGACGACCTGGCTGCGCTCATCCGTGCCCGCACCGGCACGCAGCTGCCTCCGACGACCGCGGAGGCCAGCGCCTTCTCGGTGCAGCAGCGCCTCGCCACGAGACTTGTAGCGGGACGGGTCGTGCTCATCGGCGACGCGGCGCACCAGATCAGCCCGATCGGCGGGCAGGGCATGAACCTCGGGTGGCTCGACGCGCTGCAACTGGCCCCGGCGCTGGAGCGGGCGCTGCGGGATCCGGAGGCCGCTTCAGGCGTGCTCGGGGATTACGACCGCCGCCGCCGGCGCAGCGCTCGGATGGCCGCCCGGCAGGCCGACTTCAACATGGCGATGGGCGGACCCGTGCAGGGGCTTCGCCTGCGCGCGCGGAACTGCCTCGTGCGCGCCCTCGCGGCGCCGCCCGCCAGCGCCGTGCTCGCCCGCGCCTTCACCATGCGCTGGCTGTAGCTCGCCGCCGCCGGCGCGCCCGCTCGACTCGATCGGCCCGGTGCGCTGGGGCTAACTCAGGAGAAACGTGCGGATGGTGTGGCCGAATCGCAGAACTCCGCGCAAACATGCGGAAATTTGCGGGGGCTCGGCCGCCGCTCGACGGAATCTCCTGAGTTGGCCACGACGTATGCGCGGCTGCTGCTGCTGCTGCCCGATGCGGGGTGCAGGTCGGTCCGTGCGCACAACTCCTCCAATTCGGCGGAGCTGCGGCACGGATGCCCGGGATGCCTGGGCGGTTCCGGGCACTCACCGGAATTGGCAGGAGTTATGCGCCGGGGCGATGGATGACCCGGGCCGGCCGGGTGGTGCGGGCTGGGCGGGGCTGGCCCGGTCGGGCAGGTCGTTGGGGCTAACTCAGGAGAAACGAGCGCACGGTGCGGTCGGCCCGCAGAATCATGCGAAACTTCGCGGGGCTGGGACCGCTGCTCGTGGAATCTCCTGAATTAGCCACGGAATGGAAGGCTCAGCTGGGTGTGCACGGCGAGACGGGCCGGGCCGCGACTAGCCGACGCGGGCCGGGCCGCGGCTAGCCGGCGCGGGCCGGCGCCGGCGGGGTCCGGAGGCCGCGCACTGCAACGTCGCCGACGACCGCGGGGATGATCGGGGTGGAGGTGACCTGGCCGGTGACCGGATCGGGTTCCAGGCCGAGCACGGTGCCGAGCACGGAGACCGCCGCCGCCGCCGACCAGGCCTGCGGGCGGCAGGCGGCCGGGTAGGGAACCGCGGCGGCAACCAGGGAGGACGCGTCGCCCGAGTGCAGTTCCGGCATGCGGTAGTCGAATGATTCGGCCGCCGCGAGCAGCCCCTCGATCAGGATGCCGGCCTCGGCACCGAAACCGGCGCGCCCCAGGCCGGCGATCGCGATCGCTGTGTCGTGGGTCCACACCGAGCCGCCGTGGTAGCTCAGCGGCCAGTAGCCGACGGAGTCCGTCGACATCGTGCGGAGACCGTAGCCGGAGTTCAACTCCGGGGACACTAGCCGGGCGGCCACGAGGGCGGACTCCTCCGCGGAGAGCAGCCCGGTTCCGAGCAGGTGGCCGATGTTGCTGGTCACAGTGTCGACCGGGCGCTTGAAGGCGTCGAGGGCGACGGCCGGGTAGCGGCCGGCGGGCGCGTCGATCCAGAACGAGTCCCGGAACCGGGTCTGGAGCGCGGCCGCCCGGGCGCGCCAGGCGTCGCCGCCGGCCCTGCCGAAGGCGTCGAGCAGTTCGGCGCCGCCGATATAGGCCTCGTAGGCGTAGGCCTGCACCTCGCAGAGGGCGATCGGTCCATCGGCGAGGCTGCCGTCGCGCCACTGGATCGAGTCGCCGGAGTCCTTCCAGCCCTGGTTCGCGAGGCCGTGGCCGGTGATGTCGACGTATTCGAGGAAGCCGTCGCCGTCGCTGTCGCCGAAGTCGCGCATCCAGCCGAGGGCCGCTTCGAGGGCAGGCAGCAGAGCCTCGACTTCTTCGGTGGCCAAACCCCAACGGTAGGCGTCGCGCAGCAGGCAGATCCAGAGCGGGGTGGCGTCGACGGTGCCGTAGTACAGCGGCGGCAGCGACAGGCTCTCGCCGGGCATCGAGTACACATCGGGGCGCAGTTCGTGCATGATCTTGCCGGGCTGTTCCGCGGTCTCGGTGTCGCTCTTGGTGCCCTGCAGCTGCGCGAGCAAGCGCAGCGTGGAGCCCGCGATCTCGGTGCCGAGCGGCAGCAGGAAGCGCGCCGCCCACAGGGAATCCCGGCCGAACAGGGTGAAGAACCAGGGGGCGCCGGCGGCCAGGAACGGCTCGGCCGGACTCGTCGTGGTGGCCATCCGCAGACCGGTCAGGTCGTCGAGCGCACGTGCCACCCAACGTCCGAGACGCTCATCGCCGGAGCGCACCGACACCCCGGACCACTCAGGCAGCCCCGATGCGGCCTGCACCACGGTGGCCGCGTGCGCGATCTCGACGGTCCACTCCACGGTGACGCTGCTTTTCGCGGGCACGGTGACCGACCAGGTGCCGGTGACCTCGGTGTCAGCCTCGGCGGTCGAGCCGGTCAGCACCCCGTCGTCGCTCACCCCCACCAGCGCCGCCACGGTGTCGGTCGACAGACGGATGCCCCCGCTCGCCTCCGTCACAACGACATCCGGTGCCGCGGGCAGGTCCACGCCCCCGAAAGCGTCGCGCTCGGCGGCACCCGCGAGGCCGGCCTTCACGGTCTGCATATCGGCGAAATCGGGCGTCAGGCGCACGGACACGGTCGTGTCGACAGCCTGCTCGAGTCCCGAGATGATCTCGATCCGTTCGGTCAGGCGCCCCGCGGTGACCGTGCGGGTGACTTCGAGCCGCAGCCGGGGGTCGGCGGTGCGGTCGTCGAGGTGGCGGAGCAGCGACGTGAAGGTGACCTCTCCCGCGCCGCGCTGGGCGTGTCCGATCGCTTCGCCGGTCTGGCCGCCGATCAGCAGGGACCAGCCGGAGAGGATCCGGGTGTCCGCGTGGTACAAGCCGTGGATGGGTTTGTCGGTCTGCCCGTCGGACCGCGACCACGCCTGGGTCGGGGCCGCCAGAACGATGGCGGAGTCATGGAGCAGAGGCTGGACGGGGTGAGAGAACATGAGCGAGGTACGACTCCAGAGGGGGTTGTGGTGCGGATCTGCAGAAGGAACAGAAGGAATGGAAGTAGAGAAGGGATGGAAGTAGAGAAGAAACAGAAGAAACAGAAGAAACAGAAGGAACAGAAGGAACAGAAGGAACAGAAGGAACGGAAGTAGCGAGCGAACGGAAGGAAAAGGGTGGAGAGAAGGACTACTCCTTCACCGCCCCATCGGTGGTGTTCATGATGCGTTTCTGGAAGATGAAGAACATCACCGCGACCGGGATGGTCATGATCGCCGCCGCGGCCAGCTTGAGTGGGTATTGCGTGCCCTGGCTGAGCTGCCCGGAGGCCAGTGACGCCACGCCCTTGGTCAGCGTCGTCAGCTCGGGGGACTGCGTGGCCACGATGAAGTGGGACAGTTCGTTCCAGGACCCTTGGAACGACAGGATGATGATGGTCACCAGGGCCGGCCGGGCCATCGGCAGAACGATCGACCAGAACACCCGGAAGGTGCTGGCCCCGTCGATGCGTGCCTGCTCCTCCACACTCGCCGGAATCGACTCGAAGAAGTTTTTCATGATGAAGACGCCCGCGGCATCCGTAAGCAGCGGCACGATCATTGCAACGTAGGTGTCGTAGATGCCGAGCTGGTTGATCACCAGGAACTTCGGGATCAGGAGCACGACCCCGGGCACGCTCATCACGGCGATGAGCAGCGCGAAGATCACGGTGCGGCCCCGGAAGTGCAGCCGCGCGAGGGCGTAACCGGCCAGGGAATTGAAGAAGACGCGGCCGAGGGTGACGAAGACGGTGACGATGGCGGAGTTCTGGAACCAGACCGGGAAGTCCGAGTTGAGGAACAACCTCTCGTACGCGGCCGTGGACCAGGTCTGCGGCAGCAGCGACATGGGATTGCTGGCGGCATCGCCATCCGTTTTGAAGGAGGTGGCGACCTGAATCAGAAACGGGGCGATGTAGATCATCGCCAGCACGACCAGGATCGCGTACAGCAGTGACCGGCCGGCGATCGCGCGGGTCGGCAACTGTTCTCGGCCCAGGGCGCGCAGGCGTCGGGAGGGAGAGACGGTGCGCTCGCGGGTTCTCACCGTGGTGCTCATTTCGAACCTCCGGATGTCGGGCTCTGCAGATACGGACGCATCCGCCGGTTGGAGACCTTGCGTTCGGCGAGCAGAGCGCGCTGGAACAGCGTGAAGGCCACGATGATGACGAACAGGATGAAAGCGATCGCGGCGCCCTGGCCCCAGGCCTGGTTGGTGAAAGCGGCCTGATAGGAGAGATAGGCCGGAGTGAGCGTGGTCTTGCCTGGTCCACCCTGCGTGCCGGTATAGATCTGGTCGAAGACCTGCCAGGCACCGATCAGGCCGAGGGTGAGCACGGTGAAGAGGGTCGGTCGCAGCTGGGGGAGGGTGACCCGCCAGAACCGCTGCCAGCCGTTGGCGCCGTCCATCATGGCGGCCTCGACGACGTCGCCGCTGAGGTTCTGCAACGCGGCGATGAACAGCAGCATGAACGTGCCGCTGGTGGTGAACACGGCCATCAGGATGAAGGCGCTCATGGCCACGGATGGCCCGGCGAGCCACTCCCAGAAAGAGATTCCGAGGAACGTGTTGCCCGTGAGCGCGGCTGGGCCGGTCTCGACGCCGAACGCTCCGAGGATGTTGTGCAGCACGCCGCTGGGGTCGTTGAACCAGTTCGGTCCGTTGACGCCGATGAACGCCAGCAGTTTGTTGACGGCGCCGCTGGCGCTGAACAGGAACAGCCAGAGCACCGTGATGGCCACCGAGCTGGTCACCGACGGGAAATAGAACGCGGTGCGGAAGAAGCCGCGGCCGCGCAGGATCTGCCGGTTGACCAGCACGGCCAGCAGCAGCGACAGCATGGTCTGGGTCGGCACGACCAGGAGGACGTACCAGGCGTTGTTACGCAGCGCTATGCCGAAGTCCTGTTCGGCCAGGCCGCCGCCGCCGACCAGGGCGGAGTAGTTGTCGAGGCCCACGAACGACACTGTGCCGCTGAAGGGGCTGCCGCGGCCGTTCCAGTCGGAGAAGCTGACCCAGAGGGCCATCAGCACCGGGATGACCAGGAACAAGCCGAGCAGGATGATCATCGGGGCGGTGAAGAGCCACCCCGAGGCGGTCTCGCCGCCCCGGATATTCGAGCGGCGAGCCGTGCGTGCAGGCGTCGACATGGTGGACTACTTCAGCAGTGCTTCGAGGTTCTTCTGCACGGAATCGAGAATCGCTTGCGCGTCCCCGGTCTTCAGCGACTCGAGCTGGGCGTTCAGGTCGCTCGTGACATCCGCGGCGCCCTGCACGTTGGGCACGCCCTTGGCGTAGTCGGCGCCGTCGAGGAAGGCCACCAGGGTGGGGTTGGCGCTCTTCCAGTCTTCGGCGGCCGACTTGATCGAGGGCATCGGGCCGAATTCTTCCGAGAAGGTGAGCTGGGCATCCTTGCTGGTGAGCTGTTCGACGAGCTCGAGCGCGCCGGCCTGGTTGGGGCTGTCGGCGGCGATGCCCCAGCAATTGGTGAACTGCAGGGTGCCCTGGCCCTCCGGGCCTGCAGGCAGCTCGGCGACCGTGTAGTTGACGTCGGGGAAGTCGCTCTTCATCGCGCCCGTGATCCAGTTGCCCTCAATGGTCATGGCCGAGAGCTGCTTGCCGAACGCCTCGCCACCCCACCCGGCACCGATTTCGCTGGCGTAGCTCATCACCCCGTCGTTCAGGAGGGTCTGCGCGTATTCGAGGCCCGCGACGTTCTCCGCGCTGTTCGCGGTGACCTCGGTGTTGTCTTCGCTCATCAGGCTGCCGCCGGCCTGGGCCATGAACGCGCCCAGACGGGCGTATTCGCCGCCGAGGGCGAGTCCGACCTGGCTGTCGGTCGTGAGCGTCTTGCTGACGGCCGCGAGCTCGTCCCAGGTGGTGGGGATGTCGGCATCCGTCAGCCCGGCCTGAGCCCAGAGGTCGTCGTTGATGATCAGACCCAGGGTCGAGAAGTCCTTCGGCGCGCAGTAGAAGTCGCCCTCGTACGTGAAGGAACTGACCAGGCTCGGGTAGAAGTCGTCCTTGTTGGCCAGATCGTCGCCGTAGGCCAGGAGCGAGCCGTTCGAGGCATAGCCGGCGAGCGCATCCGTCGACAGGTAGAAGACGTCGGCGGGCTTCTGGGCCGCGAAGCCCTGGGCGAGCTGCTGGTTGAGGTCGCTGGCGACGCTGACCTTGGCGTCGGTGCCAGAGGTCTCGGACCAGGCGGCCACGGCGGCGTTGACGGAGGCGGTCTCGGCGTCGCCGCTGGAACCGATCAGAATGTTGAGCCCCTGGGTGGAATCGCTCGTGAGCTCTCCGCCCGAATCGGCGGTGTCGCCGCCGAAGCCGGATCCGGAACCGCACGCGCTGAGGGTGAGGGCGCCGGCCACGGCGAGCCCGGTTCCGATCAGCCAGCGGGAGTTGCGTCGTTGCATCTTGTTTCTCCTTGAGTCGCGCATCGATGCGCGTTTGCTTGTGTAACGGTCACGATAGCTGAATTCATTTGATCGATCAAACTTTTTTTTGATCGATCTAATCACCGTGTTTCCGCGATCCGTCGAGACACGGTATTCTGTGCAGAACAATATTTGATCGTTCAATTCACGGGGGCAGGCGCGTCCGACAAGGGCGTGGGGCAGGAGCGGCGATGGGTGGGTTCCCCACGGTGACGGATGTCGCGCTCGCGGCCGGCGTCTCCCGGCAGACCGTCTCGAATGTGATGAATTCGCCCGGCATCGTGCGCACCGACACCCGCCAGCGGGTCGAGGCTGCCATCGCCGAACTCGGGTACCGGCCGCACGCCTCCGCCCGCCGGCTGCGCACGCGGCGCAGCTCGACCATCGGCATCCGGCTGGACCCGGTGATCGACGGCATCTCCGGTTCGGTGCTCGACCGGTTTCTGCACGCCGTGACCGAGCAGGCCGACGCCCAGGGGCTGCGGGTGCTGCTGTTCACGGCCACGAGCCCCGAAGACGAGATCATCCAGTTCCGGCGCCTGAACGACGGCGCGGATGTCGATGGTTTCGTGCTCACGTCGACGTTCGCCGGCGACCCACGCACCCGATGGCTGATCGAGAACGGCATCTCCTTCGTCACCTTCGGGCGGCCGTGGGGAGTCGACGATATGAACGACCCGCAGCACCTGTGGGTGGATGTGGATGGCTGGTCCGGCCTGCACGCCGCCACGCGGACACAGCAGGAGACCGGAGCCCGGCGCATCGCCTACATCGGCTGGCCCAGCCCGTCGGGCACCGGCGATGACCGCCGACGAGGCTGGTACGACGCGATGATCGAACGCGGCGACGTCTCGGAGCGGGACTTGGCCGAGCTGGAGATCGTCACCACTGACGGCGTCAGCCAGGGCACCGCGGCCATGCAGCAGCTGCGGCAGAACGCCGGCCAGATCGATGCCGTGCTCTGCGCGAGCGACTCGCTCGCCCTCGGGGCGATGATCGCGAACCCCGAGCGTGTGCCCGTCACCGGCTACGACAACACCCCCATCGCCGCCGCGATCGGGCTTTCCAGCGTCGACCAAGCAGTGGACGAGGTGGCCGCCGGAGTGCTCGAACTGCTCACCGGCGAGTTCGGCGGCAAGGTGCACGGAGCCCCCGAGTCGGCCGAACCCCGGCACCGGATGGTCACGCCCCGGCTGGTCGTGCGCGAGTTCGCCGCCATCCCGATGGACGTGCCGCGGTAGCCGCTAGCATGGCGCCATGACTCTCCCCGAGGTTGTCGGACTCCCTGCTTCTATCGGTGTCCCCGTCCCTCTCGCTTTCGCCCTGCCCGACGCGTGGAACCTCGCCGGTCGTACGGCCTTGGTCACCGGCGCCGGCAGCGCCTCCGGGATCGGATTCGCCGCGGCACGGATGCTGGGTGAGCTCGGTGCACACGTCGTGCTCACCGCCACGACCGAACGCGTGCACGAGCGAGCGGCCGAGCTGACGGAACGCGGCATCGCGGCATCCGGCATCGTCTGCACCCTCCACGCCGAGGCCGGCGCGCTGGTGCTCGCCGACTCCCTCGCGACCGCCGGGCTGGCGCCCACGATTCTGGTGAACAACGCGGGCATGGTCGCGGTCGGCGACGCCGAGATGCTGCACGGCGACGTGAGCACCACGTTGCCGGACGAGTGGGACCGCGGCCTCGCGATCAACCTATCGACTGCCTTCCACGCCACGCGCACCGTGATCGGCTTCATGCACGCGGCGGCCTGGGGGCGCATCGTCACAGTGTCCAGCGTGTCTGGGCCGGTGATGGCGTCGCGCGGGGACCTGACGTATGCGGCCGCGAAGGCTGGTCTGGCCGGGCTCACCCGAGCGCTCGCCGTGGATGAGGCCTGGCTCGGCATCACTGCCAACGCGGTCGCACCGGGCTGGATCGAGACCGGGTCGCAGCTGGAGAGCGAGGCAGTCGAGGGCGCGCTCGTGCCCGTCGGGCGCAGCGGCACGGCTGCCGAGGTGGCCTCCGTGATCGCCTGGCTGGCCTCGCCCGGCGCGTCATACGTCACCGGCCAGACGATCGTCGTCGACGGCGGTAACAGCGTGGCGGAGGAGCGCCGGTAGCGGCGGCCGGTCCGGCAGCCGGTCCGGCAGCCGGTGCAGTTGAATAGACGGGTGACTTCTGCACTGATCGACCGGCTTCGCGCCGACCTCGCCGCCGCCAACTTCTCGGTCTCGGCCCTCACTGGCCTGTGGGGGATCGAAGCGGATGCCGCGTTGCGCCGCAACCAGCGGGTCCCGGCGCTTCGGGGGCTGGACGGTCTCCGGGAGAGGCTCGGGCACGCCGAACCCTGCGCCACACTGGCTCGCCTGTTCGTGCTCGGCCTGCCTGTCGACCGTGCGGATCTCGATGTCGCCCTCCCCGCGCTGGGTGCCGTCGGGGCCGAGGAGCTCGGCCTCGCGGTATCCGTCGACGCCGGTGTCGACGCCGGTGTCGACGCCGATGTCCTTCCGGGTGTCGGCCCTGTTGCATCCGGTGCATCCGTTGCGGCCGGCACCCTCCGCCCGCTCCTCGAACTGCGGCCCTACAGCTTCGTCGACGCGCATGGCGCCGGAAGCTGGTGGATCGTGTCCGACCTGGGAGAGCTCGCACTCGGCCACCCGCTCGGCGAAAGCCATGTGCTCGGGGTGGGTGGGGCATCCCTCACATTGACCGGGCTCCTGATCCCGACCCCGGTGGCCAGCGCCCTCGACCTGGGCACCGGATGCGGAATCCAGGCCATGCACGCGTCCCGGCACGCCGACCGGGTGGTAGCCACCGACATCTCGGTGCGAGCCCTGGAGCTTGCCGCGCTCAACGCCGAGCTGAACGAGATCGGGAATATCGAGTTTCGCCTCGGGAGCCTGTTCGAACCGGTCGCGGGGGAGCGCTTCGACCACATCATCTCCAACCCTCCGTTCGTGATCACCCCGCGTGTGCCGGGTGTGCCGGCCTACGAATACCGCGACGGCGGCCTGGTCGGCGACGCGCTCGTCGAGGCGGTCGTGCGCGGCGCTGCCGAACATCTCACCCCCGGCGGCGTCGCCCAGCTGCTCGGGAACTGGGAGTACCACGCCGGCCAGGATGCCTTCGAGCGTCTGGCCGCCTGGCTCGCCGCCCCCGTCACCCCTGTCACCCCTGTCACCCCTGTCGCATCCCCTGCATCGCCAGCTTCCGCCCCGCTGCGCCCTGACGAATTCGACGGAGATTTTGCCCCAAACAGCCCGAATTCGGCGCGTTTGGCCCCTCTGGGAGCTGAATCTCCGTCGAATTCGCACACGCCCGGGGCGGAGGGTGCCGCCGGGGCCGAGGGTGCCGCGAGGGCCGGTGCCGAGGGTGCGCACGGGGGCCAGCAGGAGACCGTGCAGGCCACGGATGCCGCCGCACTCGACGCCTGGATCATCGAACGCGAGGTGCAGGCCCCCACGCTCTACGCCGAGACGTGGATCCGCGACGGCGGCACCCGCTCCGACACCGCCGACTTCGACCGCCTCTACGGGGCCTGGCTCGACGACTTCGCGGCGCGCGGCGTGAGTCAGGTCGGCTTCGGCTACATGCTGCTGCGCCGCCCGGCCGCCGGCACCCCCACCTTCCGTCGGCTCGAACGCCTCCCCGGCACCCTCGGCCACAATCCAGGAGGCATGGGCAGCCATCTTGCCGCTTGCCTCGCCGCCCACGACTGGCACGCGGCAACGGATGACGCCCGCCTCGCCCGCGCGCGGCTCGCCGTCGCATCCGATGTCACCGAGGTACGGCACTACTGGCCCGGCCAGGAGGACCCCACCCTGATGACGCTGCACCAGGGCACCGGCTTCGGTCGGTTGATCGCGCTGGACACCGGCCTCGCCGCCCTGGTCGGCGCCTCTGACGGCGAGCTCGACGTCGGCTCGATCGTCGCTGCGCTGGCCGAACTGCTCGACGTCGATGAGCGCGAACTCGCCGCGGACCTGCTCCCGCGCGTGCGGGAGCTGCTCGAGGACGGCTTCCTGCAGCATCGGCTCGCCTGACGTGCTGTGTGCTGCCATCGTCTGCTGCCAGCCACGTGCTGTGAGCTGACGCGCTGACGAGGACCCCGCCCGCCACCAACGCACGCTAGACCGCCACCAGCGCACGCTAGATGTTGTTCCCACACAGGTTGTGAGCGTGGCGTGAGCTAAAAAGGTGAGGACCTCCGGTATCGATTGGGTTACCACACTCAACACGATGCAACGGAGGCC
>NZ_SOFV01000023.1:0-66070 GCF_004402465.1 Cryobacterium sp. TMT2-14 | reverse complement strand
CTAGACAGTCAGAAACCTAGACAGGAAGCGGCGTGCGGCCGTTAAGGCGCTCCGAAACACCCACAGATGAAGCAGGAGAGCCAAAATCTCCGTCGAATTGGTTCGACGCCGAACCCGGCGCTCGCCCGTGCTGAACAGCGTCCGCGCGGTGCAGTCAGCTCTGCCAATCCGGGAGCGATGCAACCAACCGATTCGGACTCACTAGTTCTGGGCAGGCGGGGCGCGGTGAGCGCCCCGCGGGCCTGCTACCGTAAACGCTGTCGAATCCCCACCCGATTGGAACCACCCGCATGAAGAACTGGTCCTTCACCACCTGCGCCGTCGCCGGGTTCAGTTTCAGTGCCTTCGGGGTGGCCCTGATCATTCTCAACGCCGTGACGGCCAACGCGTTCCTCACCGTCCTGCTCTGGATGGCGGGCGTGGCCCTCCTGATCGGCGGATCCCTGTCGGTGCGTGCCCACCTGCTCTGGTCGCGCGGCGACACCCAGTAGACGGGGCCCCGCCCTCGACGCTCAGTAGTCGAGGCCCCGCCCCTTAGATCGCGAATTCGCCGCCCGGAGCGCGCTCCGTCTCGGCGAGGCTGGCCGGCGCATTCGTGGCGTTCACCGACTCGTCGCTGTAGGTGGACGTGACCAGGATGGGCAGGTGGTCGGAGGTGCCGAGGGGCAGCGTCTCGACACTGTCGATGGTCAGCCCGATGGAGGTTGCCAGGTCGAAATGCCCGCGGAAGAACTTGTAGCGCGTGTACGTTCGGGTGTCGCTCAGGGTGAGGTCGTAGCCGGACTGGGTGATGTGGTCGCCGAGGCGCCCCTTGAAAATCGGGTAGTTGTAGTCGCCCACCATCAGGGTCGGCAGGCCCGGCCCGAGCACGTGCAGTTCTTCGTGCGCGGTGCGGATCTGGTTGCGCCGCAGAGAGTTCAGCGCGGTGAGCGGCGCGGCGTGGAACGAAGCGACGACGATTTCGCGGTGGGCGGCGAGGTCGGTCAATCGGGTGCCGATCAGGCGCTCATGCGCGGGGGTCAGCACGCGGTCGTGCAGTGACTTCTTGAGCGCGAAGGTCTGGGTGCGCTCGTTGGTGAACCGGTCCATGCGATAGTAGATCGCCAGGCCGAGTCGGTTGCGCACAGTGGAGTCGGCGAGGTGTAGGAGACCGATCTCCTCGGGGAGCTCAAGGGTGTCGCATTCCTGCAGACACAGGACGTCGGGATCGTAGTTCTCGGCCAGGGCGATGAGCTCACCACTGGCACGATTCTTGCGGAGGTTATAGCTGATGACTTTCACGACTGACCTTTTTCGACTCGACTCGACTCGCTGAACACCCACCTAGCCTACGTTTGCGACGCAGAAATGCTATATCGGCTGGGTGAATTCTCGGCGGCCCCCATGCGAGACTCGGGGCATGATGCAGGATGCGACGGCCACAGTGACGGCCACAGTGACGGCAACGGTGACGGCCACGGTGGAGTCGGTCAGCCGAGACGAACGGCACGCGTTCAGCAAGCCGACGGTCCCGGACATCCGTTTGATCGCGGGATTCGGGGTGGAGGGCGACGCTCACGCCGGAGCCACGACGCAGCACCGCTACCTGATCGTGAAGGATCCGACCAGGGCGAACCTCACCCAGGTGCACTTCATGCCCGCCGAGCTCTTCGACGAGCTGCGGGGGGCCGGCTTCGAGGTCTCCCCCGGCGAGCTGGGCGAGAATATCACGACCCGCGGGCTGGATCTGTCCGGCCTTCCGCGGGGTGCCCGGCTGCGGCTCGGCACCGACGCGGTCGTGGAGATCACCGGGCTGCGCAACCCGTGCTCACTGATCAACGGGTACCAGAAGGGGCTGATGAAGACGCTGATCGACACGGATGATGCCGGTCAGGTGATCCGCAAGGCGGGGATCATGGGAATCGTCGTCACCGGGGGAAGCGTCGCTCCCGGGGACCCGATTCAAGTGCGGCTGCCGGCCGGGGAACACCTGCCGCTCGGCGTGGTCTGACGCTTGGGTAACGGCAGTCGGCGACCCTGCTAGTCTCGGCCTCACCTGACCTGTGGAGGAGCCCCGATGGCACGCAAGAACTACACCCCCGATCAGAAAATTTCCCGCCTCCGCGTCTACAACATCGTGGCCGGCTCACTGCACCTCGTGCAGGTCCTGGGCTTCGCATACGTGCTCACCCTGCTCAGCACCCAGGTCACCTTTGCCGTCACCGCCGACTATCTGTCGGCTCCTCCCGGCGTGCCGCTGCCGCCCGAGCGGGTGACCCTGTTCGACGTCAACGTGGGCATCGGCGTCGTCTCCTTCCTGGCGCTCTCGGCCTTCTTCCATTTCCTGATCTCGTCGCCGAAATTCTTCCCCCGCTACGCGGCGGGGCTCAAAGCCAACCGAAACTACTTCCGCTGGGTCGAATATTCCCTGAGCTCCTCGATCATGATCTGGCTGATCGCCCAGATCACCGGCATCACCGACATCGCGGCCCTGTTCTCGATCTTCGCCGCCAACGCCGCCATGATCATGTTCGGGGCACTGCAGGAGAAGTACGAGACACCCGGCAACGGCACGTTCCTGCCCTTCATCTTCGGGTCGATGGTGGGCGTGGTGCCGTGGGTCGTCATCCTGATCTACTTCATCGCCCCCGGCTCGAACACCGAGGCCGCACCGCCGGCCTTCGTCTACGGCATCATCATTTCCCTCTTCCTGTTCTTCAACACGTTCGCCGTCAACCAGGTGCTGCAGTACCGTCAGGTCGGCGGCTGGCGCGACTACCTCCGCGGCGAGCGCGCCTACATCACGCTGAGCCTGGTCGCCAAGACCGCGCTGGCCTGGCAGGTGTTCTCTGGCGCGATCATCCCGGCACTCACCTAGAGCAATCCTTTAGCCGACCAGCTCGGGCCTAAACTGGTTCCGGGCACGGCAGGAGCACCACCCCCGTGCTTCGAAGCTGGTCCGCAGCGCCACCTCGTAATCGTCCCGGGCGAAACCAGGGACAGCTGTCGTCTCACCGACGTTCCGGGTCAACAACGACCCCGCATGGCGACGGCTACAGCGTCGACGGACGAGTGCCCGCAGAGCGTGCACTCGGGGAGTGGGCACCCCCAGCGCGGCCGCCCGCGTCGGAGCCATCGAGGAACTCGAGGATGTCCGGCAGGAGGCGTGGGTCTGAGATCGCGGCCATGTGCCCCTTGCCGGGGTAGAGGATGAGGCGGGCGTTGGGGATGCGCGCCACCGTCTCGCGGAACAGCTCGGGCGTGTAGAAACCGTCCCGGTCACCACCGATCAGCAGGGCGGGCGCTTCGATCTCGCCGAGCCGGTCGCGCAGGTTGAAGGCGTCTTCGGCGCGAATGGTGGTGATCAGGTCGGGGCTGGCCTTGCCGAACGTGCGGGGTCCGAGCATCCAGCCCATGCCGGCTGCCAGCCGACTCGGGGGCTTGTCGCCGAGGACACTAAACATCTCCCGGCTGGCCTGCCGCGGGCGCCCGGCAAGAACCTCTTCAGCGACCCGACGCTGCACCTTCTTGCCGTTTGGCCCCAGGGTGTAGGCCGCGCAGACCACGACGAGACGCTGCACCACATCGGGATGGTCGGCGGCGAGTTGCAGGGCGATGCTCCCGCCGGTCGACGTGCCGATCACGTCGATGGGCCCCGGAAACTCCAGGCGCAGAGCGTCGGCGTAGTCCCGGGCGATGTCGGCCATGCTGGCGTTCGGGTCGAGGCCCGGGCGCGGGGTCAGCCTGAGCACGCGATGCCGGGCCGCCACCGGAGCCAGCATCCGGGTCACAAGCATGCGCTCGACGCCGATGGTCGGTTCAAAGTTCTGGGTGAGGCCCGGGATGGCCACCAGCGGCGAGCCCGTGCCGAACCTCAAATAGGGCATCCCTCCGAGGAGGGTGCCCGTTCGCCGAGCCATGGTGCGCGCATCGGTGACATTCTGTGTTTGTGTCGCGGGGGGCATTGAATTGACCCTTTCGTTCATTGACGGTTCCGGATGCCGTCAGCCGGCTCCGCGGAGAGCGGTGCGGCAGAGAGTGGTGCGGCAGAGAGCGGTGCGGCAGCGATCGGCCCGGCAGCAACCGGCTCTGGCGTGGCCGGCTGGGCAGAACCGTTGGTGACACTACCCGCGCCGCGGGACCCCCGAAAGCGTCCCGGCAGATTCGGCCGGGGTTCAGGAGAGTCTTCCCACCCTGAAGCGAACGAGAGGAACGTGATTTTCGAGCGAAGTGGTGCCAGCATAAGGAGTGGGTCTGCACCTGGGAAGGGGCGCCCGACTGCGGGGTCGCGTGACAAATGGGCAGCGGCATCCGTCTAGATGAGTGAGAACCCATTGACGGAAGGCACCAGCTTCCACCATCGAACGGACCCCACATGACGAGCACCGATCTGCACCACGACGACCTAACCGATGACGTGAGCGCACCCCGGCTCGCCGCGGTCGTCTACAACCCCATAAAGGTTGACGTCGACGAGCTCCGGGACGCCGTCGAGGCCCAGCAATCGGCCGCCGGCTGGCCGGAGACGCTGTGGTTCGAGACGTCAGCTGAGGACCCGGGGCAGGGACCGGCCCGGAAGGCGATCGAAGCCGGGGCCACCATGATCATCGTGGCAGGCGGCGACGGCACCGTGCGCGCCGTCGCGGAAGCCGTCCACGGCACGGAGTGCGCACTGGCGCTGCTGCCGTCGGGCACCGGCAACCTGCTCGCCCGCAACCTGCAGCTGCCCCTCGCCGACACCGGGCTGGCCCTGCAAGCCGCGTTCGCCGGCCAGGACAAGGTGATCGACGTGTGCCTGATCGACATCGAGCGGGCCGACCGGTCGGTCGACCGGCACGCCTACCTGGTGATGGCCGGGCTCGGCCTCGATGCCAAGATGCTCGCGAACACCGACGACGACCTCAAGGCGAAGGCCGGCTGGCTGGCCTACGTGAAAGCCATGATCGCCGTCGGCAAGGACGACAGCGATCTCCGGTTCCGGTACCGGCTCAACGCGAAGCCCGAGCAGGCGATGCGCGCGCACACCATCATGGTCGGCAACTGCGGGTCGCTTCCGGCTAGCATCGAGTTGATTCCCGACGCCGCCCTCGACGACGGACTCTTCGACGTGGTCGTACTGAAGCCGGAGGGCTTCGGCGGCTGGCTGCAAATTCTGTCTAAGGTGCTGTGGGAGAACGGCGTGCTCAGCCGAACGGTATTGGGCCGCAAACTGCGCACCAATGATGTCGACGCGCTCAACTACGCCACCGGCACGAAGCTCGTGCTGCGGCTCAACCGTCCGGAAGAGATCGAACTCGACGGCGACGGGTTCGGCACCGCCGTGGCCTTCAAGACCTGGGTGGATGCCGGTAGCCTCACCCTGCGCGTGCCGAGCGACGCCGCGTAAGCGGCGCGGGGCATCCGTCGCCCTTTCCCGTTCCACTCTGCTCGACGGGCGGGAGGTGCGCCGCTCTGCGGATGGCATGCCACCAGCGAAGCGGCGCGGCACCCGCGCCGGCACGACGGACCACGGATGCGTTGACGGCTGCACACCCGGCAGTCGTCAACGGCCGCCGCCACCGCCTCCGCCACCGCCACCGCCGGAGAACCCGGAGCCGCCGGAGCCGCCGGAGAAACTTCCTCCGCCGCCGGAGTATCCGCCGCCGCTGCTGGAGCTGACGGGAACCGTGGCAGAGGTGAGGACCGAAGCGACCCAACCGTTCATGGCGACGCCGAAGCCGCTCGCGGTGAAGCCTCCCTGCGACACGATCCAGCCCGGCGCCGGCGCCCCGTGCTCGTAGAGCACGACGAGCTCCTTCGCCCAGTCCCGTTCGACGCCCCAGAGCACCGCGAAGGGGAGCAGCTCCTCATAGAGCTTGACCAGTTCGACGGTGTCGGGTGTTTCGGCGGCATCCGTCACCGGGCTCGGCAGCGCCCCCGAAGCGACACCCGGCATGGCAGGCATCGTGGCCCGCAGCGCGCCGTCCGGGCTCTGCAGCATGCGGAAACGCTCCTCTTCGGCGAGCTCTAGATAGACCTTCAGTCCCTTGAGGTAGTCGCGCTGATCGGCCCCGGAATCGGTGAGCTGCACCGTGCCCTGGGCGAGGTAGAGGGCCAGGTAGAGGAACAGCGCTGCGATGACGGCGACCGTCATCACCTCGCCGAACTTCGGGGAGCCGTCGATCAGCGCCACCGCACCGAGGACGGCCAGGGCCGGCAGCAGCACGACGGCCATTCCGATGGCGATCCACCTGCCGCCGCGGCCGGTCACCTTGGCCCGCCAGCCGCGCTCGATGACCGACGCTGTCGCGGCGGGGAGGAACGCGCTCAGTTTGGCGGCGAGTGTGCTGTCGGCGACCCCCAGTTCCCGCGTCGCTCCGATCGTCAGGCGGGGGAACAGCGTCTCCAGCAGCTTTCGCTCCTGAGCGTCCACGCCTTCCACGGTCAGCAGCTGCAGCGTGTAGTCGCCGCCGCCGGCGCTGACCGGATAGTCGAGGATGCGCACCGTGCCGCGCACCGCCAGGCTCACAATCTGCGCGGCGATAGCCGTCTTCGACCGATTCGCAAGGTCCCCCGCCTCCAGCAGGTTGTAACCCTTCGGCACGCTGTACTGGGCGATGATGGTGCCTCGGCCGCGGGCGTCGCGCTGGCCGAGTCGGCGACGGATGAAGGCGAGCACGACCCCGAGAAAGCCGACAGCCGCCACCAGGAACAGCAGCCCGGTCGCCGGTTCTCCCCCGCCGTTGTCCGAATCGCTCGCACTGTAGCTGGCCGAGGCCGGCACCGACACGAAGGTGCCGGGTGCAAAGCCGATGGCCACGGTCAGGTTCTGCCGCGGACCGAGACCCTGCACGGACGAGGTGAACAGCTGGCCCGTGGATCCGGGCACTGCGGCATCCGTGGTCTGGCTGATCTCGCACCAGGCGCCGTCGTCCTGGGCCCCGGAATAGCAGGCGGTGTCGCCGGTGAGGAACTCGGCGACGCTCGGGTCGACGTGCACGCGCGCGGTGACGGAGCCGAACGACTGGTCGAACCCGGTGCCGTTGGTGTCCCAGTAGAGCTCGTCGTCGTCGGTGTCGGCGAACGCGCGCACCACGTTCTGCTGCGTGTAGGTGATCGTGTAGGTCTGCTGGCCGCGCACGAACTCATCGGTGCCGATCGGCATCTCGGTGACGGAGCCCTGGTCATACGTCTCGAAGTAGACGGGGGCTCCGGTGGCGTCGGTGACCGATTCGACGGTGGTGTTCAGCGGCACCCCGTTGTAGTCGTTGGGGAGGAGGCGCACCATGCCTCGGTTCTGGTCGAAGTTCGGGAACTGCGCCACGAACGTCTCGACCGTGCGCAGGGTGGAGTGCCCGGCGTCGTCACGGGAGAGGTAGTAGTCGGCCTCGAAGGAGGTGAATGTGAAGTCACCGGTGTCTGCCGACGCGGCCAGGGGCGTCCCGACGGCCGGCATCCCGAGCGCGAGCGCCGCCGAAACCGCGAGCGCGGCGATGACCTGCACGAATCGACGTAACGGATGTCTGGACGGTGCGATCCCGTGCATATTGCCGCTCCCTGTTTCTGTCGGAGCCGGGAGCCTCGATGCGGCGTCGACCGCGCCGAGCCGTGCTGTCCCCACAACATCCGCCCTTCGAAGGCTAGTGCAGCACGGGTCCCTTCGGTGCATGCGAACCGACAGCTGAGAGCCCGGCAACGAGAAAACCGGTCGGCCCCTCCACGAGGGGACGACCGGCTTTGGTGCTACGGGTAGTCAGGGCATCAGTACCAGTTGTTGGCTTGCGAGTGAGACCAGGCGGCGCACGGGGTGCCGTAGGAGGAGGCCTTGATGTAGCCGAGGCCCCATGCGATCTGCGTGGTCGCGTTGGTGGCCCAGTCGCTGCCGGCCGTCGCCATCTTGTTGCCGGGCAACGCCTGCGGGATGCCGGTGGCACCGCCGTTGGAGTTCACGGCGTCGTACTTCCACTCCGATTCCTTCTGCCACAGCTGGTTCAGGCAGGAGAACTGGTCGGCGCCCCAGCCGTACTGGGACGCGGCCATGGCCTGAGCCGTGGCGCGCGCGCCGGCAGGAGTGTTGCCGGAGGCCAGCGACTGGGCACGGGTGGCTTCAGCGGCGGCGGCCTGAGAAGCGGCCTCAGCGGCGGCGGCGGCCTCAGCGGCGGCCTCAGCGGCGGCGGCCTCGGCGGCGACCCGATCGGCTTCGATCGACGCCGCGGTGACGGCGGCAGTCTCGGCCTTGGTCTGGGCGGTCAGCGAGGTGATCTCGTCGAGAGGGAGGATCTCGTAGCTGGCGAGCGAGCTGGCGACCGCGGCGAGGCCGGAGGCATCCACCTTGTCCTGGGTGGCGGCGATGACCTGATTGGCCTCGCTCAGGGTGATGGATGCCGAGTTGTCGACGTGCGCCTTGGCGACCGCGCTGTAGGCGCCGAGCTGTTCACGGTGCAGGCCGGTGCTGTCGGCGAGTTCGGTTGTGGCCGAGACACGGTCCTGGGTGGCGGAGGCGGACTGACCGGCGAAGCCGGCGCCGACTGCGAGGCCGGTGACGGCGAGCACACTGGTGGCGATGAGCACGATGCGGTGCGGACGGTTGATCTTGGTGGGGCCGGTGGTGCTGTTGCTGCTGGGAATGCTGTTGCTTCGCTTATTTTGGGCAGCGAATCGGATGCGGATTTCTTCGGGTGTTTCGGGCATGTATGTGCGCTTGACTTCCGTGTTACGCAAGCTCGCACGCGTGCGCGCGCCAACTCACTGAGCAGCGGGCCTGCGCTTTCGGGGGACGGCGCAGACGAAACTTATACTCTGTCTCATGTTTCTGAACAAACGCTCAGTATTCTGTGAAAGTCATGGGTAGCCGGGCCGGGACACCGGGTTCGGCGGGCCCCGCGCGGCGGCCCTGGTCTCGCTGTGCGCGTGCTGCGCCGCTGCGCCGATGGCGTGCCACGCGCGGAACGGCGCAGTTACCGCGCCCGCGCGGCGCAGCTGCCGCGCGGCGAATGAAGAACGCCGCGGGGATCGCGAACAGCGAGATCACGGCGCCGCACAGGAACGCGGCTGGAGCCCGTGATGAGCAGTTGGGTGGGCCCGGAGCGGTCGGCAGCCAGCCCGCAACCGAGCCGATGCCGCCGGATTCCGCATTCAGGTTGCTGAGGCCGTAGACGAGCTGGCCGAAGCCGGGCGCCGAGAGGATGACCAAGACCACATCGATCGGCGTCTTGCGCGGAGTGGTGACGTTCTTCAGCCCCAAGCCGCCCACGACGAGCACGCTGAGGGCGATCAGGAGCACGAGGTTGAACATTTAGCGCCAGCCGAGCACGCTGAGAATGGCGCCCGAACTGCTGGAGCCAATGCAAGGGCGACCGAGAAGACGATGGTCAACAGCAGCGCGAATATGGTCGTCGTGCCGGTGGCCCGTACGATTCAGGCGGCCAGCAGCGTCGGCGGCAGCGTGGCGGTCTCGTGCGCGGCGAGGGATTCAAACCGCGCCGCTCCGGGCGGATCTGCGGGATTCAGCCCGTCGCTCCCCGTGTGTTACGCCAAATGGCGAGTGCTGTGGCGCCGTCAACGACCGCGCCGCAGGATGGGTGGCATGCCCAGACAAATTCGCTTCAACGCTTTTGACATGAACTGCGTCGCGCACCAGTCCTCAGGAATGTGGCGGCATCCGCTTGACCAGTCCTGGCGATACAAGGACCTCTCCTATTGGACCGACCTGGCCAGGCTGCTCGAGCGAGGCACTTTCGATGGCATTTTCATCGCCGATGTGCTCGGAACGTACGACGTCTATGGCGGTTCGAACGAAGCAGCGATCCGGCACGGGGCCCAGGTTCCCGTGAACGACCCGATTCTGCTCGTCTCCGCCATGGCGGCGGTGACCGAGAACCTCGGGTTCGGCGTGACCGCGGGTACAGCGTACGAGCATCCGTACCCGTTCGCACGACGGATGTCGACGCTCGACCATTTGACGAAGGGTCGCGTCGGCTGGAACGTCGTCACCGGTTATCTGCCGAGCGCCGCCCGCAACATGGGGCATGAAGACCAGTTGGAGCATGACGACCGTTACGACGTCGCCGACGAATATCTCGAGGTGCTGTACAAGTTGTGGGAGGGCTCGTGGGAAGACGATGCCGTCATCCGCGACCGGGAGACCGGGGTGTTCACCGATCCGAGCAAGGTGCATGAGATCGGGCATTACGGCAAGAACTTCACCGTGCCGGGGATCCACCTGTCCGAGCCGTCGTTGCAGCGCACGCCGGTGATCTATCAGGCCGGGGCATCGCCGCGCGGTATCGCCTTCGCCGCCGGCAACGCCGAGGCGATCTTCGTGGCCGCTTCGACCAAGTCCGGCCTCACCGCGACTGTGAGCAAGATCCGGGATGCGCTCGAGCAGGCCGGTCGAGACCGGTACTCCGCGAAGATCTACACGCTGCTGACAATCATCACCGACGAGACCAGCGAGAAGGCGCACGCAAAACATCAGGACTACCTCTCCTACGCGAGCGAAGAAGGCGCCCTGGTGTTCATGTCGGGCTGGATGGGCATCGATCTCTCCCGGTATGACCTCGACGAGCCGATCGGCAACGTGAAGAGCAACGCGATCCAGTCGGCGGTGGCAAATTTTCAGGCCGCGAATGATGACGGCTCCGAGTGGACCGTGCGTGACATCGCGAAGCTCGGCGCAATCGGCGGCCTGGGGCCGTTCATCGTCGGCTCACCGGAAGAGGTTGCCGATCACCTACAGGAGTGGGTCGCCGATACCGATGTTGACGGGTTCAACCTCGCCTACGCGATCACACCCGGAACGTTCGAAGACGTGGTCGAGTTCGTGATTCCCGAGCTGCGTCGTCGCGGGGCCTACCCGGAGGAGTACGTCGAGGGCACTCTACGCAACAAGTTGCACGGGCGCGGCGACCGTCTGCCCGAGGAGCACCACGGAGCCGATTATCGACTCGGGGTGAACCAATCCGTTAGGTGACGAGCGGCGACCGCCGCTCGCCCTATGCAATCCCCGACTGCACCAGCAGCCGGGGGAAATCCGTGCGGCGGCGCCCGGCCAGTTAGCACCTGCTCACGCTCGCGCCGCAGCACGACCGGCGGCCGCGCGGTGGCGGCGGCCAGAATGCGGGCAATGGTCTCGGGCCACGGCACTCGGTGAGCGCGGGTACTGCGCCTATGTCCGCACCCGCCGCAACCGGATCGGACCCTTCGCCGTCGACGGATCGACCACGGCCCCGCCCTGCGTGATCTGCAGGTCACCGCGGGCGACCATGCGGCGTGCGGCGCGTCGGGCCGGCTCCATCAGGTCGTTCCAGCCGTCACCGCCGACCACTTTCGCCGCCTCGGACGGGCAGATCGTGGCATCCGTCGCCCGCGCACTGAGCAGTGTCGCGATAGCCTCTTCCAGCTTGAGGTCGGTCGCCGTGACCCCATGTGTGCGGCAAGCGGTCGAGCAGTACTTCACCGACTCCCAGTTGTCGGCCCACTTCATGCGCCACTCGATGCGCCGCCCACACGAGGCGCACGTCTTGTCCGCCCGGTCACGGGCGGGGTCAGAATCGGCGGGCTTTCGTTGACGGTGGGCCATGCCTTCTATCCTGCGGGATGGCGCGGGTCGCCGAGAGCCGCCGAGAGCCGCCGTTTGCGCCGAGCGTCGCCGTTCCAGCGGCGATTCTCGGCAGAATCGGCGACTCTCGGGGCTGCAGGGCGCCGGGCAGGGCGCCGGGCAGGCCGCCAGGCAGGGCGCGCCCGACCCATCGGCGCCGCGGGCGTGACGAATTCGGCCCGCATCCGTCTTATCAGTGACGGATGTCTCAGCCCCCGTGAGCGCCCAGGCCACCCGACACTGCCGGAGGCTAGGATTTTTGCACCTGAACCCGAAGGAAATCCCGTGACGAGCACCGACCGAGCGCGTGTCGAACGATGGCGCGCAGCCGCTGTTCCTGCCCGTAGCCGCAGCATCGAGGTTGATGGGCATCAATTCACCGTGCACTCCCTGAAGAGCACCTCGCCTTCGCCGGACGCGCCGACCTACCTGCTGGTCCACGGCATCGGGGCGTCGCACCGCTACTACCGCCGGGTGCAGAGGAGCCTGGCCGCCATCGGGCATACCCATTCGCTCGATCTGCCCGGATTCGGCGGCACCCGCCGGCCCGTTCGGCCGCTCGCTGTCGAAGAATACGGCGCCCTGCTCGGCCGGCTACTTGATCGACTCGAGGTGCCGCGGGCGGTCCTGGTCGGCCATTCGATGGGCGCCCAATTCGTCACCGAGGTGGCCCGGCAACGCCCCGATGCCGTCTCCCACCTGGTTCTGATCGGCCCTGTCACCGATCCCCGCCGGTCGACAGCCGTGCAACAGGCGCTGGGCCTGACCCGGGATGTGGCCAAGGAGTCGCCGTCGGGCAATCTGATCGTGTTCCGTGACTACCTCGAGTGCGGCCCGCGCTGGTTCTCCACCGAGCTCGTCCCCATGCTCGGCTACCGCACCGACCTGGCCCTTGGCGAGGTGCACTCCCCCATCCTCGTGATCCGAGGCACCAACGACCCCGTCTCGGGCAGCACCTGGTGTGCATCGCTGGCCGCCGCCGCGCCGGACGGGCATGTGTTCGAGGTCGCGGGGCACCGCCACCTGGTGCACCACAGTGCCGCCGTGCAAACCGCCGCCATCATCGAGGGGCACGCCCTGCGGCTTCCGTCGGTCGCGCACCCGGCACAATGATTCGCCGTCTCCTGAACCCCCGTCTGCTGAGTCGCCATCTGCGCGAGGCCTGGTGGTGGCTGCTCGACTATGTCTATGCGGCGACCGGCCAGACCCATGCGTTCCTCTCCCGCGCCCGGCCCACGGACTTCCGCTCCGGTACCAAAGCCCCGATCGTGATCATCCCCGGGGTGTATGAATCCTGGCAGTTCATGCGACCGTTGATTGAGATACTGCACGGCCACGGGCATCCGGTGCACGTGGTGGCGAAGCTCGGCCGCAACCGGCGTTCTCTGGCGGATGCCGCCGCGACCGTGGCCGCCTACCTCGAGCGGGAGAACCTGAACGGCGTCGTCATCGTGGCGCACAGCAAGGGCGGCCTGATCGGCAAACTGCTCATGACGACGGATGACCCGGGCCGCCGGGTGAGCGGAATGACCGCGATCAGTGCTCCCTTCGGCGGTTCCCGCTATGCGCGCTACTGGGTCGTGCCGAGCATCCGTGCCTTCGCTCCCGCCAACGTGGCCCTGCACGACCTCGGCCTGGACCACCGGGTCAACGACCGCATCACGTCTATCTACGGGGTGTTCGACCCGCATGTCCCCGAGGGCAGTGAACTCGTCGGCGCCCGCAACATCCAGCTCAGGGTCGGCGGGCACTTCCGCATCCTCGGTGACCCGGCGGCCGTGCGTGCCGTGCTCGACGCGGTGACGGATGCCGCGGAGTCGGCAGTCTGACTCCGGGTCGCAGATCGACCTTCGGTCACGCGGGGAAGGTGCTTGCCCTGCTGCACGCGGAGCCTGACCGCTCGGGCTGATGTTCAGGCGCAGGGAGGACTCCGCCCCGACTACTTCGCCGCGACAGTGCGGGCGCGGCGCGTATGGCGCTTCGTCGACGAGCCTCCTCGCCCGTAGACCAGGTACATGGTGAACCCCATGATGATCATGAGCAACACGGTGTAGACGAACGTGATCGACATGGAGTCAAGGTTGTTCTCCCCCTCCGTGCTGGCCTTGATCGCAACACCGAGGGGTTGGTAGAGCGGGTGATACAGGAACACCGCGGCGTCATAGTCGTCGAGCAGGCTGTTGAAGTTGAGTGCCGTGATCGCAGCCGCGGTAGGGAGAACCAGCGGAACCAGAACCGTGCGAAGGGTGAACATCGACCCGGCACCGAGGATGCGGGCGGCATCCTCGAGCGACTCCGGCACCGATGCGAAAGCCGCCTTGAGCAATCGCAGGGTGAACGGGATCTTCACGATCACGTAGGCGATCAACAGGAGACTCGTCGTTCCTGTGAGCACCTGGCCGCCGACCATCGGGTTTGGGCGGTCGAACGTCATGACGAGGGCGAGGGCGATGAGAATCGTCGGCAGGATCCAGGGGATGTGCAGCAGGTACTCCAGCGTGGCGGTCAACAGGTTGCGGTGTTTCTGCAGCAACCGTGAGACGAATAGCATCCCGCCGACCACGATCACCGACGCCAGCGCGCTGTAGACGACGCTGACCACGAAGGGTCGGAGCACTGCGGGTGTGCCGAAGACCGTGGCGTAGTTGTCGAGCGTGAACGAATCCCAGCTGATGCTTCCCGTGACGATGGCACTCGAGTGCACGAAGGAAAACAGCACGATCAGCAGCACCGGCGTCGCGTAGACGACGAAGAGAGCGTAGGCGGCAACGTGCACGGCAGCGTTCGCCACTGGGTTCGGGATTCTCTGCTTCTGCAGCGGGGTCGCCACCTTCGCCACCGAGAAGTACACCCCCGACTTTTCGACCCGGTTCATCATTGCCAGCAGCACGATGGTCGCCAGGCCGAGGATCACGGCGAGCAGCGCGGCGAGGTCACGCGACCCGGTGCTCTTGGAGAAGGTGAGGATCATCGGGGCGATCGTTTGGAAATCGGTGCCGCCCAACACGAGCGGCGCTGTCAGTGCGCCGAGACCGGTCAGGAACGTGAGAACTGTCACGGCGAAGATCATCGGGCGCAGGGCGGGCAACACGATTCGCCAGAGGATGCCCATGGTCGACGCGCCCATATTGCGTGCCGCCTCGATGGTCTGGTAGTCGATCTTCGCCAGCGACGATCCCAGGAAAAGCATATGGTTCGTCGTCGTGGCCAGCGTCATCACGACGACGACCGCGAAGTAGCCGGAGAACCAGTTCGGGTCGATCTCAGGAAACCAGTTGCGCACGGCGTTGGTGACGAATCCGTAGCGGCCGTAGATGAAGTTGTAGCCGGCGGCGAGCACGATGCCCCCGTAGATGAGGGTGGTGGCGTAGCCGAGCCACAGCATCCGTGCGCCCCGGATCTTGAAATAGTCGGTGACGAGAACGATGAAGATGCCGACGACATTCACCGTGACGGCCAGCGTGGCGGCCAGCGCGAAGCTGTGCCAGAGGCTGTTCATCGCGCGTTCGGAGCTGACCAGTTTCTCCACGGCCCGAAAGCTGAACTGGCCCTCCGGAAAGAAGGTTCTGATGAGCAGGTTGGCGTTCGGGAAGACCAAAAACGTTGCCACGAACCACAGCGTCACCAGGGTGATGATGACGACGAACGGGGATCGGAACATTGAAGCCCACGACGAAGTGCGCACGGATGCCCCCCTCTAGTACTGCAGGATCGACGACGGGTCGATATACAACTGCGCCGCAGAACCCGGTTCCAGCGCAGATCCGCCGCCCTCGGGCACCAGTGCACGAATACTGCTGCCATGACTGTCGATTGTGTAGGTGCTGTGCGAGCCGTGGTAGGAACGGCCGGCGACGACGCCGTCGAGCCGGATCGCATCCGTGTTGCCCGGGGGCGCCTGCAACGACACCTTCTCCAGGCGCAGGTACGACGTTTTTGCCGGTGCAAGACCGGTGCCGCCGCGCTGGCGCAGCTGGTGCACGACGTCGCCCGAGAGCTTGTTCATCGCACCGACGAAGGTGCACACGAACTCGGTGCCGGAGCGGTTGTAGATCTCCTCCGGGGTGCCTACCTGCTCGACCACGCCGTGGTTGAACACGGCGATCCGGTCGCTCATGGTGAGTGCTTCTTCCTGGTCGTGCGTGACGTACACCGTGGTGATGCCGAGTTCCCGCTGCAGGTTTTTCAGCTGTTCGCGCAGCTGCACGCGCAGCTTGGCGTCGAGATTGGAGAGGGGCTCGTCGAGCAGCAGGATGCGGGGCTTGAGCACGAGAGCCCGGGCGATGGCGACCCGCTGCTGCTGGCCACCGGAGAGTTCGGACACGTTCTTCGCGAGCTGCTCCTCGATGAGCTCGACCTGCGCGGCGATCTCGTCGACGAGCAGCGCCGTTTCGGCCTTCCTGGTCTTTCGCACCCGCAGGCCGAACGCGATGTTCTCCCACACGCTCATGCTGGGGAACAGCGCGTAGTTCTGGAAGACCATGCCTACGCTGCGTTTTTCGCTCGGCAGCCGGGTGGCCACCTTCCCGTCGATGTAGATTTCACCCCGGGACGGTTCGATGAACCCCGCGAGCGTGCGCAGGGCCGTCGTCTTGCCGCACCCGGAGGGCCCGAGCAGGGTGAAGAACTCACCCTGCTCGATCTCGAGGGTCAGGTCGGGGATGGCGATCTTCTCGCCGAAGCTCACTTCGACATTCTCGAATCTGATCATGACTGTTCGTGCCCGGGCCGAGACTTAGGGCAGGTACTCGAGCTCGGTCTTCTCGACCCACTCGGAAATACGTTCGCGGGTCAGCGACCAGTCGATGTCCTGCTTGGGGAGGGACTCGATCAATTCGACGACCGCGGGAAGCGCCTCTGCGCGAGCCTTCTCATTCACCGGGTAGGACGCGAATTCGGCGGCGAACTCGCCCTGCACCTCGGCGCCGCCGAACCAGTCGATGAACTTCTCGGCCTGCTCCTGGCGCGGCGTGCCGTTGATGACCGCGATCTGTTCGGTGACGTAGGGGACACCGTCTTCCGGGCTGATCACGCCGGTCTTGGTGGCGTATTCGGCGTCGCGGCTGGTGATTCCGCTGCTCGGAAGCACGCCGTAGTCGACCTCGTCGCGGGTCAGGCGCGCATACAGGTCGGTGCCCTCGACGGCTGGCGAACCGTGCTCGTAGTAGTCCTGCACCTGCTTCCAGCCGGCATCCGAGATGCCCAGGTCACCCTTCTCGTCGGCATAGGGCGCGAGCAAGCCGGCGAGCACCAATTGCGGGGTGGCCTGGCCGAGGCTGGTGTTCACTTCGTATCGGCCGTCGTATTCGGCGTCGTCCCACAGGTCGCTGACCTGTTTCGGGGCGTCTGCGCTCTTCACGGTGTTGGTGTCGTAGACGGTGACGATGGCCTGTTCGACCAGGGGCCAGAACGCCCCGTCCTTGGCGTCGCCGGCTTTCTTGTCGACATCCCCGGACCACTCCGGCGTGTAGGCGGCAACGGCATCCTCTGCCTTCAGCGTTTCGAAGAACATATTGTTCAGGCCGAAGACAACATCGCCCACCGGGTTATTCTTCTCGGCGACGATGCGGTTGGCGAGGTCGGCCCCGCCCAGCCCCACGATCTCGATCTTCATCCCGGCCTCGGCCGCCTTCGCCGTCACCCATTCCCCACGCCCATCCGAATTGGAGTTCGTGTAGACGATGAGGGTTCCGGAGGATTCCCCCGACGACGACGCCTCGCCTGCCGTGCTGCTGCATGACGTCAACGCGACGGTGCTGAGAAGCACGGTCGCAAGGGTGGCCGCGGTGAGGGTGCGCTTGTGCAAGAGTCAGTCCTTTTCTGGGCCGCGAGAGGGCAGATGGCCACTCACCGGCCGAATCAAGTTTTAGCAACGGTTCGTTCACACTAAGGCGCAGCAAATCCAGCTCCAGGCCATCTGAACGAAAGTTCGTCTGGCGTTAACTGGCTGTACTGACGCCGTTGGAAGCGATGCCGCAGTTGATGTCTTGCGCACGCAGCTGATGCAGAAATACCCGGGTTTTACTCGGCGCTCGCTCCCCCAAGAGCGCACACGATGGGCGCAGGTCGGCGGTTGGCCATTCAATGGGCTGAAGCTCCGGCGACGCTGGGGGTGAGCGTTGGCGCGATAGAGCGTTCGGCGGGCGCGGGCCGTCACTCCCTGCTCAGAGCGCACGGTTCACGGTGCACATTGCTCACGCCGCCGGAGCGAACCCCACCGACACGTCGATCAACACCTTCCCGACAACGCCGCTCTCGACCAGGGCATGGGCATCCGCCGTGTGCGCGAGGTCCGTGCGGTGCAAAGGTAACCCTGCCTCCTCCCCCACGCTCAGTGCGCCGTCGACGAGGGCGGCGGTGATGTCCTCGGCCGCCGCCCGAATCACGTCGGCGCCCACCGTGTAGAGCAGCACGAACTGGTAGCGCACGTTGAGGCTGAAGTGCTGGCGCACGTCGAGCGTCACCTGGTCGCCGCCGTTGTTGGCATAGACCGCGATCGACCCCCGATTACGGATGACGGCCAGGTCCAGCCTCGCGTTCTGGGCCGGTGCGACCTCCACGATCAGGTCCACCCCCTCCGGTGCGATCGCCCGGATCTGGGCCATGACGTCCGGGTCGGTGTAGGTGAGCACGTGCTGCGCGCCGGCGGCTGTGGCGAGCGCCGCTTTCGCCGGTCCGCTCACGGTCGTGACAACGGATGCCCCCGCCCATCGGGCCAGCTGGATCGCCGCGTGCCCGACCGCACCTGCTCCGCCGGCCACGAGCACCACCTTGCCGGCCAGGGCGCCCGGGTGCAGCCGCCGCGGTCCGTCTTCGGCCACCGTCAGCGCCCGGTACGCCGTGATCGCCGGCACTCCGAGGCTCGCGCCCTGGTCGAAGCTGGCATTTTCCGGCAGCAGGAAGACCCGCTCCGCCGGAAGCACGGCGTACTCCTGGGCCGTGCCGCTGTTCGCGCGCTGGTACGCGGCGAGCGCCAGCCACACCCGGTCGCCCACGCCGACGTGCTGCACGCCGGCGCCAACCGCCTCAACGATGCCGGCGCCGTCCTGCCCGGGCACGACGTCGTCAAACGCCAGCTCTTGGCCCGGTGCCGAGCCGCGGCGCGACTTCCAGTCGGTGGGATTCACGCCGCTGACCACGATCCGGACCCGTACCTCGTCGGCTCCGGGTTCGGTCACCGGCCGATCGACGAGCTGAAGCACGGACGGGTCACCGGTCTGGCTGTACACAATTGACTTCATGTCAGGGGTAACGCGGGTGGGAGTGGAAAGGTTCTCGCCTTGCTCTCTTCTCGGGCTTCGGCCCTACGACGCGCACCAGTGCGGCATCACCGATCGCGCAGGCATACCGAAAATCGCACGAAACCGCCTTCCTCACCGCGACTCCGCAGCCGCCCCGCGCCCAAGCTCGGAGCATGTCCACCCCCTTAGACGACCCCAATTTCCGAAGCGCATTCGGCGCAGCCGGCATGGTCCACCGGCCAAGCATGGCCAATGACCTTCTTCAGGAGATGGCACCGCTCTTAGCGGAAGATGGCATAGATATCAATGATCCGTCGAGTTTCGACATCGCTGCCTTGAACGCGGCACTCGCACGCGCGGTTGAGCGAGCACACCTGGAACGATTCACGCCGATCGGCGTGACCAGGTCGAATACGTTGACCGTGCTCCCAGCCGGTACAGGTGTCAGAACCCAGCCCCGAAGCACTCCGAACAGGAACAGAGGGCGACCCCGCACCGCGGGGCCGCCCTCTGGCGAAACGTCGAGCCGGTGAACCTAAACGGCCTCGGCCGCCGCTTCCTTTTCCGCCTTGCGACGAGCCTTCTCGGCGTCGAGAACGGCCTTCTCGGCCGCCTTCTCTTCGGCGATCCAGACGTCACGCTTGGCCCCGGGCACCCAGCCCTTGTCCACAACGTGGATCTGGTAGACGATCGCGACGCTGACGAGCACCACGGCGATGAGGATCGCAAGGACGACCCCGAGTCCGCCGCCCACACCGACGCTGACACCCACGAGGGTGCCGAACCAACCGAAGTCGGCGTCGCCGAAGGTGCTGTTGGCGAAGCCGAAGTCGCCGAGGACCAGCAGCAGGATGGCGGGCAGGATGGTGATGATCACGCCGTTGACGAAGCCACCGAGCATGGCACCGAGGCGTCCGCCGGTCGCGTTGCCGTAGACACCGGCTCCACCACCGGTGAAGAAGTGCGGCACCATGCCGGGGAGGATCAGTGCGAGCCCGAACATCGGGTTCAGCCAGATTGCCAGCACACCTAGCGCAAGGAGGCCACCGGCGAACGAGCTCAGGAAGCCGATGAGCACTGCGTTGGCGCCGAACGGGAACACGATCGGGATGTCTAGCGCGGGACGCGCACCGGGCACAACCTTCTCGGCGATACCCTGGAACGCGGGAACCAGCTCGCCGAGCACCGTGCGCACACCGTAGAGGATGACTGCGACACCCACACCGAACTGCAGGGCCTGGGCAAAGGCCGCCATGATGAACGCGCCGGCGTCGGCGGAGCCGAAGATGTCGAGCGCCTCCTGCAGCGGCAGGGCGATGAGGCCCCAGATGGCGAAGACCATGTAGATGAGAACCATCGACAGTGAGGTGGCGACCATCGAGTCGCGCAGGAATTTGAGGCCCTGCGGGAACTTGATCTCTTCGGTCGACTTGCTGCGGTGACCGACGGCCTGGCCGGCGGCACCGGCAGCGATGTAGCCGAGGGTGCCGAAGTGGCCGATCGCGATGGTGTCGTTGCCGGTGATCTTCTTGGTCCAGGGGTGCGCGAACGCGGGCATGACCACCATGATCACGCCGAGCAGCAGAGCGCCGATGACGACCACGAGCCAGCCGGCGCCGTCTCCGAATCCGACGGAGAGCACCACGGTGAGCATCGTGGCCATGAAGACCATGTGGTGCCCGGTGAGGAAGACGTACTTCAGCGGGGTGAAGCGGGCCAGGGCCAGCATCACCAGGAACCCGAGGGTGAGCACGTAGGCGCTCTGGGCGCCGAACTCGTCCTGCGCGATGGCGGTGATGACCTCGTTGGTGGGAATAACACCCTGGGCGCCGGTGACCGCGAGGATCAGTTTGCCCAGCGGGTCGAGGGAGCCCACCACGACGCCGGCGCCGGCACCGAGGATCAGGAAGCCGAGGGCCGCTTTGAGGGAGCCGCCGATCACCTGTCCGGCGTTGCGCTTGAGTGCCATAAGTCCGATGGCGGTGATTATGCCGATCAGGTAAGCCGGAACGTTGAGGATCTGTTGACCGATGAAGTTCAGTACGACGACGAGCCACTCCATTGTGGGAGCTCCATATTCTGTGAGAAGGGAAGGTGAAAGGGGTTACTCGACGGCGGCGGTGAGCTTCTCAGTGATCTCCTCGAGATCGAAGAAGTTGTTGATGACGATGACCTCGGCGGGAACATCGCCGAGTTCTTCGGCCAGCTCCGCCGAGGTGAGCACGATCTCGGCCGTCTGAGCGGCACCGCGAGCCACGCCCATATCGGCGGCCTCGACATCCGCATCGATACCAAGCTTCGCGAGAACCTTCTCGGCGTTCATTTTCAGGAGCACGGACGTACCGATGCCCATTCCACAGACGGCGACGATCTTCATGGGGTGCCTTTCGATTGGGTGAGATCAGAGAGTAGAAGAGTGGGGTGGATGCGTGTGCCGCGCGTTACGCGACTGCGGCGAACCCGCCGAGCACGGCGCGAACGTCGGCCGGACTGGTGGCCGCGGTGAGGCGCTCCATGGCCGAGCTGTCGGAGAGAACACCGGCCAGTGCGCGCATCACGGCGAGGTGAGCGTCGTGGTCGACGGCGGCGAGCCCGATCACGAGGTTGACGGGGTCGTTGGCCTTGTTGCCGAATTTGACGGGGGTGGCCAGGCTCACCCAGCTGAGTCCGCCGGTGAGAACCGCCGGAGACGGCCGGGAGTGCGCCAGGGCGATGCCCGGGGCGATGACGATGTAGGGGCCGTGCTTTTCGACAGCGTCGATCATCTCGTCGGTGTAAGCATCCGTGGTTGCTCCACCCAACACGAGGCCGTCGCCGGCGAGACGGATCGCGGCACGCCAGTCGGCTGCATCCGCCTGGGTCACGATGGACGACAGTGCTTCGGCGAGGTTAAGTGCCACGAATGAACTCCGTTGTTTGGATTCGATCCACCCCTGATTGCGAGGGCGATTGGGATGATTGTACAAGCCTGAGCGACCTTTTGTCTATAAATGTACTAAAGTTTTTGAAATTGACTCTCTAGCGTCGCCAAATGGCGTCGTGGGCAACGAATGGCGGGCGCGGCCAGTGTGGGAACTGCCGAGGCTCCAGCGCGAGTTAGATCGACGGAACGAGCGGGGAGAGACCGGGCAGGGCGCCACGGGTTAACCGGCTGATGCGGTCGGCCTCGAAGAGTGCGTCCTGGGCGATGAGCGAGGCTCCCGTGATGCCGGCGATGTGGCCGAGCCGGGATTTCTCCACCACCAGCCCCTGCAGGGCGAAGTCCCGGGCGCCGGCGAAGATAGCGTCGCGGATGGCGCCGAGGAAGGGCTCGCCGGCCTGGGCGAGGTTGCCGCCGACCACCACGGCCTGCGGGTTGAGCAGACCCACCACGTGCGCCAGGCTCTGCCCGATGGCGGTGCCGGTCTCGCTGAGCAGCCGCCGCACCTCGGGGTCGCCCTGGTTGGCGAGGCCGACGATGTCGTTGCTGGTGCGCACCCGGTAGCCCCGGCGCTGCAGCTCGCGGCGGATCACCGCACCGCTGGCGCTCGTCTCGAGCCGTTCGGTGCGGGCTCCGCCGGAGCGCACCGGGCTGAGATCGCCCGCGCCTCCTCGGGAGCCGTGGTAGATCGAGCCGTCGAGCACAAACGCCAAACCGACCCCGATGCCGGCTTTGAGCACCGCCACGTCTCGGTATTCGCTCCAGCCTCGCCGCGCCTCGGCGAGCGCCATGATGTTCACGTCCCGGTCCACGGCGAATACGGCATTGTCAAAGCGGCCGGCGAAGTAGTCCTTCACCAAAACGCCGTCCCACTGCGCGTCCACCTGCCCGGTGGCGAGCCGCCCGGTCACAAAATCGACCGGGCCGGGCACGCCTACGCCGATCCCCACCACGTCGGCGCGGGTCTTGCCGAGCCGATCGAGCATGTGGTCGAAGACCTGGCCGGCCCATTCGAAGATCTTGGCCGGCCCCTCGCTCAGCCCGATGTCGGCTTCATCCTCGCTGAGAATGGTGGAGACCAGGTCGGTGATGGCCAGCCGGGTGTGCGATCCACCAATGTCCACGGCGAACAGCAGGCCGGCGTGCGGATTGACCGCGAACTCCTCGGGCGGGCGGCCGCCGCGGGAATCGAGTTGCCCCACACTCACCACGATCGACGCGAGCAGCAGTTCGTCCAGGCGCCGCGCCAGGGTGATCCGCGACCAGCCGAGCTGGTCGATGAGGCCGCTGCGGGTGGTGGCGAGGCCGGACCTGATCAGACCGAGCACCACGCCCGAGCCCGTAGATAAAGTGTGAGCCATCGAATCCTTACCCCTCCGACGCATCCGCGGGTGCACTGCACACTCGCCGGATCCGCTATTGACTTAAGTACATTTGTATACCAAAGTGTCTCCCATGGCTACCGAATCAACAAATCCCACGTCAACGACGACGCAGCCCGAGCTCGACACCCGCGCTGTCGCGAGTGCCCGAGCCCTGGCCGCCCACATCGTGCAGGCCAAAGGACATGGACACGGCGGCACCGCCATGGCATTGGCGCCATTGTCCCACGTCTTGTTCTCCCGAGTTCTGCGTCACTCCCCCGCCCACCCCGACTGGCCCGCCCGCGACCGCTTCGTTCTTTCCGCCGGTCACGCCAGCCTTCTGCTCTATACCCAGCTGTTCTTCACCGGCTACGGCCTCACCCTCGACGACCTCGCCAAGAGCCGCTCCCTCGGCTCCAAGACGCCCGGACACCCCGAGGTGCACCACACCGTCGGCGTGGAGATGAGCACCGGACCGCTCGGCCAGGGCGTCGCCTCCGCCGTGGGCATGGCCATGGCCGCCCGGCACGAGAGCGCCGTGTTCACCCCCGGCTCCACCCTGCTCGACCACACCACCTGGGTGCTGGCGGGCGACGGATGCCTGCAGGAGGGCGTCTCCGGTGAGGCGTCGAGCCTGGCCGGCACGCTCGGTCTCGACAACCTGGTTCTCATTTGGGACGACAACGGCATCACCATCGACTCCAGCACCGCCGACACCTTCACGGAAGACGTGCGCGCCCGGTACCGGGCCTACGGATGGCGCGTGCTCGAGATCGACACCCCCAACAACCTTGATGCCCTGGAGGCCACCCTCCGCGCGGCGGCGGAACGCACCGGCCGCCCCACCCTGGTTGCTCTCCGCACGGTCATCGGTGCCCCCTCCGCAAAGTTCGGCGGCAGGTCGGCCGCGCACGCGGGTGGGTTCGGCGCCGACGAGCTCGCCGCGGTGAAGACGACACTGGGCTTCGCCCCCGATGCTCCCCTGCAGGGCCTCGTCGCCCCCGAGACCCTCGAACACACCCGCGGGGCGCTCACCCGCGGCGATGAACTGCACCGCGAATGGGAGGCCGACCTGGCCTCCTGGAGCACCCTCGACCCCGAGGCCGCAGCGCGCTGGATTGCCTTCCGCGGCGGCGAGTTCGACGCGTCTGCTCTCGACTCGGTCAAGGTCGGCAGCCCCGGCGACCTGATCGCCACCCGCAAGACCAACGGCGCCGTGCTCCGCGCCCTGCAGGGCGCAGTTCCCCTGTGGGGCGGCTCCGCAGATCTCGCCGGCTCCACCACCGTAGAGGTCGACGGCGACCGTTTCTCCGCAACCAACTCGGCCGGCGAGTTCATCCGGTTCGGCATCCGGGAACACGCCATGGCGGCCATCCTCAATGGCATCGCCCTGCAGGGCCCGTGGCGCCCGTTCGCCTCCACCTACCTGGTCTTCAGCGACTACATGCGCCCGAGCATCCGTCTCGGCGCCCTGATGGGCCTCGGCGCGGTGTACGTCTTCACCCACGACTCCGTCGCCGTCGGCGAAGACGGCCCCACCCACCAGCCCGTCGAGCAGATCGCGTCGCTTCGCACCGTTCCGAGCCTCGACGTGGTGCGCCCCGCCGACTCCATTGAGGTCGTCGCCGCCTGGCGTCGCATCCTCGCCTCCCCCGACCGACCTGTCGCGCTCATCCTCAGCCGGCAGGATCTGCCGGTGCTCGAGAGCAGCGACACAACTCCTGCAGGCGTCACGGCCGGCGGCTATGTGCGCTGGCAACACGGCGACGGTGACGACCTGGCCATCCTCGCCACCGGCAGCGAGGTCCACCTCGCGATCGATGCCGCCGCCCGCTTGGCAGAGGAGGGCATCTCCGCCCGCGTGGTCTCCCTGCCCTGTGCCGAGTGGTTCGCGGAGCAGAACGCCGACTACCGCGAATCGGTGTTACCGACCGCCCTGCGCGCCCGCGTCGCCGTCGAGGCGGGCCGCGGCGACGCCTGGTACCGCTGGGTCGGCCTCGACGGGTGCGTGGTGTCGATCGAGGAATTCGGCGAGTCGGGCAGCGGCCACGAGGTGCTGCGTCGCCGCGGCATCCACCTCGACGCGGTCATCGCCGCAGCGCACGCCACCCTCGCCGCCACCCGGCTCAGGGAATCGGCAGGATCACGCGCTCGGTGAGCCACACCGTCGGCCCGGCGACCCGGCCACCAGGGAGAGAATGGAATCACTATGACAACCATCCTCAACGTCATCTGGCTCGTGTTCTCGGGCTTCTGGCTGTTCCTCGGCTACATGCTGGCGGCGCTGATCATGTTCGTGCTGATCATCACCATCCCCTGGGGCATCGCAGCGGCCCGGATCGGCGTCTACGCGCTCTGGCCGTTCGGCAAGACCGTGGTCGACAAGCCGAACGCGGGCGTCGGGTCCTTCCTCGGCAACGTCGTGTGGGTGATTCTGGCCGGCTTCTGGATCGCCCTTGGGCACCTCTTCTCGGGCATCGTGCTCTGCTTCACGATCATCGGCATCCCGTTCGGGATCGCCAACTTCAAGCTGATTCCGGTGGCGCTGATGCCGCTCGGCAAGCAGATCGTCGACATTCGATAAGGGTTCACCGTTGCGCGATAGAGACCGCAGCTTTGCGCATCGCCCGCGACTAAGCCCAGTCGCCGAAAAGCACCCCTAGTTCGGGTTGTGTTGCCTTACCGACAGTGACCCGTGCCCGGGCGCGACGACACATTTTGCGGCGTAGATCGGAACTCCGCCGTGCTCCGCTGTCTGGGTCAGAACGAGGACCGCCGCTGCCGGCTCTATGTTCAGCAGTTTCGCTCGCGTGGGGCCAGCGTCGGTTGCGACGATCTGGCACACGCTGTTTGTGAAGACGTGGCCGTTTGCCTGCATGGATGCGAGGAGTGTCCGTGGTTCGGCGGCGATCTCCGAGAGTTCGGATGCGATTCGCGCGCTCACATCACTGAGGTAGCGCCCAGCGGGGAGATGCTCTTGAACAGTGGCAACGGGAACGCCATCCTGCAGCAAGACGCTCTCGCGGATCCAGGCGTTGGCAGCCGGGTCGAGCGAGAGCCGGTGGGACACGAAGTCGGTAACCCCTTCCAACTCGAAGCGCACCGGCTGGACAGTCAACGTCATGTTCGGGTCGGCTAAGGCGACCTCAAATGGCCGCAGCTGCTCCAGTCCGCCGTGCGGGATGAAGTCCGTTACGAATCGTCCAACTCCGCGACGGGTGACCAGTAACCCGTCTTCTTCGAGGAGCATCAGCGCCTCGCGTACGGGTGTGCGGCTGACGCCGAGCATTGCCGAGAGCTCTGTTTCCCTCGGCAGCATTTCGCCGAGCCGGAACACACCAGAGCGGATTCCATCTGCGAGCCGCGTGTAGACGGCGACTCGAATCGGCTGGCCGACGGTGAGGTAGAGCTGCTGGTGAAAGAACGGGTGCGGTTCCAAACGGGTCGTCACGAGACCTCCTTGTCACCCCGAACGTATCACATTTGATATGCTACCTGAGAGGTATAACTTCATACTATTTAGACGAAGGGGTCAACATGAGTTCAACCACCACGAGGGTCGGATCACCGTCAACGATGAAGGGTCTGTATCCCCCCACGAGCAGCACGCCGCACATTGATCCGAAAGGGGTGGATATCGCCGAGACGATCCTCCTTCCGGGGGACCCGCTACGAGCAAAATTCATCGCCGAGACCTACTTCGACGACATCCGGTGCTTCAACGAGGTTCGTAACATGTTGGGCTTTACGGGCACTTACCGCGGGCGTCCCGTGTCCGTAATGGGCACGGGTATGGGCATCCCCTCCATCTCGCTCTATAGCTATGAGCTGATCCACTTTTTCGGGGTCAAGAACCTGATCCGGGTGGGCAGCTGCGGCGCCATGCAGAAGAACATGGAGCTCTACGACGTAGTTATCGCCCAGGGCGCGTCGACCGACTCCAACTACCTGCACCAGTTCAACCTGCCCGGTTCATGGGCGCCGCTGTCGTCGTACAGGCTGCTCGAGCACGCCAAACGGATCGCCGACGAGCGCGGTCAACGCACCCACGTGGGCAATGTGCTCTCGTCCGACCTGTTCTACGGCGCCGATCCAGACGCCATGGGGAAGTGGATGAAGATGGGCATCTTGGCCGCCGAGATGGAGTCGGCAGGTCTGTTCGCCAACGCCGCGGCCGGGGGCGTCGATGCGCTTGGCATCTTCACTGTTAGCGACCAGCTCGTCACCAACGCCAAGACCACCCCCGAGGAACGGCAGACCGCCTTCACAGGAATGATCGAGATCGCGCTGGAACTGATCTGATGAGCAACGCGACTCACGCCAAGCGTCCAACCCCGGTCTTCACACCGACCCGGGCCGTCCCCATCCTGCTGTTTCTCTTCGTGTTTTCGCTGGTGCTGGACAACGGCTTCAAGTTCATGTCGCCGGCGCTGGCGCAGGACCTCAACCTGCCCGTCAACACCGTCAGCCTGCAAGCCACGCTGACCGGCATCCTGATCGGTATCGGTGCCGTCGTCTACGCCGCGCTGGCCGACTCGATCAGTATCCGGAAACTCATCATTTTCGCGATCCTCGTGATGACGATCGGGTCGATCGTCGGCTTCATCTTCCAGGCCAACTTCTGGCTGGTCCTGGTCGGCCGGCTGATCCAGACCGCCGGCTTGGCGGCCGCCGAGACCCTCTACGTGATCTACGTCACCAAGCATTTCAGGGGCGACGAGCAGAAGAAGTACCTGGGCTTCAGCACCGCAGCCTTCCAGCTGTCGCTACTGATCGGCACCGTCGGCAGCGGCTTCATCGCCACCTACATCGGCTGGGCGGCCTTCTTCCTGGTCACGTTGCTTTCCCTGCTGACCATCCCGCTCGTGCTCCGCACGGTTGCTGCGGAGGAAACGAATAAGGGCCACGTGGACGTGCTCGGGCTTTTCCTGATCGCGGTGTTCGCCACCGGCATCATCCTGTTCATGCAGAACTTCAACTTGTGGTACTTGCTGCCAGTCGTCGCTGGGCTGATCCTGTTCATCTGGCACATCCGAACCCACGACAACGCCGTGATCACCATCGCGTTCTTCGCCAACGCTCAATACTCGCTGATGATCATCGTGGTGTTCGTCATCTACTCGGTCCAGCTCGGCTACACCTTCCTCTTCCCGTTCCTGGTATCCGACATCTACGGCTACAACCTCGGAGAGGTCTCCCTGCTGCTGATCCCCGGCTATATCGCCGCAGTGATAGTCGGCTCGGCCACCGGCAAAATCGCCCGGGTCCTCACATCCAAGCAGGCCATCACTACGGCGTTGATCGTGATCATCGCCTCGATGCTGATCCCGGCTCTGGTGGTGGACAAGTGGATCGGGATCTTCGTGATCTCGATGATCTTGTTCGGAATGGGCTTTGCGTTGATGTACGGCCCACTCGTGTCGACCGCTATCGGGCGGGTGCCGGTCGAGAATTCGGGTATCGCCATCGGCTTCTACAACCTCACCATCAACATCGCCGTGCCGATCGGCATCGCCTACACCGCAACCCTGATGAAGCTAAAGCCCAACCTGCTAGGGGGGATCGCCAGCACCGACCAGGCGTCCTCGTACGGAACGGTGTTGTTGATTCTCGCGGCGGTCGCTGCCCTCGGCCTGGTGCTCTACCGCGCCTTCGTCGTGGTCCTGGAGCGCCAAGGCGAACCAGCATCCGCACCCGTCACCAACTAAGGACAAACCATGATTTCCGCCCCCACCATCACCATCAGCGCAGCCATCGTCGCCAACCACATCGACCACACCCTCCTGAAGCCCGAGACTACGGCAGCAGACGTGACCGCACTCATCGCCGAGGCCATCAGGCTCGGCACCTACTCGGTCTGTGTCTCCCCGTCGATGCTGCCGCTCTGCATCCCCGCCGGCGCCGACCTCAAGGTTGCGGTTGTCTGCGGGTTCCCCAGCGGCAAGCACCACAGCGCCATCAAGGCCGCCGAAGCCGCCCTCGCCATCGAGCAAGGAGCCGACGAGATCGACATGGTCATCGACATCGGTGCCGTCAAGGCCGGCCGTTTTGAAGACGTGCAGGCCGACATCGCGGCCGTGCGCGCGAACGTTCCGGCGCCGAAGGTGCTCAAGGTGATCATCGAATCCGCTGCGCTGACCGATGCCGAGATCGTCGGCGCGTGCCAGGCATCCGTCGCCGCGGGAGCCGACTTCGTCAAGACCTCGACCGGTTTCCACCCCGCCGGTGGGGCGACCGTGCACGCCGTTCGCCTGATGAAGCAGACCGTGGGCGACCGGGCGGAAGTCAAGGCCTCGGGCGGGGTGCGAACCTTTGACGACGCCCTGGCCATGATCGACGCCGGCGCGACCCGGCTTGGTGTCTCGGGCAGCGCGGCGCTGCTCTCCGGCGCGTCTTCGGCCGAAGGCGCCGGGGGCTACTGACCTTCGGCTGGGCGCGCACATTCCATCTTGTGTGAGCCCGGCGCGCATGTTCTTACCGGCCGGCCGAGACGTCGATCAGTACCTTCCCGACAACCCCGTTCTCGACCAGGGCATGGGCATCCGCCGTGTGCGCGAGGTCCGTGCGGTGCAAAGGCAACCCTGCCTCCTCCCCCACGCTCAGTGCGCCGTCGACGAGGGCCGCGGTGATGTCCTCGGCCGCCGCCCGAATCACGTCGGCGCCCACCGTGTAGAGCAGCACGAACTGGTAGCGCACGTTGAGGCTGAAGTGCTGGCGCACGTCGAGGGTCACCTGGTCGCCGCCATTGTTGGCATAGACCGCGATCGACCCACGATTACGGATGACGGCCAGGTCGAGCCGCGCATTGTGGGCCGGCGCGACCTCGATGATCTGGTCGACGCCCTCGGGCGCGATCGCCCGGATCTGGTCGACGATGTCCGGGTCGGTGTAGGTGAGCACGTGCTGCGCACCGGCGGCCGTGGCGAGCGCCGCTTTCGCCGGCCCGCTCACGGTCGTGACAACGGATGCCCCCGCCCATCGGGCCAGCTGGATCGCCGCGTGCCCGACCGCACCAGCTCCGCCGGCCACGAGCACGACCTTCCCGGCGAGGGCACCCGGGTGCAGCCGGTGCGGCCCGTCTTCGGCCACCGTCAGCGCCCGGCACGCCGTGATCGCCGGCACTCCGAGGCTCGCGCCCTGGTCGAAGCTGGCATTTTCCGGCAGCAGGAAGACCCGCTCCGCCGGAAGCACGGCGTACTCCTGGGCCGTGCCGCTGTTCGCGCGCTGGTACGCGGCGAGCACCAGCCACACCCGGTCGCCCACGCCGACGTGCTGCACGCCGGCGCCGACCGCCTCAACGATGCCGGCGCCGTCCTGGCCGGGCACGACGTCATCGAACGCCAGCGCCTGGCCCGGCGCCGAGCCGCAGCGCGACTTCCAGTCGGTGGGATTCACGCCGCTGACCACGATCCGGACCCGTACCTCGTCGGCTCCGGGTTCGGTCACCGGCCGATCGACGAGCTGAAGCACGGACGGGTCACCGGTCTGGCTGTACACAATTGACTTCATGTCAGGGGTAACGCGGGTGGGGGTGGAATGGTTCCCGATGTCTGCAATCATCCCTGCTGCCAGATAACTAGCCTCTAGCCTGCACAATTTCCTCGATCTCAACGATAGAGTGACAGAAGGGGGCTACACAATGAGTAGGTTTTTTGGAACACCGACAGGGGTCACAGTCGGCCAATTCTTCATCGACCGCCGCGAACTTCACGAAGCATTCGTCCATCGCCCGACGCAAGCCGGTATCAGTGGCACAAAGTTGGAGGGCTCCGACTCAATCGTCATTTCTGGCGGCTACATCGACGACGAGGACAATGGCGACTACATCATCTACTCCGGTCACGGCGGCAAAGACCCCAACAGCTCGCGCCAAATCGCGGACCAGTCTCCAAACGCTTCAGGCAATGCTGGTCTCATCACGAGCCATGCCCAGGCTCTGCCCGTTCGTGTCGTGCGAGGAAAACACAAGGGTTCTCCATTTGCACCCCCGGCAGGCTACGTCTATTCGGGGCTCTACTTGGTCACCCAATGGTGGATGGAGCTGGGTCGGGATGGCTTCCAAATCGTTCGCTTCCGACTTGAGCGAATCGATGAACAAGCCCCGCTTGAGCCGCAAACACTGAATCTACCCGACCCGGAATTTGCCACAACCATTGTGTCTCGCCGGATTCGAGACTCGCAGCTGTCGCGTGTAGTGAAGAAGCTCTATGACTATGAGTGTCAGGTTTGCGAGCAGGCAATCCCGACCGCGAACAACGCGTTCTACGCCGAGGGCGCTCACGTCCGGCCGTTGGGGCGACCCCATCTTGGCCATGATGCTCTGAGCAACATCCTGTGCCTCTGCCCGAATCACCACTCTCAGTTTGATCTGGGAGGACTCGTTTTGACAGACCAGATGGAGGCCATTGAAACACGAACGATGACCCCGATTGCCAGCCTTTCCTTCCGCAAACATCACGTCGTCGCAGCTTCGAATGCTGGCTATCATCGAGCCCTCTGGCTGGGGCCACGTGGCATGTCGAGCGACCTGCGTTTGCTGCAGCCGTCAGCCTAGTGCCCCAGTTGGCCTCACCGGCGTCATGTCGTGCGGCGCGATGCCCCGCATTCGGCCGCGGGCGATGCGGTTGTCGGCGAGCACTCCGTCCGGAGCCTGGCAGAGAGGCCTGAGCTTGCTCGGTGAGTCCGGTTTGCGAGCCCACGGCCGGGCGTCACTCGGCGTCATGTTAGGCCGGGTCCAACGCACCCATCTTCGACGCCCCGAACCGGGACAACCGGGGCTGGGCGAGAATCGTGCGCCTGCGCTGTGCGTGGTCGCCAGCGCCTCAGAACACGAGCCCGTGCCGCTGCACCAGGAGCATCGTGGCCTCAAAATCCACATCGCAGCCGTACTCGGCCGCCAGCGCCGGGAGCGTCGCCGGGTCGTACTCGCCACCCGGTTCGGCCAGCTGGCGGAAGAGCTGTTCGATTTCACCAGGTGCGATCAGCTCCAGAACCCGCAAGGGCTCGTCGCCGGCATTCCAGAAGGTATGCCAGCGCCCTCTCGGCTTGAACACCAGTTCACCCGGCACGGAGACGATTTCGTCGCCTTGCTCGAAGACGCCGAGCCGCCCGGCAAGCACGAGACTGTACTCGTCCTCCCGACTGTGCCGGTGGATCGGGGCCGCGAGGGTGCGCGGAGCCAGCAGGTGTTCCACGACCGCGATCACGCCGCCCGAGTCCGAGCTGTCAATGAGGTAGCGGTCCGAGGCGGTGATGTCTCCGGTCGACTCGATGTCGCGCGCAGTCTTGACGCGGATGCCAGCTACCCCGGCTGGTGGGTTCGCGGTCATGATTCCTCCTCCTAGTGCGGGGACAGCGGGGTTGACGAGTACAGTGCGAACGCTAGGCCGCCCCCAGCCGATTGGATACCGGGATGGCGCCCCGGTTGAGGTCATTTACGCCCCGTCACGGTCGCGCTCAGGTCAGCGCGAGGGTGCTCTTGCACCGCGGATACCGCCGGCAGCCCAGGAACGGCCCGCGCTTGCCCGGGCGCTCGACCATGAACGCACGGCCGCACCGGGGGCAGACGGTGGAATCGAGAGCCTCGCCGATGGCGTTGGTGCGCACGATCCCGTGGTCCCGGATCAGTTCCATCAGGAAGGGTGACTCCCTGTTCTTGACGGTGACCAGCAGCACGCCCCGCCGGGCACGGGTCATGGCCACGTAAAACAGTCGCCGTTCCTCGGCCCGCTTGAAGTCTTCGGCCGCGGGCATCGCCATGCGCAGCACTGGGTCGTTCGGGATGGTGCTTGGAAAGCCCCACTTGCCCGAGACCATACCCGGGATCACGATGTAGTCCGCCTCGGCGCCTTTCGAGGCGTGGATGGTCATGAACTCCACGTCCAGAAGGTCAGCGAGGTCGCGGCAGTCCGGCAGGCAATCGCTCTGGTGGCGGTACCGCCCCAGGACGAAAACGGTGACCTTGACGCCCACGGGCTGAGGGATTCGGCCCCGGGCGATCTGGGTGTGCAGCGCCTTGAGCCGGTGGTGGATGGCCGCCTTCACGGCCTTGTCGGTGTCGACAGAGACGGCCCCGATCGTCGGCGGGAATTCCGGGGTCGAGGACACGACGCGTTTGATCAGCTGGGTGGGGTTCTGCAGCACGAACCGGCTGGAGACATCCGCTATCGATTGCGGAAACCGGAACGTGCGCTCCAGCCGCAGCACCTCGCTGGGCCCGAACAGGTGCTCGAAGTCGGTCATCACCGACAGGTCGGCGCCGGCGAACCGGTTGATGCTCTGCCAGTCGTCACCGACGGCGAACAGGTGACAGCCGGGCTGGGCGACTAGGCCGCGGGCGAGCCTGGCCCGAGCGTGGCTGGCGTCCTGGAACTCGTCGACCATGACCAGCTCGTAGGGGCTCTCCCAGTCGCCGGCCTCCAGGTGATCCGCCGACAGATTGAGCATGTCCTCGAAGTCGATGCAGCCCTCGGCGGCCAGCTTCTTGTCCCACTCCCGCCGAATCGGGGCGAACAGGCGCAGGAACGCGGCGTCGCGGAATCGCACCTCGCCGTGTGACTGCTCCTCGAGGCGTTGCCGCAGCTGGTCGTCGCTGAGGCGATTGCTCTTGGCGTGGGTGAGGAACGAGCGGAACGTCTGAAGCAGGCGCCCATAATCTGTGGGTGTCTGCCCGGCGAGGAGCCGCTCGGGGTTTGCCTGCAAACGGATGCCGCGCTCGGTCAGCTCCTTCTCCAGATGACTGAGGCCTTCGCCGCTCCAGAGCTGTGCCCTCGTCGTCTCCAGAAGCGTGGTGCCGTGGCGGCGGTGGGTCTCGCGCTTCCACTGCATGCCGTCGAGGTAGCCGACGAACTCCTCCGGCGCCTGCCCGTTCTCGTCGACCGCCCAGTGCTCGTGATACGCGTCGATCTGCGGATAGTAGAAGTCCGGGTGGTACTGCCGGTGCTCGGAGTCGGCCGTGTCGACCTCGTAGGAGCGTTCGTACACGTACTCGACGCTGTTGAAGTAGAGCCAGTCGGCGATCATCCGCTCACCGGTGCTTCTGACCTGCTCGCCCTGCGCCGTGCGGAAGGCCGGTGGCTTGTCCGTTTCACCGAGCTCTGCGTCAGGGTCGGGGTAGTCACGGGCGAGCACTGCCCGGAAGAAGTCCCAGTGGAGACGGAACGGCGGGTTTGTCGCGCGGAGAACATCGACGATGCGCCCCAGCTGTTTGATGTCTCCCCCACCCTCGAGCCAGGGCGCCAGCGACGGCTTGCGACCGGTGGCCTTCCCGATGATCTCGAGGCCGAACGCGTGGAACGTCTTCGCGACGACCTTGCCGGCATCGAGGCCCAGAGGCGCCAGCCGTTCTTGGGTGCGCGCGCCCAGCTCCTTCGCCGCGGCATTGTTGAAGGCCAGCATCAGGATCTTGTCGGCCGGAATCAGGTTGCGGTGCAGCGCGTAGCCGGCTTTGGCGACCATCGTCGAGGTCTTGCCGGATCCGGCTGCGGCGACGACCAGCATCCGGTTGTCGAAGCAGACGACCGCGCGCGCCTGCTCGGGTGTGAGCGGTGACTTCTCGACCGTGTCGAAGAAGTCCTGGCAGTCGTCGAGCTCGGCGGCAAGGTGCCGCTCGTTCTGGGCGGCGACGAACTCGGGCAGGTCGTCGCGCCAGATATTAACCGTCTCCCGGGACACCGCGGAGAGTTCCGTGATGTGTGGCCGGAGATCGGGGTCGTCGAGCAGCTGGCCGAAGCCGACGGCGGCTTTGCGCGCGGCCCAGTAGGCGGAGAACTCTGTGGTGAGCCAGCCCTTCGTCTTGAGCTGCACGGCGACGGCGGTGCCGAGCGCTTCGGTGAAGAGCCGCACCTGTTTGGCGGCCTGATCGAATTCGTCGACGAGTTGCAGCAGCCTGAGCACGCGCACGGCCTCGGCCTGTGCCGCTGTGAAGGCCGTCGCGAAGGATGCCGCGCGCCGGTTCGGGATGCCGCGGAACCGAAAGCGCCGGTCCGGATGCTCCAGCTCGAGGTGTGACCAGAGGCGACCGGGGGTCACGGTCAGCCCGCCGAAGGAGCCGATGTCGCGGGCGACGGGCTCACCGTCGAGGGTGATCGTGAGTTCGGGGCCGGTCAGGGTCAGTCGCCAGTCCCGGGATTTCGTGACGCGCTTGCCGAGGGCCGACGGGTGCCAGGTCTGGGCTCGGTTGGGGATGGTCACGGGCGACTGCGCTGGGCGGAACAGACCATAACTATGCCGCTCGCCGAGTCTTCCAGAGCAGCTTCACCGTGCGACTCACGAATGCGGCCAGCGCGAGGACTGTCGAAAATGTCAGCAGCATCTGAGCCATGGTCCCCATGCTCTCCAGGGTCGACGACGGCAGAGGCGGGTTGTTGATCCCGTACTGCCAAAGAAGGTAGCCGGCGAGCGCGAAGACCCCGGTCAGGCCGAGAGCGGCAAGGAAGAACTTCAAACCATTGCTCCGCAGTACCTGAACAACGCCATCCAAAATAAAGGAGGCTATGAACGGCAGAAACACCGTCAGCACGATGATCCCGCCGTATGCCGCTAACAAGGCTCCAAAAGAATCCGGGCTCATTGTTCAGTCCCCCAACTGTTTGCCGATCACTTCCAGTGCCAGCCTAGGTGCGCCGACATCACCAAGAACGCCTGTGATCTGCCCTGCTGACCCCAGTTGGGGGCGCCGCGAATTGGAGGTGAGACAGACGCCTCTAGGCTTCAGGCATGACCCGACGGATGGCCGACCCAGAATTTCGCGACGACCAGCTGAACCGAATCCGCGAGCCGCAGGTGGCCGCGATCAACGCACTCTGCGATCAATTGATGATGGAGCTGCCCGGCTTCTCTGTTCCGTACATCGCGCCCCATTACGGTGCTTCAACCGCCGTCATCCTTGCCCTCTCCTCGAACCCTGGGCCGCAGGCCGGCGGAGCCAAGGGCTCCGGCATGCTGTCCCGAGAGAACAATGACGGCTCGGCCGCTCGGATGGGCGACATCTACGAGACCGTTGGCCTCACCGACGCCCAGATCGTGCCCTGGAACGCGTACCCGTGGCACGTGCACGAAACACACCCGAACGGCCTGCCGAACAATCTGATTGACGACGGGCTCGATGTGCTCAAGCGAGTTCTTGATCTGCACCCCAACATCCGCTCCATCGTTGCCCATGGCGGAGACGCTCACCGGAGCGTGAACCAGTTCATGAAGAAGATGCGATTCGGCGACTACGCGGATGCCCGTGGGTTGAAAACCTGGAACACCCGCCACACCAGCAACCGGGCTTTCATCCTGCGCGAGCCGGAGAAGTCCATCGCTCTAGAAAGGGTGCGCGAGGTCTATCGCGAAGCGATGCGGCACGCCGGGCTCAAACCCCTCCCGGCGCTCAAGGTTGACCTGCCCGCTCTAATGACCGGGCCTGAGCTTCGGGCGGCCGCACGGGGTGAGCTGCTCCCCCTGGTGCCGGGTGAGGTCGAAGCCGAGGCTCGGATCAGCGAGTATGTCCACGCACTGCCGTCACAACGGAGTCAGCGCTTGCTGGTTGAGCTTCTGCTGCGCGACCTGGCTTCGTAGGGGGCGCATAAGCTGCATGATCGGCCAGCGGCAACCGTTGGGTCGTGCCACTCCGCCAAGAGTTGGCCTTCGCACCCGAGGGTTAGGCTGCAACGTGTGAAATCAGCAGCCGTGCCCACCGCCACCGAACGGCTGCCGGAGCGCGCAGCCGTGATCGACCTCGACGCGATCAGACACAACGTTCGCCACCTCGTTGCGCTCGCCGCCCCAGCCCGGCTGATGGCGGTCGTCAAAGCGGACGCCTACGGTCACGGGGTTCTCCCCGTCGCTCGCGCGGCGCTCGAGGCGGGAGCGGAGTGGCTCGGCGTGGCACACATATCGGAGGCACTGGCACTCCGCGCTGCGGCCATCCCGGTGCCGGTACTGGCCTGGTTGAACACCACAGACAGCGACTTCGCCGCGGCAATCACCGCGGACATTGATCTCGGATGCTCCGGCTGGGAGTTGCCGCTCATCGCCCTGGCTGCGCAGCAGCAGCAAAAAACCGCACGCATTCATCTCAAGATTGACACCGGTCTGGGCCGCAACGGCAGCACCCCCACGGAGTGGGCCGAGCTCGTGGCCCGCGCCCGACAGGCGGAAGCCAGCGGATCTGTGACCGTCGTGGGCATCTTCTCGCACCTCGCGGTGGCCGATGAACCCGACCGCGTCGAGACCGACGAACAGGTTGCGGCATTCACGACGGCCGTTGCTGTGGCGCAGGAGGCGGGGCTGAGCCCGATGGTGCGGCACCTCGCCAACAGCGCCGGCACGCTGTCCCGCCCCGACACGCACTTCGATCTGGTGCGGGCGGGGCTGGCCATCTACGGCCTGTCGCCGTTCGCCAACCAGACCTCGAACGACCTCGGATTGCGCCCGGCGATGACCTTGCGCACGCTCGTATCGGTGTGCAAAGACGTTCCCGCCGGACAGGGCGTCTCCTACGGGCTCAACTACCGCACCACGGCCCCGACGACGCTCGCCCTGATTCCTTTGGGCTACGCCGACGGCATTCCGCGCATCGCCACGGGAGGCCCGGTGCGAGTCAACGGCGTGACCTATCCCGTGGTCGGGCGCATCGCCATGGACCAGATGGTCATCGACCTCGGTGAGGCCGCACTCGTGGCCTCCGGCTCGTCGGTGATCGGTGCCGAAGCGGTGCTGTTCGGCCCCGGCGACGACGACGCATCCGTTGACGAGTGGGCGGCGGCCGCCGGCACCATCAATTACGAAGTGGTCACCCGCATCAGTCCCCGCGTTCCCCGCGTCTACCGAAACGTCTGAGACCAATCCGGGCAGGCCCGTCAGAGGCGCGGACGGCCAGCCCAGCGGTCGGCCTTGAGGGCCAGGTGCAGCTCAAGGCGCGCCTGCCCGCCGAGCGGGTCGACGCCCAACGCGGAACGGATGCGTGCGAGCCGGTTGTAAATACTGGTTCGGTGCAAATGCAGGTGCTCTGCGACCTCGGCCACGGACCCGTTCTTGTCGTAGAGCATCTCGAGCACGGGCAGCAGTTCCCCGTTTCGGTCGAGTGCCCGGAGTTCGGAGAAGAGCGCTGACTCGGACGGCAACACGTCTCGACTTGCGACGGCCAGGAATTGGTAGACCCCGGTAGCGCGAAACGATACGAGCGTGCCGAGCTGGGTATCAACCCTGGCCGCTTGCACGGCGCTCCGCGCCTCGGAGTAGGCACCGGGCAGCCGTCGCAGGTCGGTGAAGGGCTCGCTCAGCCCGATCAGGGCGGGTGCAGCCACCTGCCCACCGCGGCGGGACACCTCGAACTCAAAGCGCATTCGAACCTCGGACAGGTCGAAGCCGTCAATCTCGTCGTGGAGCAGCAGAACGGCATGCGTTTCGGTGCCGGCCGAGAACAGCACGGTATTGATGCCAAGCGTGGCATACAGTGCGGCGAGACGGTGCAGCAGGCCGCTCTTGGCGGGGTCGCGCTGCGCGTTGTCACCGCGCTCGAGCAGCGCGGCGAGCCGCCAGGGTCCGCGCCCGTGCACACCAGGCCAACCGTCCACCGCCACGCCGGCATTGCGGTCCCCCAAGCACGCGGCGAGGAATTGGGCCTCGTCGGTGCGCCGCGCTTTAGAATCGGCGCTGGAACGGTTGAGCAGCATCTCTGCGAGGGCGTCCATCTCCGGGCGGATGAGCCGCAGCTCACGCAGAATCACCTCGGGCGTTTGCTCGTCGTCGAGCTGGAGGACCCACAGATACCCCACCCGGAATCCACGTGCCAGCAGCGGCACGCACACGCGGCCCAACATTCCGAGGTCGGCGTTGGCCGGCACGGGAACCGGCTTCACTGCCGAGGCGATACCGTGGCTGAGCTGCCAGGCGCTGACATCGGGCGGAACAACCTTGCTCAGCAGAAAGTTCGTGCGCACTCGGTCGGCCGTGGGTTGATGCGCGCTATACGCGAGCAGCCCGCCGTCGAGGTCTTCAAGCGAGAGAGCCCGGTCAATTCGCGCGGCGATGTTGACCACTGCTTGGTCAATATCGGCCGTTTTCATAGATTCAATCTAACGGAGCAGCGTGGACGTCAGGAGACGATCGACGCACCTGGGCGCAACAGATGTCGAGCCGACTGCGGGGTGTCTGCACGATGAATCCGCCCCTGACCACCGGCCTCGGGAAAGACAAATACCTGTGTAAACGGCAATTTTCTGCCTTGTGCACCGCACGACGGAGTTGCCCTCGGCCTCCGTTGTCCCCGTGGCGGAGCCGGGGCGGCCTTTAAATCCGGGTTTATCATTTTAAAGCTGACCAAAGTCGATCAGCAGGCGTCTACAAGAAGCAGGAGTTCCCCATGATCATTGGCGTTCCAACCGAAGTCAAGAACAACGAGTTCCGCGTGGCCATCACCGCCGCCGGAGTGCACGAAGCCAAGATTCACGGCCACACCGTGCTGGTACAGGCCGGCGCGGGAATCGCCTCCGGCTTCGCTGACACCGACTACGAAGCCGCCGGTGCAACCATCGTCAAGACCGCCTTCGAGGTGTGGGCCAGCGCCGACATGATCCTCAAGGTGAAAGAGCCGATCGCGGCCGAGTACTCGTACTTTCGTGAGGGCTTGATCCTCTTCACCTACCTGCACCTCGCCGCCGAGCCCGCCCTCGCCAGCGCCCTGCTCGAGTCCGGCGTGACCGCGATCGCTTACGAGACCGTGCAGAAGGCTGACCGTTCACTGCCGCTGCTTGCCCCGATGAGCGAGGTTGCCGGACGCCTCGCCGGTCAGGTCGGCGCCGCGTCGATGACCCGACCGGGTGGTGGCCCGGGCATGCTGATGGGCGGGGTGCCCGGGGTGCGGGCCGCCAAGGTGACTGTGATCGGTGCCGGCGTCGCTGGCTCCAACGCCGCCGCCATGGCCATCGGGATGGGCGCTGACGTCACCATCCTGGACATCAACATCGACCGCCTGCGCGAACTCGACGCCCAGTACGCCGGACGTCTGAAGACCATCGCCTCGAACGCCTACGAGATCAACCGTTCCGTCACCGAGGCCGACCTCGTGATCGGCTCCGTGCTGATCCCCGGCGCCAAGGCCCCCAAGCTCGTCACCAACGAGCTCGTGTCGCGCATGAAGCGGGGCTCCGTGCTCGTGGACATCGCGGTCGACCAGGGCGGCTGCTTCGAGGGCACACACGCCACAACGCACGAGAACCCCACCTTCCCCGTGCACGGTTCGATCTTCTACTGCGTCGCCAACATGCCCGGCGCCGTTCCGCAGACGTCGACCCTCGCGCTGACGAACGTGACTCTGCCCTACGCTTTGTCGATTGCCGACCGTGGCGTGCGTGCAGCATTCGAGCGGGACGCCGCCCTTGCCGGTGGCCTGAACATCGCCGCCGGAAGGGTCGCGAACCGCTCGGTCAGCGTCGCCCTCGACCTACCGCTCACGGATTGGACCGACCTCGTCTCAGAGGTCGAGCTCGCGCTGGTCTAGCAGCACTGGTCGCGGATGCCGGGTACGGCCTGATCGGTCGGCCCCGGCATCCGCGACCCACAATTTCTGCAGAGATCGGTGACCCCGACACTGTGCCCATTGCCTGGACTACAAGGAAGTATCTCCGATGTCGCAAGTGAAAACCAGCACGCATCCAGCGCCGAACGCGCAACCACACCTGGCACGATCGCTCTCGAACCGTCATATCCAGCTCATCGCCATCGGCGGTGCGATCGGAACGGGCCTGTTCATGGGCTCGGGGAAGACGATCTCCCTCGCGGGGCCGTCCGTGATCTTCGTCTATATGATCATCGGCTTCATGTTGTTCTTCGTCATGCGGGCCATGGGCGAGTTGCTGCTCTCCAACCTCGAATACAAGTCGTTCAGCGACTTCGCCGGTGACCTGCTCGGGCCGTGGGCCGCCTTCTTCACGAGCTGGACGTACTGGGTGTGCTGGATCGTCACCGCCATCGCCGAGCTGATCGCGATCGCGCTGTATACGAGCTTCTGGTGGCCCGATCTGCCGCTATGGATTCCGGCGCTCGTGGCGGTAACGATTCTGCTCGGCTTCAACCTCACGAGTGTCAAGGCGTTCGGCGAGACCGAGTTCTGGTTCGCGCTGATCAAAATCGTGGCAATTGTCACGCTTATCGTCGTGGGCCTCGTGATGGTGTTCACTCAGTTCCAGTCCCCCAACGGCACCCCGGCGAGTTTCACCAACCTGTGGAACGACGGCGGGATGTTCCCGACCGGCCCGATGGGGTTCATCGCCGGTTTCCAGCTCTCCGTGTTCGCGTTCCTCGGGGTCGAGCTCGTGGGCACCACGGCCGCCGAAGCGCAGCACCCGGAGAAGAACCTTCCCAAGGCAATCAACTCCATTCCCATTCGCATCATGCTGTTCTACGTTCTCGCCTTGATCATGATCATGACGGTCACGCCGTGGCGTGAGGTCCGCGCCGATGTGAGCCCGTTCGTGGCGATGTTCGCCCTCGCAGGGCTCGGCGGGGCCGCGGCCGTGATCAACTTCGTCGTGCTCACGAGCGCGACATCCTCAGCAAACTCCGGTCTGTATTCAACATCCAGAATGCTTTTCGGGCTGTCGGTCGAGGGCACGGCATCGGGGCGGTTCCAACGTCTGACCCGCCACAAGGTGCCGGCCAACGCCCTGCTGTTCTCGTGCATGTTCCTGCTCATATCGGCTGTGCTGCTGTATTCGAGTTCATCGATCATGGCCGTGTTCACCGTGGTGACAACAATGGCGTCGGTGCTGTTCATCTTCGTATGGACCATCATCGTGGTGAGCTACATCGTGTATCGCAAGCGCCGCCCGGCGCTGCACGCAGCATCCAAGTTCAAAATGCCCGGCGGCGTGTACATGAGTTATGTCCTGCTCGCGTTCTTCGTATTCCTGATCTGGGCGCTCACCCAGAAGACGGATACGCTGCAGGCGTTGGTCGTGACGCCGGTGTGGTTCATCGGGCTCGGCATCGCCTGGCTCATCATCCGCCGTCGCCCCGAAATGGCCGCTAATCAAGAACTTCACCGGGCGAGTGTCGAGGCCGATCGGGCTTTGGCGCTCACCTTCCGCGACTGAGGGTCGAGACGAGCCGGTCAGTCCGAGGCAGCGCGGTGCTCAGCCGGCGTCACAGGGGAGACATCTGCATGTACTGCAGCCTGTCCGCCTCCCGCCGGGCGTCCCGGAGGAGCCTCACCGTTCGCAGCACGAACCCGATCAGCGCCAGCACAGTGGAGACCGCGACCAGGTAAAGGGAAACCGTGACCATGAGGGCCGGCCTCTCCATTTCCACTCCGGGGTAGCCGGCTCCGAACTGCCACAGGGCGTATCCGGCACCGGCAAGCAGAACCACCAGGCCCAGGCTGCCCAGGAACAGCTTCGGGCCGTCGCCTCGCAGAAGCTGCACGATTCCGTCCAGGAGGAACGACGCCGCGAACGGCAGACACACCGTGCCCATCAGGACCCCGCAGTGCGCCACGACCAGCGCCCCCGTTGCGAGCAACACATTATCCGAACTCACGCTTCAGTCCCCCAACTGATTGGCTTTACTGCAAAGTTCAAGCCTAGGTGGGGGCGCACCGCGAAAGAAGGCTTTGGCCTGCTTTTTTGTCCCCAGTGGGGGTGTCTCGGCAGTAAATATGGATGCCTACGGCAGGTCTGGAACAGACTCCACACCGATTCGGAGGCTCCTGATTCGCCCTGCCGAAGCCGTGAGGGGTCATAAATCGACCTTCAATCGACTCAGGAAGGTCGATTTGCGACCCCTCACAGCCGTCTTCAGCCACCGTGGCGGTTGGCGCTATCGAAAGTCGGTGACTTTGGGCCGCCGCTAACGTCATGGAGATGCGGCGAACACCTCGTCAAGCGTGACCAATTCGTTCCCGCCGAAGTATTTTTGTACGTCGGCGGGACATTCCACGGCAGCGATAGAAGGGGGCATATAGACATCAACCCGGTCGCCCACGAACTCGACCTCGATGCTGACGCAGACCAACACGTTGGCAACCCTCGAATTGAATCCACTTCCGGTGGAGCTTTGCCCCGATGCGGCGTAGCTAACCAGCACCTTCGGGTAGGACATTGATCGATCGACTACCGCTCCGAACGCCGCTCCGCGAGCCCAACCGGGTGTCTGTTCATCTGTGTCTTCGCGGATTGTGGCGAACGCCGGCTTGGGCCAGACGTCTCCTGTGGACACCGCATCCAAGTAGCTGTCGAGGTTGTGGCCAATGGCGCTTTCGATGGCCAGGGCGGAGACCTTCTCTATGCTGATCCTGGCCTCAAACATTGCCTCCTCTCGTATATTCGGACGCGAACCTGAGCACGCCGAAAGAGGGAGGATCAGGCACAAAACGAGAGCGGTCTCAACAACCCGTCGTCCTGAATGCCGCGGCGCCTTTACGTCACTGTTTAATCGGGAGAGCGTGGAAGGCTGCCTCATCGATGGCGCCTCAATACTCATGGATCCCCCGATTCCCTGGGCCGAATCTAGCGGGCGGGGAACGCTGACTACAGCCCCAGAACGGGCGGGCCGCCCTTGCAGAATCGATGACCACTCGAGCGTCAGGAAAACTGTCGCAAGACGCGGCCAATCTCCTACTGATTCCAACTCCTTCAGAAGCGCGCGCGGTTGCCAGAAAAGCTTTGATTCCATGTGCTAAGACCCAATTCCAGCCTGGCTACGCTCTCCGAGGTGCTCCGTGGCCAACTTGATGGCAACGAATAGCGACATCTCGTCGGTCACGGACTGGGGCCCAGCCGCGGCTATGGCATCCTTGAGTCCGGCCCAACGAACCGGTTGAATTCCATCGACGGTCAAATTGCTCGGCGTGAATGTGGACCGATCAAACTCGTCGATCTGCCAGCGGCTCGCCACCCGGAACTCCCACTTATCGAGGTCGAGCGGGTCGTAATCGGCCAAACAGGTCGACGTAACCAAGGCAAAGACATACACATCGGCGTGAAGTCGCTTCGGCTTCCCACCAATGTCAGTGTGGGCGTTTCCCTTTCGCACTTTCCAACGCGGTTTTGTTTGAGAACGCGGATCAGACTTATTCCGGGCCTGAACAAGGCCTGAGGTCTTGACCTCGATGCGGGTGCCGCTGAGCGCCAGCACGTCGTACGCGTCCTACTCGACTCGACTCGCGGGAATTGCGTCTACGGCGAGGCCAACCACGTACTCGGCCAGGTAGCCGCGCAGATTGTTCGTTCGCGCATCTCCCATCCCGAAACGCCAGAAGTCGACCACCTTGGCCTGGGGTCCGTTCCGAAACTCATCGGCTGATTCCAGTTGCCATTTTGCACGAGTCATGCGGCCCCCTCGTTCTGTTTGTTGCTCCAGTCGCAGCCCGAGATGACCCCGCTTGCGCGCCAAGGTAGGCCCAGAGCAGGGGCCACGGAGCATCAGTGACCGAATGTCGGTGGCCCCTGAGACCCTGAACTCCTTCCGACCGGGAGCGCCACGGCCTGGAGGCACCCGATGACCACCCACACCGAAACCGCGCTGTTCCGCCTGATCGACAACTCGGCGACGTCACCCGTGATCCTGCACGCACCGCACGGCGGGCGTGCGATCCCGGCGGAGCACCTGCACTCCTACGTCATCTCACCGGCCGAGTTGGAGGCCGAGAAAGACATCATGACCGACCACTTCACCGACGAACTCGTCGGGGCCATCACGGGTGCGAGCGCGGTCATCAGCGGGCTCTCCCGGTTTGCGGTCGACGTGGAGCGGTTCCCCGACGACACCGAGGAGATGAACGCGGTCGGCATGGGCGTGCTCTACACCCACGGTTCCCGGAGCCAGGAGATCCGCCGGGTGTCCGCCGACGATGAGAAGCTCCTGATGGACTACTTCACCACCTACTCGGCCCGGTTCACCCAACTCGTGGACGCAACGCTGGCCGTGCACGGGCGAGCCGTGATCTTCGACGTTCATTCCTACCCGGAGGCCCTGCTGTCGGATGAGCTGCACGGCGGCGGCTACCGGGCACCGCTCTGCGTCGGGTTGGAGCCGTTCCACGCATCCGTCGACCTTCTGGCCACGGTTGGCGGATGCTTCCCTGACCTCAACGCGCAGGCCAATGCGCCGTTCGCGGGCTCGTACGTGCCGCTCAAGCACTACCGCAGCGATGCGCGGGTGAGTTCGGTGATGCTCGAGATTCGCCGGGACGTCTACCTGGATGAGGCCACGGTGACTCGCAAGCCGGAGGGGTTCGCGCCGTTGCAGGTTTCGCTGAAGCGGCTGGTCGACCAGGTTCGATACGGCTAAAACGACGCAGACGGTCACTGCCGGAAACGTACGCTCTCTCCCACGGTCGCGCGCAAACCATCGAGTTGCCACGACGCGCCTTCGTCAATCCCGGGCAAGCCCTGTGGCGAGTAGCGCTTGATGATAGCGGTGGTCCAGACACCTGGTAGCGGCGGTCGGGCATCCGTTTGCATCGAAACGATGCCGGTCAGAACGGGGCCTCATCGGGCAGCGGTGGCCGGGCGGGTCTCGGCGGCCCGGCGCCGGCCCGAGACGCACCCGCGGGTGCACCCGGAGTGGCGATCGGGGTGGCCGGTTCCGTCACGAATGGGCGTCCGGTCGGTGAGTGCCAGGTGAGGATGCCGCCTGGCTCTTGTTTCACCGTCCACCCGGTCTCCGTCTTCAACGCATGGCAGCCCGGACAGAGATGGGCAAGGTTGTCGTGGGCGGTCTGGCCGAGGTCTTGCCATTCATGGGTATGGTCGAGATCGGCGCCGCGCGCGGGCTGGTTGCAACCGGCGAAGCGGCAGGTTTCGTCGCGCAGGCGGAGAAACCGCCGGAGCTCTTTCGTCACCTTGTAGCGTGTGCGGCCGACCGAGAGCACGACCCCGGTTTCGGGATGAACCAGGATGCGCGTGAAGCTCGGTGCTCGCGAGGCCAGGTCGCGGGCCGTGTCGGGGTCAATCGGCCCGTAGCCCTCGAGGTAGCCGGGTTCTTCGCTGTGGCCGAGGAGGGTCATCACCGGGACCATGATCTGGACCGTGGCACGGATGCCCGTGCCGATTCCCGACGGAGTCACCCCGTCGATCAGCAGGTCGGTCATCACGTCGGTGCGCATCTGGGTGGGGGAACGCGGCTCCCCCGGCCCCTGCAGGCTGCGCGCGGCATCGTTTGCCCGGGCGAAGATGGCGTGCACGACGTCGGCGCTCGTGGTCAGGCTCAGCGTCGCCATTCCGTCGGGCTCCGCCTGCACCCAGGAGGTGCGTTCCGCGAAGGACTTCTCCCGCCGGGCGGTGATGGACTCCGGGTGCAGGCGCTCGCGGAGCACGCGGGCCTTGTGCTTGAGCTTGGCCGCCGTCAGAGCGCGCGCGGCCGGCAGCAGCGCCTCCTCGAAATCGGACAGGGCCGCGGCGGGCACCGAGAGGGCCTGCCCGATGATCACCTGGGCATGCCGGTAGCTGATCTCGCCGGCTTGCAGCGCCGCCCGGGTGCCGGGGAGGTCTTCGGCCAGGGCCCGGGACTCGGCGATCAGACCCTCGGCGGTGGGTGCGGGGATGCGCAAGGTGCAGGCCAGTTCGCTCGAGAATTCGCGCCGGGCGATCTCGTCGGGGTCCCACCGGGAGCTCGTGTTGCGGGGAGCGCTCGCGGCCGTGGCTTCGCTGAACCTGCGGGCGTCATCGATCAGGTCGGCCCGCTGCGCGAAGCCCCGCGCGAGGCTGCGGTCGACGGCGGCTATCGCGTCGAAACGCGAGCCGAGCTGGGCCTGCGAGGTGCTGACTGAGGTGGTCATAGCAGTCACGTTACGGGGTGCCACTGACATTCGACGGCCGTGGCACAGGAGTGTGAATGAGCTGGTCAAAGTGGTTTTGTGAAGGAGTAGTCGGGGGTGTGCGGTGAGGGCCGAGGGGCAGCCGTGGTGGCCATTCGGCAATCCGTTTGCCGACCAGAAGCGGCTTGGCGACACCCCTCGAGGCTTCCGACCGAAGCGATGCTCCTGCGCGTAGGCTCCGGCCAAAGCATTGCATTCGTCCTGACACATGCGATCCCGCGTGTTCTGGACTTCCTGGAATCGTCAATACCGGTGTCACACGAAGTGAACTGGAGCGGAGATGGCTTCTCGCGGAAACGCCAACGAACCGAGGATGTGGGTCGGCGTCGTGCAACCGCCGCAAAGCCGCTGGCCGGGCGTTGTGGGTGGGCTGCTAATCGGCATCCTTACGGCTGTCGCCACGTCCCTGCTGCTCCTTGCGCTCACTCCGCTCTTCAAGAGCGCGCTCGCCGAGGCCGACTGCGATGATCCCCGCGGGCTGCACCTGGTGTCAGGGGTCGGCGCCGAGAGTTCCAGTGCCCTGACGGAATCCGACCCCATTGTTGTCGAGCATCCAGCCGCTTTGGCGATCGATGGGGATCTCGGCACGTCGTGGGTGGAGGGCGCTGACGGTCTAGGCAAGAACGAGACGCTAACTCTGACTCTGCCTGGCACACCCGATGTGCAGCTCGTCTGCGTGATCAATGGCTATGCGAAGTCGGAGGCCTTGTTCCTCCGCAATGCCCGGGTGAGGCAGTTCACCGTGAAGACCGACCAGGGCATCCAACCCTCCATGCTTCGTCAGAAGCCGGTCGCCGACTATGCCGCGTATCAAAGCCTGGCAATCCCGAAGGGCAGCACCACAGAGATCGTGCTCACGATCGCCATCGCGGTGGGCGGCGTGGGCGGCGACCGGGCGGCAGACACCTCAATCAGCGAAGTCGAGGTGTGGGCGAGAGACTGACCGCGAGCTTCCCACCTCCCCCAGGTTTGACCGCCGCACATGCTCAATACTGCCCGGGTCCGCGCGGGACCCGACGGGTGCAGACTGGCCGCTGCGACCCTGCCCACGGCATCCGTCACCTCGCCCAGCAGCCGGAAGGCAATGTGCCAGCGCTGCCCGTAGAGCACCACGTCGATCGGCTGCCCGGGTGCCAGTTCCACGAGCTGGCCGTCGCCGAGCTCGGTGAGGCATTGTTGCTCGGGCAGCAGCCCCCAACCGAGGCCGAGCGCCACCGCGCGGGCGAAGTCAGCCGAAGTGGGATGTGGTGGCGCGGGACATCCGCGCTCAGTGAACCTTTGTTCAGGAGCCCTCCGCTCAGGAGCCCTCTGTTCAGCCTGCGCGAACCAATTCGACGGAGATTTTGCCTGAAACGACCGAAAATGGGCCTCCCAGGCACTTTTTCATGAGAATCTCCGTCGAATTCGTTCGGGGCTTGGCGAAGGAACGGCAGCGGGAGCGGACGGGAGCGGACGGGAGCGAACGGGACCCGGACGAGGACGGGAGAGGGTGGGACCCGGACGGGGGAGGGCGGGCGGGAGCGGGTGCGGCTTTGGAGGGGAGCGGGTTCTACTCCGCGCACCACACCCCGGCCTGCATCGTCGCCGTGACGCATAGGCCCGCGTCGAGCACGATCAGGTCGGCGCGGAGGCCGGCGGCGAGCCGACCGCGGTCGGGGAGGCCGATCATGTCGGCCGGGTTCTGGGTGGCCGCCCGCACCGCGACGGCCAGCGGCACTCCGGCGGTGTGCACGGCGTAGCGCACGGCTTCGCTCAGGGTGAGCACGCTGCCGGCGATCGTGCCGTCGGCCAGGCGCGCCACGCCGTCAGCGACGCTCACGTCGAGGCCGCCGAGCTTGTAGGCGCCGTCGTCCGCGCCGGCGGCGGCCATGGCATCCGTGACGAAGACGGGCCGCGACGGGCTTTCGATGATGAACCGCACGACGGCCGGGTGCAGGTGCACGCCGTCGGCGATGAGCTCGGCGAAGACGTTCGGGTCTTCAAGCAGGGCGAGAGCCGGGCCGGGCTCACGCTGGTGGATCTGCCGCATCGCGTTGAATACGTGCGTGCCGGCCGTGGCCCCCGCCGCGATCGCCTGCCGCGTCAGGTCGTAGTTCGCGTCGGTGTGCCCGATCGCGGCCACGGCCCCGTGGCCCGCGATCTGCGTCACGGCCGCTAGCCCGCCCTCAAGTTCAGGCGCGATGGTGACCATGCGCACGGTGCCTCGTCCCGCCCGCATCAACCGGTCGACGGTCTCAGTATCAGGCTCGCGCAACAAGCTCTCGTCGTGGGCCCCGCGGTGAGCCGGACTCAGCCACGGGCCCTCCAGGTGAATGCCGGCCAGCACTCCCCGTTCGACCAGCCCGGCCAGGGCTGCCACAGTGCGCTCGAATTCGTCGAGGGGACCGGTGACGAGACTGGCCATCATCGTGGTCGTGCCGTGGGCCCGGTGGGTCGCGGTGATCCGCGCCACGGCTGCGTCGGTGTCGGCGTCGTTGAAGCTGCTGCCGCCGCCGCCGTGCGTGTGGATGTCGACGTAGCCGGGCGCCAGGGTGCTCTGCTCGAAGACCTGGTCGGGAGGGCGGGGCGGCTCCCCCGCGCCGCAGGCCACAATCAGCCCCGCACGGATGTCTACCCACCCCGGCGTGTGCACCGCATCGGGTGCGATCACGGCCCGGGCAGCGAGGAGCATCGAGTCGACCTGGATGGGTGCGGGCGGGGTCATGAGGGTGTCTCCAGGAGTCAGCGAGTTGCAGGGAACGGGGGTCGGGGTCGAGTCAGGGAGTGCTGCGTCAGATCCCCTGCCAGGCGTGCTTGTTGGCCCAGGCGTACTTGTAGTAGGCGAGGTTCTCGAGCCGGGAGGCGGCGGCCTCGTCGACGATGACCGTCACATGCGGGTGCAGCTGGATGACGGATCCCGGCTTGCTCGACGTGATTGGTCCCTCGACGGCGGCGGCGATGGCATCCGCTTTCTCCTCGCCGAAGGCCAGCAGAATGAGGTGCCGGGCCCGCAGAATGGTGCCCAGACCCTGCGTCATGCAATGGATCGGCACGTCGTCGGGGGATGCGAAGAACCGCGCGTTGTCGACGCGGGTCTTCTCGGCGAGGGTCTTGATTCGCGTGATCGACGCGAACGACGACCCCGGCTCGTTGAACCCGACGTGCCCGGTGCGGCCGATGCCGAGAATCTGCACGTCGATGCCGCCGGCGGCGCGAATGGCTGCCTCGTAGTCGACGCCCGCGGTCTCGATCGTGGCCAGATCGCCGTTCGGCACCTGGATGTTCTCGGGGGTGAGGCCGATCGGCACGACGGCGTCGCGGGTGATCACGGAGCGGTAGCTTTCCGGGTGGTCGGCGGGCAGGCCGACGTATTCGTCCAGTGCGAAGCCGCGCACCCGGGAGACGTCCATCGGGTTCTCCGCCAGGGAGGCGGCGAGCGCCGCATAGACCGAGAGCGGGGTCGAGCCGGTGGCCAGGCCCAGCACCGCGTCGGGCTTCTGGGTGATCAGTGCGCGAATGGATGCCGCCGCGAGCGTTCCCGCCGCGGCCTTACTGTCAACAAAAACTACTTCAGCCATTTTTCGTACTCCAGATTCTGGATTGTGTGGACTAGACCGACGTCGAGGAGGCGGAGTCCGGCGCACTGGCGTCGGGCACCTCGTCGTCGCCGCGGCCGGGGGTCTTCAGATTCCACTTGCGGATCACGAAGCGGAACAGGAAGTAGTAGATCGCGCCATACGCCAGTCCGATCGGGATGAGCAGAAGCGGCTTCTCGGCGAGGCCGAAGTTGAGCACGTAATCGAACAGACCCGCGCTGAAGCTGAAACCGTCGCGGATACCCAGTGCGTTCACCAGGGCCATCGACGTTCCGGTGAGGAAGGCGTGGATGACGAAGAGGGGGAACGCCACGAACATGAACGAGAACTCCAGGGGCTCGGTGACGCCGGTGAGCATGGCGGTGAGGGCACCGGAGAGCATGATGCCACCGACGATCTTCTTTTGGGTCGGCTTCGCCTCATGCCAGATGGCCAGGGCTCCAGCGGGCAGGGCGAACATCATGATCGGGAAGAACCCGGTCATGAAGGTTCCGGCGGTGGGGTCGCCGGCGAAGAACCGCGCGATATCGCCGCTGGCGCCGTTGTAGTCGCCGATCACGAACCACACCACGGAGTTGAGGATGTGGTGCAGCCCCACGGGGATGAGCAGCCGGTTGGTGGTGCCGTACAGGAAGCCGCCCCAGATGTCGTTGGAGGTGACGACATCGCCGAAGGCAGTCAATCCGCCGGCGAAGGCCGGGTAGACGAAGCTGAGCAGAACACCGAGTGCGAGCGCCACCACGGCGGTGATGATCGGGACGAAGCGTCGACCACCGAAAAAGGCGAGGTAGCTGGGCAAGGAGATGCGGTGATATTTCTGCCAGAGCACCGCAGAGACGATACCCATCAGGATGCCGCCGAGCACGCTGTAATCGACGAGAACCTGGGGGTCACCCTTGGCCGGCAGCCCCAGTACGAGAGGCGACATCGCCTCACCGACCTTGGAGAAGACGAGATAGCCGACCACGGCCGCGAGGGCGGTCGAGCCATCGGACTTCTTCGCGAAGCCGATCGCGACGCCGACCGCGAAGAGCAACGGGAGGGCCCCGAACAGCGCCCCGCCCGCCGAGGCGATGACGGCTCCGCCCGTTTCGAAGCCCGGAATGGCGCCGAGCAGGTCAGGCTGACCGATGCGGAGAAGCAGCCCGGCGGCAGGCAACGCCGCGATGGGCAACATAAGGCTGCGGCCGACTCGCTGAGCCTGGCCCAGGCCCGGTATTTTTCGTCGCGTCCCGGCGTCTTCGGTGATGCTGGACATGAATTCCTCCTGTGATGGGTGTGGTGTGTGGGCCCGGCTTCATGCCGGGCCGGAGATCAGAGCTGGTGCCGGAGATTCAGGGTCATGTGAATCTGGTAGCGATCACCGCGGTACCAGGACGTGACGTACTCGATGGCGGCTGACCCCGCCGACGAGGTGCGCCGGAAGACGATGAGCGGCGCCCCCGCGGTGACGCCCAGCGTCTCCGCGAGTTGGGGACCGGCAGCATCCGCCCAGACCGCCTGCTCGGCGTTGTCGATGCGCAGGCCGTATTCGGTCGCGAACGTCGCGTACAGGGAGCGGGTGAGGTCTTGCTCGCCAAGATTCGGCAGCAGCTCCGCCGGATAGTAGCCGCGTTCGAGGGCCATCGGGGTGCCGCCGGCCAGCCGGAGCCGTTCGACGACCTGCACCCGGGCGCCCGCGCCCAGACCGAGTGCCGCCCGCACATCGAGCGGTGCCTCGATCAGCGCGGTGGCCAGCAGGAGTGTTGCCGGAACAAGGCCGCGGCGGCGCATGTCCTCGGTGAAGGAGGCCAGGTGCAGATCGCTCTGCACGCGCTCGCCCGCCACGAAGGTGCCTTTGCCCTGGATGCGGTAGAGCAGACCCTCCTCGACCAGCTGACGGATGGCCTCCCGCACGGTCGACCGGCTGACGCCGTATTTCGCCATCAGCTTGCGCTCGGGCGCAATCGCGGCGTGTGGAGCCAGGGTCTCCTCGACCAGATCCTGCAGGATCGAGCGCAGCTGCGTTTGCTTGGACACCGGCCCGGCTGCGAGCATTGAACTCTCCTCCTGGGTCTGGCTCATGGCGTTGCCTTTCACTTGTTGATCGGTTCGGTCGGCGTCGAGCCCGAGTGGTGTAGTACCACTTCCACTGAGTGGTCCGTACTGGTACGATCCAATAGTTAGATCATGAAGGCAGGGCACCCCACTTGTCAACACCGAGTGCGGCCCGGGCCTTCGATCGAATCAAAGTCGATGAGCCCGTCGCAGTGCCCACCACAGAAGGAACAGAAGATGACTAGCAAAGCCGCGCAGATCCTGGCCGCCCTCGGCGGAAAAACCAACATCGTCGAAATCGAGGCGTGCATCACTCGCCTGCGCACCGAGGTGACCGACCCCGCGGCCGTGAACGAGGCGGCGCTCAAGGCCGCCGGAGCGCACGGTGTCTTCCGTTCCGGCACCATTGTGCAGGTCGTCGTGGGCCCCGAAGCCGACAACCTGGCCGAGGACATCGAGGACCTGCTATGAGCCCGGCCGCACCCGTGAGCGCCTCCGTGGTCGCCCCCGTCATCGTCCTTTCCCCTGTGCCCGGCCGCGCTGTGGCGCTCGCCGAGGTGCCCGACCCCACCTTCGCCCAGGCCATCGTGGGCCCGGGCGCCGCAATCGACCCGCCCCGCGGCGTGGTCGACGCCATCGCCCCGATCAGCGGCACGCTGCTCAAGGTATTCCCGCACGCCTACGTGATCGTCTCCCCCGACGGTCTGGGCGTGCTTGTGCATTTGGGTATCGACACCGTCGAACTGCACGGCGAGGGCTTCACCCTGCGCGCACAGCAGGGCGACCACGTCTCTGCCGGCGACATCATCGTCACCTGGGACGTGTCGGCCATCGAGGCCACCGGGCGCAACCCGATCGTGCCCGTGATCATCCTCGAACAGAAGGCGGAGAACATCACGCTGGCGGATGCCGTCACGGCCGGCGCCCAACTCGAGTCCGGCGATGTTTTCCTGACCGTCACCCGCTGAGCGTCCACCGCTGACCGTCGACCGCGGACGCATCCGCCGGGGGATTCATGGCGCTGGCGCTGGTACTGGTGCTGGTGCTGGTACTGGTGCTGGTGCTGGTACTGGTACTCGTGCTCATCGTGCTGCCGCTTGCGGCTCGCCTGCGGCCAGGTCGGAGGTTACGCGGGAGGCCGCGTCGCCGATCTCGGAGAGCAGCACCGTCAGGCGCCGCCGGCACCCGTTTCCGGACGGTCGTCGCCGACCTCTTCCTGCGCCATCGCCCGAGCCGAAGCCTCGGGCACCCACATCACGTCGCCGTGCTCGGCGTTGGCTCCCCGGGCCAGCACGAACATCAGGGACGACAGCCGGTTCAGGTACCGCGCGGTGAGCGGGTCGACGGAGGTCGGGTGCAGGTCGATGGCAACCCACACCGCTCGCTCGGCACGGCGCACGACGCCACGCGCCTGGTAGAGCAGTGCGGCTGCGACCGTTCCGCCGGGGAGCACGAAGCCGCTCAGGTCGGCGGCCTGCTGCGCAAAGTGATCGACGGCACGCTCGAGCCGGACAAGGTGCGACTCGCGGATGCGTGCCGGCGCCGACTCGGGGTCGTCGAGGGGCACGGACAGGTCGGCCACCAAATCGAACAGGTCGTTCTGCACGCTAGCGAGCGTACTGGTCACCTCGATGGGCAGGCCACCGGCAGCCATGGCCAAGCTGACGGCCGCGTTGGCCTCGTCGCAGGCTTCGTAGGCGGCGACACGCACGTCGGTCTTGGCCACGTCGCCGTGCCGGCCGAAGGTGGTGCGGCCGGAATCGCCCTTGCCGGTGTAGAGGGCCGGTTGGGCCGGTGCGAATTCTCCGAGGTCAGCCATAGCGGACACTATAGTAATCGCCGCGCCATCCGCGTAGCGTTTAGGCGAGCCGCAAGCAGTTTTCTTCTCGCACCTCCCGCGGCAGTGACGTGACGGGAACTGTCCGATCGACGGGTGTTCGATCACCGAGGAGCGATATGTCCAAGGATTCAGCAGATGGCATCGAGTCGGAACTCGGGGACGCGGTCAGTGAACCGCACCGAGAGGGCCTGGGCACCATCGACAAAACGGTTTTCGGCGTTTCCGCCGGCATCATCGTGGTGATCTGTCTGGTCGGGGTGCTGTTCACCGAGACCGTGGGCGACGTATCAGCATCCGTTCTCGGCTGGGTAACCGGCAACCTCGGCTGGTTGTTCATTCTCGGGGCGTCGGGCTTCGTCATCTTCTCGTTGGTGCTGGCCTTCGGGAGGTACGGCAGCATTCCGCTCTCCCGCGACGGGCAGAGCACCGAGTTCTCGACAGTCTCCTGGGTTTCCATGATGTTCAGTGCAGGCATGGGGATCGGGCTGATGTTCTTCGGCGTGTACGAGCCGGTCACCCACCTGGCGACGCCGCCGCCGTTCGTCGACGCACCGGCGAACAGCCCGGAGGCTGCCAACGCGGCCATGGCGTACACCTTCTTCCACTGGGGTCTGCATCCGTGGGCGATCTATTCGGTGGTCGGCTTGGCCCTGGCCTACTCCACCTACCGGATGGGCCGCGGCAACCTGATGAGCGCTCCGTTCCAGGCCCTGTTCGGCAAGGAACGGATCGAGGGCAAGGGCTGGGGCAAGCCGATCGACATCCTGGCGATCATCTGCACCCAGTTCGGTTCGGCGACGTCGCTCGGGCTGGGCGCACTGCAGATCGCGGCCGGTGTCTCACTGCTTCGTTCCGGGCAATTCGAGGAGGATCCCGGAACGGTCGTGCCGATCATCATTATCTGCGTGCTGACCGTGGGGGTCGTGTTCTCCGCGGCGAGCGGGGTGGCGAAAGGCATCAAGTGGTTGAGTAACACCAACATGGTGCTGTCGGCCCTACTCGTCGTGTTCGTCTTTGTGGTCGGCCCGACTGTCTTCATCCTGAACCTGTTGCCGTCGTCGATCGGCGTCTATCTGGCCGATCTCGTACCGATGAGCTTCCACTCGGCGGTGTTCGGCGGCGAGGAGTGGCTGGCGAGCTGGACGATCTTCTACTGGGCGTGGTGGATCTCCTGGACCCCGTTCGTGGGCACCTTCATCGCCCGGATCTCCCGCGGCCGCACCATACGTGAGTTCATTCTCGGCGTGCTTCTGGTGCCGACGGGGGTCAGCATCCTGTGGTTCGTCGTCTTCGGCGGCATGGGGTTGAACCTGCAGCTGAACGGTGTCGACATCGCCGGCACCGGCAGTGCGGCGGCCGGCTTCTTCGCGGCGTTGCAGCAGTATCCGTTCTTCATCGGCTCGGCTCTCGTAGTGATGGTGCTCACCGCCGTGTTCTTCGTCAGCGGGGCGGATGCGGGCGCTCTCGTGCTCGGGACGCTGTCAAGTCGCGGTCGTAAGGAGCCCTGGAAGCCGCTGGTGATCCTCTGGGCGATCCTCACCGGCGCCGTCGCTGCGGTTCTGCTGTTCGTGGGCGGGCTGGGTGCCCTGCAGACGTTCACCATCCTGGCGGCGACCCCGTTCGTTCTGATCATCATCGGGCTGTGCGTGTCGCTCTATGTGGATCTGCGTCGTGACCCGTTGCGCCAGCGCACCGTCGGGCCGGTGCGCACCTCCTCGGAGGCGCTGGGCGCGGTCCCGTTCACGAATGCGACCGCGGAGAGCATCGACCTGGGCGTGCAACCGGATGCCGCGTCTCCCCTCGACCCGGATGGCCATCGGCCCTGAGACCGGCTTGTTTTTGCAGGCCGATCGCTCACGCCTCGGATTTAAGCGCCTGCAGGAACGCGGTGTTCGGATGCGCGTGCGGCAGGACATCCGTCACCTCGCGCAGCGCCTGCTCGATCGGGATCCCCCGGTGTCTCGCAGCGTAGAGCGCACCAACCGCGGGCGTGCGACTGACCGCTTGCACGCAGTGCACGAGCACGGTGCGTCCCTCGGCGCGCAGGGCCGCGATGACATCGACGGTGTCCGTGAGCACGAAGTCGAGGTTGGGGTTGGCCTTCTCTGCTGGCTCGTCGATCAGCCAGACCGCAACCTTGTTCTCCGCACGGATGCGGCCGGGAACCTGTGTGCGGCCGACCCGGCAGAGCGACACGACGGCGTCGATTTCCACCGGCAGGTCACCCAGGATGCCGATCGCACCGAGCCAGACACCATCGTCGTGCGGGTGCCGCACGAAGGTGGAAATGTCGCCGGAGGTGGAGTAGGGCAGGTGATCGGCGGTAGGCCAGGTGGTGGCGGCACGGTCTTTGCGGGACCGACGGTCGAGTACGGCCACGTCGCGGCGCTTGACTGCACCAGGCTCGTTCCGGTCGGTGCTGGCCCGGTCTCGGCGCTCGGCCAGCACCGGGGACCCCGACACGCTCGACCATCGGGATCGCCCACCGTTCGCGCGGGCGGCCAGCACACCGCGGCGCACCAGTTCGTCGGCGCGCAATCCGCCCGGCCAGCCGTGCACGATGCGGCGCCAGGCGGCCGGCACCGCGGATGCGCCATAGCGCGCCCCGAGCAGCCCGCCGGCGATCGCGGCGACCGTGTCGGTGTCGCGGCCGCCGCGCACGGCGATCTCGAGGGCGTCCTGCAGGTGCCCGGCGGGGGTGGCGGAGACGGTTCCCGCGCCGGAAGCGCCACCCGGCGCGCTCCGTGGCTGAATGATCGCCGACCAGGCCGCCTGCAGCGCCTCCACGACCCAGCCGTTCCGGCTGAAGTCGGAGGGAACGCCGGCCTCGGCCACGACGAAGCGCGCCTCCCAGAGCGCGCGGCGGTCGGCGGGCAGGGCGTCAAGGCCGACCCGAACGTCGAGGGTGCCCTCGAGCACCGCGTGCCGAATGGCCAGGCACCAGAGCACGCAGGCGTCGCCGGCATCCGTTTCATAATGGGTGAGCGTGCTGATCGTGCGGGCGACGCCGGCGAGCGCCACCGGGTCGTCGAGGTAGGCGAGCGCCACGGGCGCCGTGCGCATGAGCGAACCGTTGCCGCCGCTGCGGCCGTGCCGGTCGTGATGGGCACGGGCGACGACGCGCACCGCGGATGCCGTGGGCTCGGTTCGGGAGAGCACCGCGCGCAGCTGGTTGCCCACGTCCGGTGCCGTGCGGGCCCACTCGACCCAGGCAGCCACGATCTCGTCGAGCACGGCCTCGTCGCGGAGGTCCTGACCGGCCGCGATCGCGTTGACGATCGGCACGGCCATGGAGGTGTCGTCGGTCCACTCTCCGGGAGCCCAATCGAACCCGCCGCCGCCCCTCATCGTAACCACGGCGTCGCTCGCGAGCGGCGGGCCGAACTCGTAGCCGGCGCCGAGGGCGTCGCCACAGGCCATGCCCAGCAGAACGCCGGCGGCGCGGTCCAGTTGTGCGGACGTCAGTTTCAAGCGTTTCCCCCGTGCAATCGTGCGATCGTGCAGTCAATGAAGTCGGGCTCCGGCTGGCCCGTTTTCCGGGCCCCCCGAGGCACAAACCCCCACGTCGAGCCTACGGGCGAAACGCCGCATCCGTCGCCGCCGCATTCGAGGGTCAGTGCCGGCCGTGAATCGGGGGGGTCGTTCGTTTCCCCGCCCACGGCCCTGCAGCACCTCCGCCCCTAACGAATTCGACGGAGACTTTGCCCATAAACCCTGTTTTCGGCCTCAAACCGACCCTTTCGGCAAAATCTCCGTCGAATTGGTTCAAGGCCGGGCACGGCGCTCTGAATGGGGGGGGGGCTCCTCGGGTTCTACGCCGCCGACAGCACCACGGCGGTAACCATCTGGTCCCGGCCGGAATCCTTGGCCTGGTAGAGGGCCGCGTCGGCGCGCGCGAGCCAGTCCGCCACGGTCTCGCCCGGGGAGAGTTCGGCCAGGCCGACGCTCACAGTGCAGGCCAGATCGGGCGCCAGGGCACCCCAGTGGTAGCCGCGAACGGAGGCCAGCAGGCGCTCGCACGCCTGCTCGGCACACTCCAGGGTGGTGTCGGCGAAAACGAGCAAGAACTCCTCGCCGCCCACGCGCACGGCCATATCACTGTCCCGGGTGACGGCGCGCAACAGGGTGGCCATGGCGTTCAGCACCTCGTCGCCGGTGGCGTGCCCGTGCTCGTCGTTGACCCGCTTGAAGTGGTCCATGTCGATCATGGCCACGCAGATCGGTTGCCGGGTGTCACGGGAGCGGCCCATCAGGGGCGGCAGCTGGCGGTCGAGCGCCCGGCGATTGGGCAGTCGGGTCAGCGGGTCGGTGTTCGCCTGGTGGTCCAGATCGTCGGCACGGATGCGCAGCCGTGCCGCATCGAGCTGCGACCGCTCCGCCTCGTGGCGGGCCTGCTCGATCCCCAGGGTGTTGATCAGCATCTGGGACTGGATGCCGGCCGTCTCGGTCGTGCGTTTCAGGATCAGGGCGTGCAGCTTCTCGAAGTGCCCGAGCGCCTGCTCGAACCGGCCGGACTCCTTGTGCATCTCGAACAAGGCCTGCTGCAGCTTGATGTGCAGAGCCGGATCGTCGTCGAGGGCGGCGACCAGCAGCTGGGCGTTCATCATCGCGGTTGCCCCATCGAGGTCACCCTCGGCCCTGGCCACCTCGGCCAACTGCGCGTCGTTGTTCTCCTCGAGACTGCGGAACCCGTGCGCCTTCGCCAGACGGCGGGCCCGGCCGGCCTGCTCGCGGGCCTCTTCGTGCTCGCCGAGTTCGATCAGGATGCTGACCAGGTTGGTGCGGGCGATGCTCTCGTAGAAGTTGTGCCGTTGGGCGTGGGCCACGGCCACGGCCTCCCGCACGAGCAGGAGGGCCTGCTTCAGGCCCATCTCCACGTTCATGCCCTGGGCGCTCTGCCTCTGAGCCTGGATCAGGCAGGTGTCACCGAGGTTGTTGAGACCCACGAACCGCGCCTCGGGGTCATCGATCGTGCGCGTGAGGCCCAGCGCCTGCCGCCCCAGTTCGAGCGCCCGTTCGGACTCGCCCATGCCCTCGTGCACCATCGACGAACGGCTGAGCGCCCAGAATTCGGCCAGGGCGCTGCCACTGCCGCGGGCCGTCTCCACTGCCGCGAGCACGTGGCGCAGCGCCGGTTCGTAGAGCCCCGTGTCGCTGTAGGCCAGCACCAGGGTGCAGTGCACCTTGGACTGCCGCAGCAGATCGCCGGTGCCGTCCAGGAACTCCAGCGCCAACAGTCCCTGCTGAACGGACGCCTCATAGTCGCCCAGTCGCAGCCGATGCAGCGCCAGCAGTTCACGGGCCTGCGCCTGCTGCAGCAGCGTCGCGCCGGCCCGGGCCAGCACCGCCTCGGCCTGCCCGACACCGTCGAGATGGCTCCCGCTCGCGCTCAATCGCTCGCAGTCGGCGAGGAGGTCGTCGATCGAGGATTCTGGCGCTGGTTCTGGCGCTGGTTCTGGCGCTGGTTCTGGCGCTGGTTCTGGCGCTGGTTCTGGCGCTGGTTCTGGCGCCGGCGCTGCGTGAGGCGCTGCTGGTCGTGGCAGGTCGATGGCCGGTTGTCCCCCTGAGTCTTGTGCGGCATCCTGGTCTGAATGCATGTTCAGTCCCCCAACTGTTCGTGCTCAGACTGAACCTAGCAGTCGGCCTGCCTCAAAAACCCGGTTCTCGAGGGCATCGACGATGGCCCTCTGCCCCAAAACGAGGCGCACGCACGCCGACCCGCGGGGCACTCAGGGTGCCGACCTAGGATGAGTTCATGACCGACCTCGCCGCTCCCCCTGTTTCCGACGCCCAGCGCCTGACCGTGTTCGGGGCGGAGTGGTGCGGCGACTGCCGCCGCTCGAAGAAACTGCTCGATACGCTGAACGTCGACTACGATTACGTCGACCTCCTGCTCGTGGGGGACGGCGCCGACCGTGCCCACGCGATCAGCGGCCGCACCCAGATCCCGGTGATCCTGTTCCCGGACGGCACCCACGTGGTGGAGCCCAGCGATTCGACTCTGCACGCGAAGTTGACCCAGCTCGGCAGCATCCGCTAACCGGCTCGCTCGCCCTCTCCGCAGCGGAGGCCGGCTCGCCTGCCCGAGTGCCCGCGCCCGATTCAGGGGAAGTAGTCGGCGAGCACGCGCGCGGTCACGAGCGCGAGCTTGCGGTCGAGCCGCTCATACAGGGGCATCAGTGCCGTGGCGCCCGAGGTCGTGTGCACCACCCCGGCAGAGTCGAAGATCGCGATCGGCTCAAGGTCGCGCAGCAGCGCCCAGAACGGCTGGTAGAAGTACACGCTGCGACCGCCCGCCTCGAACTCATCGAGGGTCATCGCGACATACTCGGCCCGCGCCCGGACGGTGGAGGGAAAGTCGCGGAAGAACTCGCATCCGGGGTTTTCCGGATCTTCGTCGTGCAGCATGGGCGCCGGAACCGCGTACCACTCGTACCGGTCGTTGGTCGCGGTGGCCAGCGCGCTGGCGATCACCCGGTAGGTCAGCGCCCGGGCGGACGTGGCCGGTGTGGTCTTCGGGATGCCGAGTCCGGTCGCCACCTCGATGCGCTTGACGATCGTGTGCGGGTTGAGCGTGGCCAGCATCTGGATCCAGCTGATTTTCTGCACCACCCCGTTGACCAGGAATTTGCAGCCGCCCTCGAGGTCCCACTGCACGCTCATGCCGTCCTGCTCGTCATGCACGATCAGGAGGCGGTCGGCCTCGTCGACCTCCACCCCGGAGATGCGGAGATGCGGATGCCGCCGCACCAGTTCGCTCGCGATCCACCACATCTGGGCGGTGAGGAAGCGGTCCGCCGGCGGGTGGTAGACCTCGTAGCCGTCGACCTCGCTCTCGCTGACGCCGCCACTGTCGCCGCTGTCACCACCGCTGTCGCCACCGCTGTCGCCGCCGCTATCACCGCTGTCGTCACCGCTGCCGCCGCCGCTGTCGCCGTCACGGCCGGGCAGAAAGTTCTCGCCGGAATCGTTTGACTCTGCATCACTCATAGTCGCGTCCCTCCACTCGATGCGGCTCTGCCCGCTCATCATCGTCGATCCGGGCCCCGAGCGAAACTCCCCGTTCGAGGTCGGTCGGCGCACGGGGTTCCTGCACAGCCGGACCCGTGCGGTGATTCTGCACACGCTGTGTCGGCCCCAAGGTCCCGACCCCGGCCCGCGCCTACGGTACCGGCATGACCATCGCCGCGAGCCGTTCCCATTCCCGTCACCGCTTCTCCGCCGATTCCGTGGGCGCCTACCTGCACGAGATCGGCCGTGTGCCGCTCCTGACCAAGACGGATGAGATCGAGCTCGCCCAGCGCATCGAGGTCGGGCTGCTCGCAGCGGAGAGACTCTCACGGCTTTGGCCGGGTGCTTCCGGCGTGGGGGCCGCCGACCTCGGGGAGGAGCTCCGCTGGCTCGCGGCCGACGGCGGGCGGGCCATGAATCACCTGATCTGCGCGAATCTCCGGCTGGTGGTGTCCGTGGCCCGGCACTTTACCGGCCGCGGGCTCGACCTCCTCGACCTGATCCAGGAAGGCAATCTCGGCCTGATCCGGGCGGCCCCGCGTTTCGACCACACCCGCGGTTTCAAGTTCTCGACCTATGCCACCTGGTGGATCCGCCAGAGCATTCAACGCGCGCTGGCCGACCAGGCCCGAACCATCCGTCTCCCGGCCTACCAGGTCGAGGCGCTCACCGCCCTCAACCAGGTGCAGCACCGGCTGCGGCAGCAGTTCGGCCGCGACGGCACCATCGCGGAACTCGGCCAGGCCAGCGGGCTCACCACGCAACAGATTTTGACGCTGCGGAACCGCACCGGCCAGCCGCGGTCGATCGACGCCCCGGTCTGGGCCGACCTCGGCAGCGGCCTCGAGAACGTGCCCTTCGGCGACACCATTGCGGATGTCGCGGCGCTCGACCCGTGCGACGCCGCCGGCCGCACCCTCCTGCTGGAGCGCCTCGCCTGCCACCTCTCCCTCCTGCCCGACCGCGAAGCCAGCGTCCTGAGCATGCGGTACGGCCTCGGCGGCGACATCCCGAAGCCCCGGCGGGAGATCGGAGCGCACTTCGGTGTGTCCTACGACCGGGTGCGGCAGATCGAGCTGCAGGCCCTGGCCCGGCTGCGGTCTCCGTTGGCCTCCGGGCGGGTTCCCGGGGCGCGGGTCAGCGCCAGCGCGGAGACGGCGGAACGGGGCGGCGGCAGAATCGCGGCAGCATCCGTTTCTCGAAGTGCTTGACGGCGAATCCTCCGCGAGCGTAGCTTCAAACTGTTGCCCCGGACCCCGGCGACCGCACCGGAAAAGCCGACTGAGGGGGTTCGATGTTTGGGAACGCGGGTGCACAACCGCCGAAGGATGTCGACGGCCGGGATTTGATCTCCGAGGCGTCGTGCTCGGTTCCGCCGGGGCTGGCGTGTCCCGCTGAGAGCAGCATCTCCCTGGCGAACGACGATTCGGTCGGGAACTGGCTCGAGGACTTGCCGGAGCGTTCCTGGGATGTCGGCCCGGGAGAGTAGTCCCGTCGGCCCGGCCCGAGGCGGCCCGAGCGGCGCATTCGCCCTCGCGCGGGAGCTGCACGTGCCTGGGAATGAATCCACAGAAACATGTGTTTGCATAGAAGTCGGCATCACGCCGGACTGCGCAGCTCAGAAAGCGCATGCCAGACTCGACGCCAACAGCACACCGACCAGCTTCCCGCCAGAAAGGGACCCCGTGACTCCGCACACCTCCGGACTGCACCACGTCACCGCGATTGCCGGTGCACCGCAGCGCAACATCGACTTCTACGTGACCGGCCTCGGCCTGCGGCTCGTAAAGAAAACGGTTAACTTCGACGACCCCGGCACCTACCACCTCTATTACGGGGATGACGCGGGCCGCCCGGGTTCGCTGCTCACCTTCTTCCCCTGGACGGGCATCTCCAGCGGGCGCCCCGGCTCGGGCCAGTCCACGTCCACCGCTTTCTCGGTGCCGGCCGGCAGCCTCGGCTGGTGGGCCGGCCACTTCAGGCAACTCGGCGTCGAATCCGAATTCGTGCGCCGCTCCGCCGACGAGGAACGCCTCTCCCTGCGTGACCCCGACGGCCTGCAGCTGGACCTCGTGGCCTCGTCGACGGTTGATCCGCGCAATCCGTGGGACTCGGCATCTGTGCCCGCCGAGTACGCGGTGCGCGGCCAGCATTCCTCGGTACTCACCGTCGCCGACCCGACCGGCACCGTCGAGGTGCTCACCCGCGACCTCGGCATGCACGTGATCGAGGAGACAACCGACCGCATCCGGGTGGGTGCCGGCGACGGAGCCCCCGGCAACATCGTGGACATCCTCGCCGACCCGAACGGGCAGGTCGGCCTGACCGCCGGCGGCAGCGTGCACCACATCGCGTTCCGGGTGCCGGACAAGACCACGCAGGAGCAGTGGCGCCAGGAACTCGTCGCGCGCGGCTACGGCGTGACGGCGATCCTCGACCGGCAGTACTTCACGTCGATCTATTTTCGCGAGCCCGGCGGCGTCTTGTTCGAGATCGCGACGGACACCCCCGGCTTCGACATCGACGAGCCACTGCTGGAACTGGGCCGCTCGCTCAAGCTGCCGCCGTGGCTCGAGCCCAGCCGGGACCAGATCGAGCGCGCCGTCGTTCCGATCACCCTGCCGAGCGAGAACAACCCGGCCCTCGTCGCGGAGAAGTAGGACCCTCGATGACCGAGCAACGCGACTCCCCACAGACCGATCTCGACTGGGTGCACGTTTTCCGGGCGGGTTCGCCGACGGCATCCGGCGACTCGGGCCCGCCCGGCTCAGACCCCACGGATGTCTCCGCCCCCGTGCTGTTGATGCTGCACGGCACCGGCGGCGATGAGCAGGAGATCCTCACCCTTGCCGACGCGCTCGACCCCGGCGCGACCGTGCTCGCCCCGCGCGGTCGCGTCACCGAGGGCGGCATGCTGCGCTGGTTCCGCCGCCTCTCCGAGGGCGTGTTCGATGTCGAGGACGTGGTGCTGCGGGCCGGCGAACTGGCCGGTTTCATCGCCCGGGCCCGGCAGCACTACGACCTCGATGGGCGCCGCATTATCGCCGTGGGCTTCTCCAACGGGGCCAACATCGCCCTGGCCACGGCCCTGCTGCACCCCGACGTTCTCGACCGGGTCGTCGCGTTTTCCGGCATGTTCCCGCTCGACGATCGTGCGCTCGCCACGGACCTCGCCGACACGACGGTGCTGATGCTCAACGGACGCTCCGACTTGATGGCCCCGCTCGCGAGCGCCGACCGGGCCGTCGCCACCCTCATCGGGCGCGGCGCCCAGGTCGACCGCGAGCTGCGCGACGGAGGTCACGGCATCGCCGCCACGGATGTCGCCGCCGCCCGAGCCTGGCTGGCCCGCCCCATGCAGACCCGCGCGTAGGCGTGCCGTGAGGGAGCAGCCCGTCGGGCCGGGCCTCGATTTCGAGTATCGAACGCAGCGACAACGCGTGCTCTTCGGCACCGGGCGGGCCGGCGAGCTGCTCGGCGAGGTGCTCGGCAAGGTGCTCGGCGAGCAGCCGGCCACGGTGCAGGCCGGCGGCACCGTGCAGGCCGGCGGCACCGGCACCGGCACGGCGAGCGTGATCGCTACGGCGGGCACCTTGAGCGCCAGCGGCACTCCCGGCGCCCCGCGCGTGATGGTGATCGCGACCCGGCGGGAAATGGAGCGGTCCGCGGCGGTGCTCGCCGGCATCCGTTCGGTGCTGGTGTTCGATGAGGTCGTGCAGCACGTTCCGGCGGAGTCGGCCGAGCGCGCCCATCGGGCGGCCCAGGCGGCTCGCGTCGACGTGATCGTTGCCCTCGGCGGCGGGTCGGCGATCGGGTTGGCCAAGATTCTCGCGTTGCGCAGCGAGCGGACCGGCGGACTGCCGATCGTGGCGGTGCCCACCACCTATTCCGGTTCGGAGGCCACCGCGGTCTGGGGGCTGGTCGAAAACGGGGTGAAGACCACCGGGTTCGATCTGAGGGTCCTGCCCGGCACCGTGATCTACGACGCCGACCTCACGCTGTCCCTCCCTCGCGAGCTGAGCGTGTCCAGCGCGCTGAACGCCCTCGCCCACGGCGTCGACGCCCTCTGGGCCCCGGGCGCGAACCCGGTCAGCGCGCTGCTCGCCGCTGAGGGAATCCGAATGCTGGCCCACGCCCTGCCGCGAATCGCCGTGGCTCCCGGGGTCGGACCGCACACCGCGGAGGCGGCCGGCTCGGACACATCGGGGAGCGATCCGGTTCTGGGGGGCGGCGGCATCCACGGAGCCCTGGCCGCCCGGAAGGATGCCCTCTATGGCGCGTATCTGTCGGCGAGCGCGTTCTCCAGCGCCGGTTCGGGCCTGCATCACACGATCTGTCACGTGCTGGGCGGGACTTTCGGGCTGCCGCACGCGCAGACGCACGCCATCGTGCTGCCGCATGTGGTCGCCCTCAACGCGCCCGCCGCCACCGAGGCCGAGGCGCGGATAGCCGCCGCCCTGGGCTCGCGCACCGCCGTCGAAGGGTTACTCGCCCTGCGGGACAGCCTGCACGCACCGACTGCGCTGCGGGACTTCGGGTTTCAGGAGTCGGACATCGCCCGGGCCGTGGCACTGGTCCTGCCGGCCGTTCCCGCGTCGAACCCGCGCGCGGTCACCCCCGACGACCTGACTCTGCTGCTGCGGAATGCCTGGTCCGGCGCCGCCCCGGGCGGGCGCTAGCCGCTGAGCGGGCGGCGCGGCCGGGCGGGCGGGCGGCGCGGCC
>NZ_SOFV01000040.1:0-143690 GCF_004402465.1 Cryobacterium sp. TMT2-14 | reverse complement strand
AAACTAGACGCTATGGCAGCCGAGCTCACCGCTGCCGGCTTCACCGCGAGTGCTTACCCTGCTGATGTCCGCACGCCGGCGTCGCTCGAAGCTGCCCTTAAGCGTGCCGCGGCAGAGCTCGGGCCCATCACCGCGCTGCAGTACAGTCCGCTCCCATCGCGCGACTACCTGAAGCCGGTGCTTGAGATGACTCCCGAGCTGGCGCTAGAGGCCCTGCAGTTCTCGACCCTCGGGCTCATCCACGCGGTGCGTACGGTGCTCCCAGCAATGCGGCAGGCAGGAAGCGGCAGCATCATCATGATCAACGGCGGAACCTCGGTGAAGGCCCGCGCTGACTTCGCAGGTACATCGGTCGCCTTCCCGGCCGAGAGCGCCTACGGCGAGATGCTCCACGACGCGCTCGAGGGTGAGGGAGTCCGTGTCAGCCAACTCGTGATTCCGGGAGGCATTCCTCAGCTTCAGCTTGCCAACGGCATCGACGGCGTCGCCGATCGGATTTGGGACCTCCACGCCGTTGCCGGACCATTTCGAACGATGCTCATCCCGCTTGAGGAAGGCAGAGAGTAGGGGGCACTACGCTGCTGGCAGCGACGATGCGGAGACAGCCAGGAGGGCGCGAAACGTGGCTCTAAAGGTTGCTCCGCGATGCCACTCCGTGGATTTCGCTTCAACGTGTAGCCCGCTCCGGGTTGGGCATGACAACGGTCGAGAGTCTGTATCCGTCCGACCTGGTGCGGGAAGTGGGACACAACGTCATGTCTGTGGCGTGCGTCGAGGACGAGGAAGGTGAGTTGATCCAGCTCGTCCCGACGTTTGAGGGCGCGGCTATGTTAGCGAGAACAAGTCGGTGGGGGCGAGGATTTTTTCGATGATGCCGGTGTCTCGGCCGGTGAAACCGATCACGCCGTAGGTCATTGGCAGTCCGTAATCCGGAATCGCGCCTGAGAATGACGACGGCATGTCGAGGGTGACAGAGTCGATCCCGAAGGTTTCGTCAAAATGCACTTGATCGGCAGGCTTGCCGTCAGCAGTTGACTCGAAGTCCTGCCCGGTCTGGTTGCCGTTGACATCCTCAATGGCGACACCGTTGGTGGCCATGGTTCCGGATGCCCTGACCTGAAAGGCGGGGTTGTACGGGCCCGGCCGCGGATTGAAGTCTGCGTCAGGACGGTTCACCCCAATCGTGAAGCCGTCCCATTCCGTGAGTTCGGCCCTTGGGTAATGGGAGGACTCCTCCACCGATTCTGACGTCGGCTCGCCGAGAAGGCCCCTGAGTACGGCCACAGCTGCATCCCCATCGCTCTGATAGTTCAGCGATGCGAGGACCGTGCCGTCGGCTGTGACGATATCGGTGGCTTCGGCGCCGATGATTATGGTTGCCGGCAGCGCGGCAGGTGTCGCCGATGGAGTGGGTTCCGGTTCGGGTGTTACCGTGGCGGTCGCGACCGGGGTCGGTGACGATGCGGCGACATCGCCTTCGACCTGGTCGGTGCTGCATGCGGCAAGAATGAGCAAAGCGGCGGCCGCAATGACGGTCAGAGCCAGCGGTCGGCGCATTACAAAGTCCTCCAGGTTGTGATGTTGGGGTTGGTCGGAGCCTGCTTGTTCCCCGCGCGGCTTCGGTCGATTCAGGGCTCCGGGGCATAGCCTCCGTTCATTCACGCTCCCCCAGAAGTGGTCACTCGCAGTGGCCGGAACGTCTCGTACAGAGTCTCTGGCTCCCGGAGCCTCACCGCGAGATACTGTGTCCTCTCACCAAGAGTGAAAACCTCACACGCCCCAGTTAGGTGAGGGAGAGCGGAATTCGGTGATAGGGCCGAGTGGGTCGGCGGCGATGAGCCAGACTGAAAACGTCAGTTCTGACAGGGAGTCCAAGGGTGGGAGCGGCACGAGACCAACGAAGATGTCGCGTCTGCTGCCTTGTGGGCGCGCGGTGTCGGGGTGTCGTGCCGCGATCTCGGCGGCATCATCTCCAACAGCGATTCCGTCGACGGTGCTGATCTGAACACCGTTCACGGCGGACGAGGAAACCTTCACCCAGGTGTTCGGTTCATGTGGTGACGTCCCGCCTGGCACACCATCCACGAGGACGAAATCGCCGTCCCATGGAGTAGGCGACTCAGAGCCCGTAGGCAGGATATCGCCCCAGATGTAATTGGTTCCCGGAGGCACCTCACTGCCGCCCTCGAAGTGCTCTGAGGTAGGTGCGCTTCCGAAAGCCGTGGACAGACCGGCAACCAACTCGCCGGCAGGTTGAAAATAATCGAACGTGGACAGGGTCGTGCCGGACGCGTCTCGAAGTTCGATCGACGTTGCAGTGATGAGGAGGTCCGTCACAGGGGCCGGAGCTGACGGACGCGCCGCTTCAGTGCGGCCCGGCGTTGCCGTTGCTGTCGCCGTCGGCGTTGCTGTTGCCGTCGGGCTTTCGCCGCCGAGGACGGGACCCGGTGGGCCGGAACATCCGGTCAGAAACAGACCTGCAATCAGAACCTGCAATCAGAAACAGACCTGCCAGCGCTTTGCCGAACTTATTTGGCACCCCGTGAACGGTCGGACTTCCCCCGATGTCGCCTTGGATCTGACTGCAGTCGGGACATCGTTGCACAGATTACGTGTCGGCGGCCTTCGTGGGCGGGGCCATGTCTTTCGGTGACGGAACGTGGTGAAGTTCCGCTTCAACGTCTAGCCGAGTTCCGGCCGCAACTGTTTCCGTTTCGGACAATTGTGGCCGGTGCACGGGGCGCAGTTGTCCGTTCCGGCACCAGTTGCGATGGCGAAGCTCGTTGCACTCGAGCGAGTCGTGATGGTCTTCCTTGGCTTGGCCGGCTGAGTTATCTGGTAGTCGTAATGCGTTTTCGTGCGGTGATGCGGTGGAGCTCCGCTTCAACGTCCAGCGCGTTGCGTGTGGCGTGTCGATCGACCGTGCCCGCGGTCGCGGTCGCCGAGATCGACAGGTCCGGTCGAGTCCCCCTGGTGTTGTGGGGCGATCTCGACCGCAGCCGGCGAACTCCGCTGCCAGCGCTCTCAGCGGGGCATCCGGCGCGTGAGAATTCGCGGTAGGCCTCGCTCGACGGAGCCGGCACGGTGGGGTGTGGCTAAATCAGGAGATCTGTCGCCCGGGGATGCCCCCAGACTGGTCTTTCAATGTAAATACCGCCGCGGGCCGGACAATTCTCCTGAATTAGCCACCGCGCGGGGCTCCCCGCTTCAGCAAATCGTGTTGCAGGGAACGGGGAGATCCCTCGGCCGACACCTCGACTTCTCCGCGGACGAGCAACAGAATCGGGATCGGGGCCACGCTCGATGAACTCAAAACCGCGTAACCCGACGCTCACGGACCAGAGCGACTGCTTCCGCCCCCTCAACCTTCCGCCCCCTCAACCTTCCGCCCCCTCAACCGCCCGCGACGCACAGGATGACGTTGCCTCTCTTATGGCCGGCCTCGACGAAACGGTGCGCCAGAGCGATGTCGGTCAGGTCGTACGTCCAATCGATGACCGCCAGGAACAGACCCGACTCGGCAAGGTCGACTGGGTGCGCGAGGGCATCCGCGGTGCTGTCGATGTTGCCCGCGACGACCCTACTCCCGCTCCTCCTGGTGTGCCAAGCGGCCAGAGGCAGCCCCCGGAGATCGGAAACGACGAGCAACAGGGCGCCGCCCGGAGTGAGGCACGCCGCAGCGCGTTCAAAGGAGGCGTTCCCGACGCAATCCATGATGACGTCGTAGGTTTGCCCCTCGAGCAGGAAATCCTCCGTTGTATAGTCGATCACCCGGTCGGCGCCGAGCGCGGTGACCAGCTCGCGGTTGGCGCCGCTGCACACACCGGTGACTCGCGCGCCCATCTGCTTGGCGAGCTGCACCGCCGCCGTGCACACGGCACCGGATGCGCCGTTCACGAGCACGGTGCTGCCCAATTTGATCGCGGTGCGACTGAAAAAAGCATGGGCGGTGGTCCCGCCGGAGACGAGAGTCACGGCATCCGTGAAGGTCATGTTCCGTGGCTTCGCCGTGATCGCGCCATCCTGCGGGATGCAGACGTATTCCGCGTGCCCGCCGAATCGGCTGCCGAGCATCGCGATCGCCTCCCACCCGGCAACCTGCCCGGCAGAGGCGCCGAACTCGCTTGCAGTCGTCGAACTCGGCGCACAGACCCGCTGCACCCGACCGGGTGACTGCGCTCACACGGCAGTTGGCAACGGGAACGTGGCGAGCACCGTGCGGCCGCTCGCCGCCGATCGGGGCGCCATGTCCACGAGGGCGATCTGGGTGAGAGCGAGCCGCTGGCCCTCGTGCACCCGGGCGCCGTTCTTGATCGTGATGTGGGCCCGGAAGCCGGGACCCGTGAACGCGGGCTCGTCGGGGATGGAGGCAAGCGGCCGCACAGCCTCGATGAGGGCGCGGTGCAATCGGGTCAGGCGTGGATCGTCCCCGACGAGCGTCACCGGCACGTCCTCGCGCCGGCCGAAGAGCGCGTCGGCACCCGCGACCGCCGTGAGGGCGGTGCGGCCGGATGCCGTGGCGGCGACGACGCCGGAAATGACATCCGCGATGACGGATGCCGCGACATCCGTGTGAAAAGGGGGCAGCACGGTGATGTGCAATGGCCATTCCGACACCGGGAAGCTGTCGCCGGTGCTGAGCGCCGTGAGCGGGAGGACGACGACGAGGCGGGACATCCGCCGAGTCTAGGGGAGTCCCGCCGGCGCGCCGCCGGTGGCACAATGGGCGCATGATTCTGTACCTCACCGGCGACGACGCCGCCGACGCCCTGCTCAGTGATGACCCCTTCGCGCTCCTCCTCGGGATGCTGCTGGATCAGCAGATCGCGATGGAGACCGCGTTCGCCGGTCCGGCCAAGATCCGCGACCGGATCGGCACGCTCAATCCGGCGACCATCGCCGGCTTCGACGCCGACGCACTCGTCGAGGTGTTCCGGGCCACGCCGGCCGTGCACCGCTATCCGGGCTCGATGGCCGCTCGCACGCAGACCCTCGCGGGTGTGATCGCCTCAGACTGGAGGGGTGATGCGTCCGCCCTGTGGACCGCCGACTCCCCGGACGGCGCCGAGATCCTGCGGCGCCTGAAAGCGCTCCCGGGATTCGGCGAGCAGAAGGCGAAGATCTTCCTTGCCCTGCTCGGCAAGCGTCAGGGGCTCGTCGCGGAGGGCTGGCGCGAGGCCTCCGAGCCCTATGGCGAGAACGGCTCGTTCCGGTCCGTCGCCGACATTGTCGACCCCGAATCGCTGACCCGGGTGCGGGAAACCAAGCGCGCGGCAAAGGCCGCGGTCAAGAAGGGGTAGTCATGGTGCGTCTGCTGATTCGCACGGCCATCTTCATCGGCTTGGGCGCGGCCGGCCTGGTGTCGACCAGGTCACCGAGCGTGTAGCGGCTGCGCGCCATCCGCAACCACCTGCTCAAGCACCACGCTGTCAGGCGAGGGGTGTTCACCGACGTGGCGCGTACCGGATCGGCCGACCCCCTGCCGGAGAACCCCGCTCTTCCGTGCTCCGAGGGGCCGTCATCTGTCTTCCTGCTATTGACCTTTTGACTGGGGGCATACTCTATGCAAAGATTCAGGAAACTCGTACTAAATTTTTAGACAGCAGTCAGCTAGGCAGTTAAATGACTGATCAATCAATAAACACAGCAAAGCTCTACAGCACGGCTCTTTCCTGTTCTTTCTCGCTTATTCGGAGGACAACGTGATTCCCGATTCCCTCACCCAGATTCAATACGACACCGTCTACAACGTGTTCTCGCTCGTCATCGCGTCACAGCTGTTCACGTCGATCTTCATCATCATCTCGCTCAAGCGGGTCCTGCCCCGGTACCGTCAGGCGATGACCGTCGCGGCCATCGTCTGTGCGATTGCCGCCTACCACTACTTCCGCATTTTCGACTCCTTCAAGGCGGCCTTCGTCACCGAGGCCATCGGCGGGGCGGGCAACTATGTGCAGGTCGCCGGGGAGTCCTTCAATGAGGGCTACCGCTACGTCGACTGGCTGCTCACGGTTCCCCTGCTGCTGCTCGAACTGATCGCGGTTCTCGCCCTGGCCCGCAAGGTGCAGACCAGTCTCCTGTACCGGCTCATTCCGGCTTCGGCCCTGATGATCATCCTCGGGTACCCCGGCGAGCTCAGCGGGGACAACGGGGTGCGCGGAATCTTCGGTCTGCTCTCCACCATCCCGTTCGCATACATCCTCTATGTTCTGTTCATCGAACTGACCAAGTCCCTCGACCGCCAGCCGCGGAGTGTGCGCCGCACGATCAGCCAGCTGCGTCTGCTTCTGCTGCTGACCTGGGGTGTCTACCCGATCGCCTACCTACTGCCCATGCTTGGTATCGACGGCTCGGATGCCTGGGTCGGCAAGCAGATCGGATACTCGGTCGCCGACATCCTCGCCAAGGCCCTCTACGGTCTGATCATCTACCGGATCGCGCGGATGAAATCGTTCGCGGATGATCCGGCGTTCGCACACCTCGAACTATCGGTCGATGAGGCCGAGGAGATCGCCGCCCCGGTGCACGTGCGGAACAAGTAGGCCTACCCGGCCACCTGCTCACCGCCAGCGGGCCTGGGCCGATCGCGATCATTTTGATCGTGACCGGCCCAGGCCCGTTTCGCTTTCTGCTGCCCCTCAGGCAGGGTCTAAAATCAGGTGTGCTCATCGCTCTGAATGACGGAACCGCGGATGCCGTGGTGCGGCGCCATCTGCACCACCTGGTCGACGACGAGGTGCGGGCGAGCCCGAGCATCCGGGGTGGCCAGACCAGCGCCGACCGTGCCCTAGCGGCATTCTCGGTCGCGGGCTATGCGGCCAGGCGCAGCCAGGTGCTGCCGGAAATCGATCGCGGGGCATCCCGGCTATCACCGTACATTCGGCACTCCCTGGTGCCGCTTAGCCGGGCTTGGGAGCACGTCGCAGACGGACCTGCCCGAGATACCCGCAAATTCCGGGACGAGTTGCTCTGGCAGGAATACGCCCGACATCTCTATGCGCGTGTGGGTGTGGCCCTGCACCGAAACCTGCGCTTTGCGGCACCCTGGGCCGGAGAATTCGAACCCCAGGCCTGGCCGAACCGGATGCACTGCATCGACTCGGTCGTGTCGGAACTGGAAACCGACGGCTGGCTGGTCAACCAGACCCGGATGTGGCTGGCCTCCCAGTACACGGTCCGGTCTGGCGCGGGGTGGCATGCCGGCCAGGAGGAATTCTACCGGCACCTGCTCGACGGCTCCCGCGCTGCCAACCTCCTGGGCTGGCAGTGGACCGTGGGTGCCGGCACCGGCTCCGCCTACGGCTTCGCCCGCTGGCAGGTTGAGAAACGAGCGCCGCAGCTCTGCCGGGACTGTCCGCTCGCCCGGGCCTGCCCGATCGAGCAGTTTCCGGTGGGGGCAGCGCCAGTGCCGGTGACGGATGCGCCGGCGAACCTCACGCACGATCCGCACCTGTCCGACACGCAGGGGCCTACCGACGTCGTGCGCCGCCGCGCACCCCGGTCGGTGCTGCTGACGGTGGATTCCCTGGGCGACGCCGATCCGGCCCTTGCGGCGCATCCCGCACTCCCGGCCGCCTTCGTCTTCGACGAGCCGGCCCTGGCCAGGCTGCGGCTCTCAAGCAAAAGACTGATCTTCACCGTGGAAACCCTTCAGGATCTGGCCCGGCGTCGCGAGGTGGTCGTGTACCTGGGTGACCCGCGAGTGATCGTTCCGGACCTCGACGCAGCAGTCACGTTTGCACCGGTACCCAGCTTTGCGCGGTACGCGGAGGGCGCGGCCGCGCTGCATCCGTGGCCGTGGCTGGTGCCGCCGCATAGCGGATCGGTGGCCAGTTTCTCGGCCTGGCGCCGTGCCTCGGCCGGCGTCTAGAGTCCGAAGTCGAGCGTGCGGGCTAGCGGCCCTGGCGGCGCTTGCCGGGACGCGGCTGGCCCTTCACCTCGGGCGCGCGGCCCTTGCCCTTCGCCGCCTTGGCCTTTCCGCCCGCCGGAAGCGGCGGCTTCCAGGACTCACCCGAGGCGGCCAGCTCGGTGCGGGCACCCGTGAGAAATAGGTTGCCCGCCGCGGTCAGCCGGGTGGTCTCCGTGGTTCGGTCGATGAGCACGACGCCGATGTTCGCCTCGAGTTTTGCGATCGAGGAGCGCAATTTCGGGGTGGAGATATTGAGGTTCATCGCGGCGCGCGGGAAGTGCAACTCCTCGGCGACGGCGATGAAATGCCGGAGGAGTGTGATGTCCACGGAACGCCTTTCTGTGTGGGCCGCACGAATCGCGGGCGAAGTGACAAGGGTACGCGTTCCCGCTGGAGGTGTCGCCGGGAGGCAACGGAAGCGGCCGCACCGCGCTGCCGGGCCCGCACGCGCTAGGCTCGGAGCGCACACCCTCAAGTGAATATAGGGCCATCAAGGTCGATGCGGGAGAGTTCGGCGCCCTCAGGCAGTCGAACACCGAAGGAGCAATCCTCCCCGACAATCTCTCAGGTACTCGTACCGCATCGAACTGGCCACTCTGAAAAGTAGTCGCGGCTCGACAGCGGCTCGCCCACGGTGAAAATCGCGCCCGACCAACGGCTGCGGTGAAGCTCTCAGGCCTGACGACAGAGGGGGAGTTCCCAGGGGTACGATCGATCGATCGCGCCCCGGAGATTCTTGCTCGGCCCCCGGCCGGCGACAACCTGGAGAACTCATGACCTCGGACACTGAAGCCCACACCGATTCAACCCCCACGGTGGAGCGGTTCTCCCCGCTGCACCTGGCGCACGTGGATGCCGGCGCCAGTTTCACGGACTTCGCCGGGTGGCAGATGCCGGTGCGCTACTCGAGCGATCTCGCCGAGCACCACGCCGTGCGCACCAGCGCGGGCATTTTCGACCTCTCGCACATGGCCGAGATCCTGGTGGCCGGGCCGGACGCCGGAGCGTTCCTCGACTATGCCCTCGCCGGCCAACTCTCCACGGTCGACCTGCTGCAGGCCAAGTACAGCCTCATCCTCAACCGTGCCGGCGGCATCATCGACGACATCGTCGTCTACCGCACGGCCGAGAACGAGTACCTCGTCATCGCCAACGCGGGCAACCGTTTCCCGGCGGTCCAGGCGCTCACGGCCCGGGCCACCCGCTTCGACGTCACCGTCACCGATCAGAGCGACGACGTCGCCCTGATCGCCGTGCAGGGGCCTAATTCGCGCGCCATCCTCGAGGCCACGGCGGACCTCACGGTCGACGGCGACCTGTCAGCGCTGAAGTACTACCGCGCCCTGGGTGGTACCTTCCAGGCCGGCCGCGTTCTCATTGCCCGCACCGGCTACACCGGTGAAGACGGCTTCGAACTCTATGTCGACGTGCCGGATGCCGCGGCGCTCTGGGACGCGCTCCGCGCGGCGGGCGCCTCTTTCCACCTCGTGCCGGCGGGGCTCGCCAGCCGCGACACCCTCCGTCTCGAGGCCGGCATGCCGCTCTACGGCCACGAACTGAGCACCTCGACCTACCCGGCGCAGGCCGGACTCGGCCGCGTTGTGAACCTCGCCAAGGAGGTCGATTTCATCGGCCGCGAGGCCAGCGAAGAGGGTCCCAGCGCGGAGGCGCGCGTACTCGTGGGACTGGAATCTGCCGGCAAGCGTGCCGGGCGCGCCGACTACCCGGTATATCGCAGTGCCGACGCGACCGTGGCCGACGGCGTGATCACGAGCGGGGCGCTGTCGCCGACGCTCGGACATCCGATCGCCATGGCCTACGTGGCTCCCGGCCTGGCGCGACTCGGCACCCAGGTCTTCGTCGATGTGCGCGGCACCCGCATCCCCGCAACTGTGACCGCCCTTCCGTTCTACAAGCGTCAGAAATAGTCCACCCCTCGAGAGGAACACCCCCATGGCCGAACAGTCTGAACTCCAGTACACCGCCGAGCACGAGTGGGTTCTCGTCGACGGCGACACCGCCACCGTCGGCATCACCGCCTACGCCGCCGACAAGCTCGGCGACGTCGTCTTCGTCGAGTTGCCAGCCGTCGGCAGCGATGTCGCCGGCGGCACCGTCGTCGGCGAGATCGAGTCCACCAAGTCGGTCGGCGAGCTCTTCGCCCCTGTCACGGGCACCGTCGCCGAGACCAACGACGCCGTCGTCGAGAGCCCCGAGCTCGTCAACAGCGACCCGTTCGGCGCCGGCTGGCTGCTCAAGGTCACGTTCGCGGAGTTGCCTCCGCTCCTCAGTTACGCCGACTACTCCGCCCTCATCGGCGAGTAACGAAAACGAAAAGCCAGGTTCCGCACACATGTCACAGCCCTTCACTCAGCGCCACATCGGCACGGATGCCGACGCGCAGTCCCGCATGCTGTCGATCCTCGGTTACGACTCGGTCGACGCCCTCGTCAACGCGGCCGTGCCCGAATCGATCCAGGTGGACCAGTTCCGCACCATCGGTGATAGCACCCTGCCGCCCGCCGCCACCGAGCGGGAGGCCATCGCGGAGTTGCGGGACCTCGCCGGCCGCAACACCGTGAAGCGGTCCATGATTGGTCTCGGCTACTACGACACCGTCACCCCGGCCGTGATCAAGCGCAATGTGTTCGAGAATCCCAGCTGGTACACGGCCTACACTCCGTACCAACCCGAAATCTCCCAGGGCCGTCTTGAAGCGCTGATCAACTTCCAGACCATGATCGCCGACCTGACCGGACTCTCCACGGCCAACGCGTCCATGCTCGACGAGTCGACCGCCGTGGTGGAGGGCATGCTCCTCACCCGTCGGGCGTCGAAGTCGAAGTCGACCCGTTTCCTCGTCGACGCCGACGCGCTGCCGCAGACGAAGGCCTTGCTGGGCAATCGCGCGGCCGCCGTCGGGATCGACCTCGTGGAGGTCGACCTGGCTGGGTCCGCTGAGGACCTCGGCGAGTACTTCGGTCTCTTCGTGCAGTACCCCGGCGCATCCGGCCGGGTCTGGAACCCGGCCGGCGTTATCGCCGCCGCCCAGGCGCAGGGGGCGCTCGTCGTCGTCGCCGCCGACCTGCTCGCCCTGACCCTGATCACCTCGCCCGGCGAGCTCGGCGCCGACGTGGCCGTGGGCACCAGCCAGCGCTTCGGCGTGCCGATGGGCTTCGGCGGTCCGCACGCGGGTTACATGGCCGTGCGCAGTGGCCTCGAGCGTCAGCTTCCCGGCCGCCTGGTCGGCGTCAGCGTTGACGCGGCCGGCCACCCGGCCTACCGCCTGTCGCTGCAAGTGCGTGAGCAGCACATCCGTCGGGACAAGGCCACCTCGAACATCTGCACCGCCCAGGTGCTGCTGGCCGTGATGGCCGGCATGTACGCGGTCTACCACGGGCCCGACGGCCTGCGGAAGATCGCCGCCCAGGTGCACGAGCGCGCCGGGCAACTCGTCGTCGCTCTCCTCGCCGCCGGTGTCGACGTTGTCACCGCGACGTTCTTCGACACGGTCCGTGCCTCCGTTCCGGGCCGCGCCGCCGAGATCGCCCGGGCCGCCTCCGCCAGCGGGGTCAACCTCTACCTGGTCGACGCGGACACCGTCGGCATCGCCGTCGACGAGACGACGACTCTCGCGGATCTCGCCCTGGTCGTCGGCGCGTTCGGCGGGCGGGATGCCTTCGGCCTGGTGGACTTCAGTATGGTCGAGGCCGGCCTTCCGCCCGAACTTCATCGCACCAGCGAGTTCCTCACCCACCCGGTGTTCAACACGCACCGCTCGGAGACGAGCATGATGCGCTATCTCAAGCGCCTCGCCGACTTCGACTACGCGCTCGACCGCGGCATGATCCCGCTCGGCTCCTGCACCATGAAGCTGAACGCGGCCACCGAGATGGAGGCCGTCAGCTGGCCCGAGTTCGGCGGGCTGCACCCGTTCGCGCCGCGTGCCGACATCGAGGGCTACCTGGAACTGATCCGGCAGCTCGAATCCTGGCTGACGGATGTCACCGGCTACGACTCCGTGTCCCTCCAGCCCAACGCCGGCAGCCAGGGTGAACTCGCCGGGCTCCTCGCGATCCGCGGCTACCACCTCTCCACCGGGGATACCCAGCGCACGGTTTGCCTGATCCCGTCCAGCGCGCACGGCACCAACGCGGCATCCGCCGTGCTGGCCGGCATGAAGGTCGTCGTCGTCGCCTGCGACGAGCTTGGCAACGTCGACCTGGACGACCTGCGCGCCAAGATCGCGAAGCACGCCGAGAACCTCGCCGCGTTGATGATCACCTACCCGTCGACGCACGGCGTCTACGAGCACGAGGTCGGCGCCATCTGCACGGCCGTGCACGACGCCGGCGGCCAGGTCTACGTCGACGGCGCCAACCTGAACGCCCTGCTCGGTTTCGCCCGTTACGGCGACTTCGGCGGCGACGTGTCGCACCTGAACCTGCACAAGACGTTCTGCATCCCGCACGGCGGCGGCGGGCCGGGCGTCGGTCCGGTCGGGGCCAAGGCGCACCTCGCTCCGTTCCTGCCGGGGCATCCCCTCGCTCAGAGCGACGAGCACTACCTCCTCGCCTCCGGCGATGCGGCGGCGGTCGACGGCGGTGTCGATGAAAGTGGCGGCACGGTCGGCGGCACAGTGGGCGGCACGGTCGTGCACTCCGGCGGGCCGGTCTCGGCGGCGCCGTACGGCAGCCCGAGCATTTTACCGATCTCCTGGGCCTATGTGCGCATGATGGGGGCCGAGGGTCTGCACGCGGCCACCGGCGCCGCGGTTCTCGCGGCCAACTATGTGGCCAAGCGCCTCGAGGCTCACTACCCGGTGCTGTATTCCGGTGACAACGGCTTGGTCGCACATGAGTGCATCCTCGATCTACGCCCGCTCACCGAGGCCACCGGGGTCAGCGTCGATGATGTGGCCAAGCGACTCGTCGACTACGGCTTCCACGCGCCGACCATGAGCTTTCCGGTGTCCGGTACGCTCATGATCGAGCCCACCGAGAGTGAAGACCTGGGCGAGATCGACCGGTTCGTCGAGGCCATGATCGCGATTAAGGCCGAAGCGGATGCCGTAGCCGCCGGCCGCTGGCCTGCCGAGGACAACCCGCTGCACAATGCCCCGCACACCGCACAGTCGGTGATCGAGGGGGAGTGGACGCACGCCTACGACCGTGAGACCGCGGTCTACCCGGTGCGCAGTCTCATCCGTGGCAAGTACTGGCCGCCGGTGCGCCGCATCGACAACGCCTTCGGTGACCGCAACCTCGTCTGCGCCTGCCCGCCCCCCGAGGCCTTCGAGTAGACCGCCACTCCCTAACGAATTCGACGGAGATTTTGCCTGTCCGGCCGGGTTTAACCCACGGATGAAGCAGGAGAGCCAAAATCTCCGTCGAATTCGCAGGCCGGCCGGCCGGCAGGTCAGGCAGGTCAGGTCGGCCGGCAGGTCAGGCAGCGGGGGCGAGGAGCCCCGGCCACCAGGTGAGGGCGAGCGGGTACCCGACGAAGGAGACGATGTCGAGGATCCAGTGCGCAATCACGAGCGGCATCGTGCGTCCCCAACGCAGATAGCACCAGCCGAACAGCACCCCCATGGCCGCATTGCCGAAGAACGGCCCGATGCCCTGGTAGAGATGGTAGCTGCCGCGCAAAAGCGCCGAGGACACGATGATGGTCCAGGTGGACCAACCCAGCTCGCGCAGCCGGGTAAACAGGTAGCCGACCACAATCAGCTCCTCGACCAGTGCCGAGCGCAACGCCGAGAGCACCAGGATCGGGATCGTCCACCAGAACGTGTCGAGCGGCGACGGCACGATCGCCACGGTGAAGCCGAGGGACCGCCCGGCGAGGTAGAGCCCCAGTCCGGGGATACCGATCACGAGCACCAGCCCGAAACCGCGCATTAGGTCGCGCCCCGGCTGCGTGAAGTCGAAGCCCAGCCGCCGGAACGGACTCTGCCCCGGCAGCCACAGCAGGTAGAGCACCAGGGCCACGGCGAACAGGGCGAAGAAGATGCCGAGGAACTGATAGCTGAAGTCGAGCCATTCCCGCGGCGACTGCGACCCGTTCAGGGTCGCCGACTGCTCCGAGAGCGGCCGGGCGTCGGTCAGCCGGGCGATGATCGAAATGATCGAGTAGAGCGCGGATGCCCCGAGCGACATTCCGAGGACGATCCCCACCTCCCAGCGGAGCCCGGTTCGATTGCCGCGCAGAGTCACGCGCCCGGCTTCATCCGGCAGGCCGGTGTTCCCCCGGGCAGCCGGTGGCGGTACCGCGCCACGAGCCGGTAGCCCACTTCGGCCGCCCACGACCACGGCGGCACGGTGCCGAGCCAGCCCAAGACGCGCATGAGCACATTCGGCTGGTGCCGAAGCAGGGCGGCCACGGCCGCGGCGCCGCCGAACCGGTGGTCGTCGACGATCAGCCAAACCCGGGACTGGGCATCCTTTGTCGTCAGCGCATAGGAGGCCAGGTCGGTCCACTGGTAGGGAGCGGAAGCCGGCATGCCGGGAATCAGACGCTTCATGGTGTTCACGGAGGTCGTGCAGAACGCGCAGTCGCCGTCGAAGATCAACAGCGGAGGGCGTGCGTGGGCGGTCACAATCATCCTCCCATCTTCCCACTGCTCGGAACGTGCAGGTTGCTGAATTCGGTGGGCGGATTGCGCGCAAGAACCTGCTGTGGCGCAACTATCCTGCGCAGTTTGTTTCGCATCTGTAACGTTTCCCCAATAGATTATGCGAAGTCCGCGCCCACTCTTTAAGGTCGGTATATCCGAGATGTCTGCTCGCCCGAGGGTCACGCGGCATTTCCCTGTGCACTGGAGGAAAATTGAAAATCAGGAGACTGGGCATACCTGCCATCGCCTTGGCTGCCGCGGGAGCCCTCGTGCTCTCCGGTTGCGCCAGTGGAGACGCCCCGGCAGAGAGTGACACCGCGGCGATCATCACCACGAACGGATCCGAGCCGCAGAACCCGCTGGTCCCGACGAACACCACCGAGACCGGAGGCGGCAAGATCACCACCTCGATCTTCGCCGGGCTCGTCTCGTACAACGCCAAAGGCGAGATCGAGAACGAGGTCGCCAAGTCGATCGAGTCCGACGACGCCCAGAACTGGACCGTCACGCTCAACGACGGCTGGGAGTTCACCGACGGCGAGGCCGTCACGGCTGACTCCTTCGTGGACGCCTGGAACTTCGGAGCGAAGTTCAGCAACGCTCAGAGCGCCTCTTACTTCTTTGACAACATCGCCGGCTTCAGCTACGACGCTGACGCCGAACTGACCGGTCTGAAGGTTGTCGACGAATCCACCTTCACGGTCGAGCTGGCCTCGCCCGAGGCCGACTGGCCGCTGCGCCTGGGCTACACGGCGTTCATGCCGCTGCCCTCCGCCGCGTATGAGGACATGGAAGCCTTCGGCGAGAACCCGATCGGCAACGGCCCGTACATGCTGGCCAAAGAGGGCGCCTGGGAGCACGAGGTCGGAATCGACCTCGTCACCAACCCCGAGTACGACGGCGTGCGCAAGCCCGCCAATGGTGGCCTGAACATCGTCTTCTACGCCTCGATGGACGCCGCGTACGCGGATGTCCAGGGTGGCAACCTCGACGTGCTCGACGCCGTCCCGGACGCCGCGTTCGAGTCCTACGAGTCGGACTTCCCGGACCGCTTCGTGAACCAGCCGGCCGCCATCTTCCAGGGCTTCAACATGCCGTACTACCTCGAGCACTGGAGTGGTGAGGAGGGCAAGCTGCGACGCGCCGCCATCTCGATGTCGATCGACCGCAAGGAAATCACGGACGTCATCTTCCAGGGCACGCGCACCCCTGCGACCGACTTCACTTCGCCGGTCATCGACGGTTACTCCGATTCCCTCAAGGGTGCCGAAGTCCTCGAATACAACCCGAAAGAAGCCAAGGCCAAGTGGGCCGAAGCCGACGCGATCGCACCTTACACCGGCACGTTCGACCTCGCCTACAACTCCGACGGCGGCCATGCCGCCTGGGTCGACGCGGTGACCAACAGCATCAAGAACACGTTGGGCATCGAAGCCATCGGCAAGCCGTACCCGACGTTCGCTGCGGCGCTCGACGACCGTTCCGCCGACAAGCTGACCGGTGGAACCCGCGCCGGCTGGCAGGGTGACTACCCGTCGCTGTACAACTTCCTCGCTCCGCTGTACCAGACCGGTGCCGGCTCGAACTACGAGGACTACACCAGCGAAGAGTTCGACGCGCTGCTCAAGGAAGGCGCAGCCGCGTCCTCCGTCGAGGACGCCACCGCGAAGTACCAGGAAGCACAGGAAGTCCTCCTCGCCGACCTTCCCACGATCCCGCTCTGGTACTCCAACGTCAGTGGCGTCTGGTCCGAGTCGGTCGAGAACGTCGTCTTCGGCTGGGACTCCGTGCCGATGTACACCGACATCACCAAGAGCGAGTAGCTCTCGTTCAACCAGCTCGTCAGCAGTAAACAGATAACACGTGTGGGGTTCGGGGCATACAGCCCCGGACCCCACACGTGACTAGACTCAACCAGTGATTGTGAATTTCATGTACATACGTTCCGGCTTGGGGACCTGATGATCTGGTATACCGGCAAACGCCTGCTCCAGATGATCCCGGTGTTTTTCGGTGCGACACTCCTGATCTACTTCATGGTGTTCTCTCTTCCCGGAGACCCCATCGCGGCCCTGTACGGCGATCGGCCCCCGGCTCCTGGAGTGATCGAGCAGATCCGCGCCCAGTACAACCTGGACAAGCCATTCATCGTGCAGTACTTCATCTACATCGGCAACTTCTTTCAGGGTGACCTTGGCACCACCTACTCCGGCCGCCCGGTCAGCGACGTGATGGCGAAGGCCTTCCCGATCACCGCCCGTCTGGCCCTGCTCGCGCTGGCCATAGAAGCCATCTTCGGCATCCTCGTCGGTCTCGTCGCTGGGCTCCGCAAGGGCAAGCTCTTCGACACCAGCGCCCTCGTGGTCAGCCTCCTCCTGATCAGCGTCCCCACGTTCGTGATCGGTTTCGTGCTGCAATACGTCTTCGCGGTGAAGCTCGGCTGGGCGCGCACCACGGTGAGCAGCGAAGCTCCCCTGAGTGAACTGCTGCTGCCGGCCCTTGTTCTGGCCTCCGTCTCCTTCGCCTACATTGTGCGGCTCACCCGGGCCAGTGTCTCCGACAACCTCAGTGCGGATTTCGTGCGCACCGCCACAGCAAAGGGGCTCTCCCGCCGCCGGGTGGTGGGCGTGCACGTGTTGCGCAACTCCCTGGTCCCGGTCGTCACCTTCCTCGGCGTCGACCTCGGCTCACTGATGGTCGGTGCCATCGTCACCGAGGGCATCTTCAACATCAACGGCGTCGGCGGCACCGTCTATAAGGCGATCAAGCTCGGCGAAGGACCCACCGTGGTGTCGTTCATCGCGGTGATGGTCGTGATCTTCGTGCTGGCCAACCTGCTCGTCGACCTCCTCTACGCAGCTCTGGACCCGAGGATTCGTTATGCCAAATAAGAACCCGAACGCGCAGACCCACTACGTGGCCGCGCTCGAAGAAACCCCGGTCGAAGTCGTCGACCGCCTCGATGAATCGCAGAAGGCCCGCAGCACCTGGGCGGATGCCTGGGACGCCATGCGCGTGCGGCCCACCTTCTGGATCTCTTCGGCCCTGATCCTCCTGATCGTTATCGTCGCCCTGTTCCCGAGCCTGTTCGCCCAGGTGTCACCCACCGAGTGCGACCTCGGCGACAGCCACGCTGGTCCGGGAGACGGACATCCGCTCGGCTACACCCGTCAGGGCTGCGACATCTACGCGCGAATCATCTTCGGCACGCAGGCCTCGGTCACCGTCGGCCTGCTTGCCACGATCCTGGTGACCTTCACGGGAATCATCGTCGGCGCGCTCGCCGGTTACTACGGCGGCGTGCTCGACTCAATCGTCTCCCGCATCGGCGACATCTTCTTCGCCGTCCCCACCGTGCTGGGCGCGATCGTGCTCATGTCGGTCCTGCCGGAGCGAACCCCCGTCACCATCGCACTCGTGCTGTCGCTTTTCGCTTGGCCGCAGATCGCGAGAATCATGCGCGGCGCGGTACTCTCCGCCCGCAACTCGGACTACGTCACGGCGTCCGTCGCCCTGGGCGTCAGCAAATTCCGGATTCTGCTGCGCCACGTCGTGCCGAACTCGATCGCCCCCGTGATCGTGATCGCCACCGTCTCGCTGGGCACGTTCATCGTGGCCGAGGCCACCCTGTCGTTCCTCGGCATCGGCCTCCCGCCGGGCATCATGTCCTGGGGTAACGACATCGACGCGGCGAAGAGTTCGCTCCGCACCAACCCGCAGGTGCTGCTCTACCCTGCGGCGGCACTGTCCGTGACCGTTCTCGCGTTCCTCATGCTGGGCGACGTCGTGCGCGACGCCCTCGACCCCGAAGCGAGGGCCCGCCGATGAGCCAGACCGTCATCGAATCCATCGGCGAGAGCGCCGTCGTTTCCACCGAGCCTCTGCTCCAGATCCGCGACCTCGAGGTCGGTTTTCAGACCCAGCACGGCCTCGTCCCCGCCGTGCGGGGGGTCAGCCTCACCCTGTATGCCGGTCAGACGCTGGCGATCGTGGGGGAGTCCGGCTCGGGCAAGACCACGACCGCACAGGCCATCATCAAGCTCCTCGCCGGTACCGGCAAGATTACGGCCGGACAGATCCTGTTCGAGGGCCGCGACCTCGCCGGGCTGTCGGACAAACAGATGCAGGATGTGCGCGGTCGCCTGATCGGCTACGTGCCGCAGGACCCGATGAGCAACCTGAACCCCGTCTGGAACATCGGCTTCCAGGTTGAGGAGGCCATCAGGGCAAACAACGTGGCTCAGGGCAAGGCGGCGCGTCAGCGCACCATCCAGGTGCTGCAGGAGGCGGGCCTCAGCGACGCGGAGGACCGCCTCAAGCAGTTCCCGCACCAGTTCTCCGGCGGCATGCGCCAGCGTGTTCTGATCGGCATCGGCCTGTCCGCCCGGCCGAAGCTCCTGATCGCCGACGAGCCCACCTCGGCGCTCGACGTCACGGTGCAGCGTCAGATCCTGGACCACCTCGGCACCCTCACCCGCGACTACGGCACCTCGGTGCTGTTCATCACCCACGACCTCGGCCTCGCGGCCGAGCGAGCCGAGCAGCTCGTCGTGATGTACAAGGGCAAGGTCGTCGAATCCGGGCCGTCGCTGGAGATCCTCGCCAACCCGCAGCATCCCTATACCCAGCGCCTTGTGGCCGCGGCTCCGAGCCTCGCGTCGCGCCGCATCCAGTCGGCCAAGAGCCAGGATGCGGACGACGTGGAGATCTTCTCCGGTGGATCGCTCGACACGACCCTCGTGGCCCGTGCGGCCGAGCGGGAGCAGGCGGCGGCGACGCAGGACCTGATCAAGGTGCAGAACATCTCCAAGATGTACCGCATCCGCACCAAGGGTCTGAGGTACAACGAGCTGCTGGCCGTCAACGACGTCTCCTTCGCCATCAAGAAGGGCACCACCACGGCGCTCGTCGGCGAATCCGGGTCGGGCAAGTCGACGGTGGCCAAGCTCATCCTGCAGTTGGAGAGCATCACCAGCGGGCAGATCGAATTCGACGGCCAGGATGTCGCCGGGCTCAAGGGTGCGGCGCTGCTCAAGTTCCGGCGTCGCGTTCAGCCGGTCTTCCAGGACCCGTACGGTTCCCTGGACCCGCAGTACAACGTGGGCAACACGATCGCGGAGCCCCTGCTGGCCCACAAGATCGGCAACGCCGCGGAGCGGCAGGCCCGCGTGCGCGAGTTGCTTGACCAGGTCTCCCTTCCCTGGGCCACCCGGTACCGGTACCCGAGCGAACTGTCCGGTGGGCAGCGCCAGCGCATCGCCGTGGCGCGCGCCCTGGCGCTCAAGCCGGACGTGCTCGTGCTCGACGAGGCGGTCTCCGCCCTCGACGTGCTCGTGCAGGGACAGATCCTCAACCTGCTCACCGAGCTGCAGACTGAACTGGGCCTGACCTACCTGTTCATCACGCATGACCTCGCGGTCGTGCGGCTCGTCGCCGACAACGTCTGCGTCATGCAGAAGGGCAAGATCGTCGAGACCGCGTCCACGGACGAGGTCTTCGACAGTCCTCGCGAGGCCTACACCCAGGAGCTGCTCGCGGCCATCCCCGGTGGCAACTTCCAGTTTGGCCGCTGACCGGGTTCCGGGTGCTTCGGCACCAGGTCGTCGTGGTGACCCGATCGGGCGAACGCCTCGTGTGCTGGGGTGCACCGTCCGCTGTCCGGTCGTCGGTGGCGACTTCGCCGGAGACCTCTCGGGCGGCCGGGCAGGTGCGGGAGGCCAGCGGGCGGATCACCGGGTCGTCCGCGCACCGGGCCATCCGCGGCTTCTGGGACCGGCACGAGGCTCCGCAGCGCGCCGGGGAGCGAGTGGTGCGCCGCTGGCATCGACGGTCGTTCCTGGTCGGCGCCGTGCTCGTCCTCGGGCCGGCCGTTCAGCTGGCGTGGTCGTCGCTGGCCTGAATTTTCTGGTTGCGCCTGAGCTTTGCTCCAGGACAGATCGTGTTCTTGCGCATTGTGCCCTCAAAGTTTCAAAACTGTTACATTTTCCGTCTTAAAGTGCCCCAGACTGGCATCTGGGGCAGAGTCGCTTCACGCAGGCATAGGCTCTCCCCTCAAGCACACGAGAGCAGTTCCTTCCCCCGGTATCCCGGCGGGGGGAACGATGGAGGAGTCTTCATGGTTTCGCATCGTTGTACGCAGATCGTCGCCGTTCCCGGCACACTGGTCTGATCCGAGCTCAACCCGGCCGCGGTCTGGGAAGAGCGCACTCCGATCACGTACAAGGACTACGTGGCCACCTGGACGGCCATGAACGGCACCAACGAGAAGTATTCCCCAGCCTCCACGGCCATCTTCGACCAGATCAGCGCGATCGAATCCACCGGAACCGAATTCGATTTCACGGTCACGTTCGACTCGATCAACGCCGACTGGGCGTCGATCTTCACGAGCGTGCTGCCGGCCAGCGGCGCATCGGCAGCCACGTCGTTCGGCAACTCCGAAACCGACCTGCTCCACATCTCGTCGAACGCCGATGCCGACCAGAGGGCTGAGAAGCGCGCGGATGCCGAGATCCAGGCATCCGGTGGCCTCACCTGGACCCACGTCACCATGAACGGCTCGAAGGGCCCGCTCGCGGACGTCGAACTGCGGCGCGCCATCGGCCACGCCGTCAACCGCGGTCTCATCTCCGAGTCGGTCAACACGCCGGTAGGCGTCGACGCCACCACCCAGGGCAGCTTCATCTTTATGCCGGGTCAAAAGGGATATGAAGACAACGTGGGCGACGCAATCGGCTACGACGTGGCCAACACGGAGCTCGACACCGACAAGCGCATCGTCATCGCCAACGAGATCAACACGGTCCTCGCCGCGTACGTGCCCATCATCCCGATCGCGCCGCTGCCGAACGTGTACGCCGTGAAGTCCGGCCTCGTCAACCACAGGGCCACCCAGTGGCGGACACACCCGCAACACAGCACGGAGGACGGGACGGGGACTTGAGCCCTCCGCCCCGTTTTTCGTGCTCCGAGTCGGGATCCGAGGGACTCTCAGCCCCCGGACGGGGAGAGTGCGGTAGGATTGTCCGTTGGGTCGGACTTTGACCACACACATCCATTCTTCGTCGCATGCGGTACTTTGCGGCATCCATTCTTCGTAAGGATTTACTTCATGGCGATTGCCACGCGCAATAACCTCCGAAATGTCGCGATCGTAGCCCACGTTGACCACGGCAAGACCACGCTGGTCGACGCGATGCTCCAGCAGACCAACTCGTTCGCCGAGCACTCACACACCGAAGAGCGCGCCATGGACTCGAACGAACTCGAGCGCGAAAAAGGCATCACCATCCTCGCCAAGAACACGGCGATCTCCTACAAGGGCATCCACGCCAAGGATGGCCCCATCACCATCAACGTGATCGACACCCCCGGCCACGCCGACTTCGGCGGTGAGGTCGAGCGCGGCCTCTCCATGGTCGACGGTGTTGTGCTTCTCGTCGACGCCAGTGAGGGTCCGCTGCCGCAGACCCGCTTCGTGCTGCGCAAGGCGCTCGAGGCCCACCTGCCCGTCATTCTCCTGGTGAACAAGACTGACCGTCCCGATGCTCGCATCGACGAGGTCGTCGAGGAAAGCCAGGACCTGCTCCTCGGCCTCGCCAGCGACATGGCCGACGATGTGCCCGACCTCGACCTCGACCTGGTTCTCAACGTGCCCGTCGTCTACGCGTCCGGCCGTAACGGGTCCGCCAGCCTCAACCGTCCCGAGAACGGCCAGCTGCCCGACAACGAAGACCTCGAGCCGCTCTTCGCAGCGATCCTCGAGCACATTCCAGCGCCGGTCTACGACGACCAGCACCCGCTGCAGGCCTGGGTAACCAACCTCGACTCCTCGCCGTTCCTCGGCCGTCTCGCACTGTTGCGCATCTTCCAGGGCACCATCAAGAAGGGTCAGACGGTCGCCTGGATCAAGCACGACGGCACCATCGCAAATGTGCGTGTCACCGAGCTCATGATCACCAAGGCGCTCGACCGCTACCCAACCGAGAGCGCCGGCCCCGGCGACATCGTCGCTGTCGCCGGATTCGCCGACATCACCATCGGTGAGACCTTGGCCGACCCAGAGGACCCGCGCCCGCTGCCGACCATCACGGTCGACGACCCGGCCATCTCGATGACGATCGGCACCAACACCTCGCCGCTCATCGGCAAGGTCAAGGGCCACAAGCTCACCGCCCGCATGGTCAAGGACCGTCTCGACAAGGAGCTCGTCGGCAACGTCTCGCTCCGCGTTATCGATATCGGTCGCCCGGATGCCTGGGAAGTCCAGGGCCGAGGCGAACTCGCCCTCGCCATCCTGGTGGAGCAGATGCGACGCGAAGGCTTTGAGCTCACCGTCGGCAAGCCGCAGGTCGTCGTCAAGCGCGTCGAAGGCAAAATTCACGAGCCGTACGAGCACCTCACTATCGACTCGCCGGAAGAGTACCTCGGCGCGATCACCCAGCTGCTCGCCGCCCGCAAGGGACGCATGGAGAACATGGCGAACCACGGCACCGGCTGGGTCCGGATGGAATTCATCGTTCCGTCGCGTGGCCTGATCGGATTCCGCACCGAGTTCCTCACGGACACCCGCGGCACCGGTATCGCCAACGCCATCTTCCACGGCTACGAGGCCTGGGCCGGCACGATCACCACTCGTACCAACGGCTCGATCGTCGCCGACCGGTCCGGCGTGGTCACGCCGTTCGCGATCATCGCTCTGCAGGAGCGCATGTCGTTCTTTGTCAACCCGACCGAAGAGGTCTATGAGGGCATGGTCATCGGCGAGAACTCGCGCGCCGACGACATGGACGTGAACATCACCAAGGAGAAGAAACTGACCAATATGCGTCAGTCCACCTCCGACACGTTCGAGTCGATGACCCCGTCCAAGCAGCTCACGCTCGAGCAGTGCCTCGAGTTCGCCCGTGAAGACGAATGCGTCGAGGTCACCCCGGCCGTCGTGCGCATCCGCAAGGTCGAGTTGGCCGCCTCGGCACGTCAGCGCAACGTCTCGCGTCTGAAAAAGCAGGACGCGAACTAACCGTCGCCACCGTGCGGCTGAGCGGCCGCGACGAGCGAAACCGTAGGGGTGCGGTTATGGTTTTCCATAGTGCTGCCCCTGCGGTTTCGCGCTTTTAAGCACGTGAACGATCGAACCGAAGGATGGGATCCCTGATGCAGTTGAACCGAGTACGTGTGCTGGCCGTGACCTTGGCCGTCGCGGGCGTGGCCCTGCTGTCCGGATGCTCCGGCGAGGCCGTCGGCTCCGCGGTCGACGGCGCGGTGAACGGGGCAACCGGAGGCGATGTCAGCCTGGGCGGGCAGCTGCCCGAGGGCTGGCCGGAAGAGATCCCCGTGATCGACGGGGATCTCGGTTTCGGGGCAGCGAACACCGCGGACGCCGGCCGGGGCTGGGTCGTCACCGTCACCACCAGCGCCGCGGACCCGCTGGCCGACGCCACGGCGATGCTCGAGGCTGCCGGTTTCAGCGCCGACAACGCCGCCACCGCGAACGTCGGCAATGCCGGCGTCGCGGCCCTGACGAACGAGACCTGGTCGGTGGTCGTCGCCGGCACTCCCGAGGGTGTGCTCTACACGGTGTCCCCGGCCGCCTAGCTGAGAACCAATTCGACGGAGATTCTTTCGAAAAACGACTGTTTTGTCGTGTTTGGGAGTGGTTCGGGCAAAATCTCCGTCGAATTCGTTCGGGCCGGAGTTGCTGCACCGGGTCAGGCCGACCGAAAGGCAGGCTCACTCAGCCGCGGGGGATCAGGCGAAGAGGGCGGCACCCGCGTAGGAGCCGCGGGCGGCCCCAAGCGGCCCCGGGCGGGACGGCGCAGAGGGCTGACCCGACGTGGCGGATGTACTCGTTCGGAGCGTCGTGCCGGGCCAGGCGCACGTGCGCTGTCGCGCCGATCAGCGGCAGGTCTGCCCGGCCGGTGAGGGCGAAGTCCGGAGCGGTGAACTCCGTGCCGCCCGACAACGGGGCACCCTCGCCCTTCTTGCGGCCGAACACGGCCTCCTGCTCGCGCAGGATGGTGCGGTCCCAGGACTCGATGGTCATCCGGATGCGCCGGGCCACCAGATAGGAGCCGCCGGCCAGCCAGGCGGGCCCGTCTCCGCCGCCGACCCAGACATGGTCGGCGGCGGCATCCGGCTCCTCTGCCGTGATAATGGATGTGCCGTCCTTGAAACCGAAGTGGTTGCGCGGCGTGGCCTGCGCCGTACTCGTCGAGGAAGTGGGTCCGAACCCCAATTGAGACCAGCGGAAGGCCGCGCGCCCGAAGGCGATGCGGGAGAGGTTGCGGCTGGCGTGCACGGCCACCTGCGGGTCGTCCACGCAGGCCTGGATGCCGAGGTCGCCGCCACTCCGTCCCGGCTCGAGCCTGTCCCCGGGAAAGTGCGGCATTCGACCAGCTCGACCGGGCTCCGACTCCCGATGCCGAAACGGTCGGCGCCGTCGATGCTCTCGAACAGGCTCGGGCCGAACCCGAACGTGATCGTCAGCCCGGAGGCCGGCAGGCCGAGCGCCTCGCCGGTGTCCTCCGGGGTGCGTCGTAAGGGCCGCTGACGGCCCCGAAATCGCCGATGTCACGCCCCATAGCCATGGCGGCGGCGGCATCGGTCCGGTCGCGGAGCAGTCGACCAACCCGGACCTGATGGTGCCCGCGGAAACGTCGAACGCCGAGGCCGAGCAGCCCGCGACGTGACAGGCCGCGCGACTGCTGTTGCCCGGTCACCTAGAGCACCAGGGTTGCGGTCCGCTGGTTGAGCGGTTCGCCGAGGGCCTTGATCTCGGCCTCGCTCAGCTCGGTGTACGGGGTGAAGCCGTCGCCGACGCGCTGGGCGTCCAGCTGTCTGCAGCGCGGCGAACTCGGTGTCGAGGCTATCGGCGCGGGCGGCATCCCTGTCGACCAGGATGTCCCGCACGCCGGCGTAGAGCACCGCGGCACCGTCGACGTTGGCCTGGAAATCCCAGAGGTCGGTGTGCGATCAGAACTCCTCCTCGCCGGTGACCTTGCCGGTGGCGACCTTGCCGGTGGCGACCTCGTCGAGAAGGCCGATCGCGCCGTTGGTCTGCTGCGACAGCGTGCAGGAGAGGGTCTGCACTTCCTCGTTCAGGGTCGCGGTGTCCTGCATCAGGCGGTCGGCGAGGCGTCGGCGCTCCGCGGCCGGATAGGCGAGAAAACCGGCCTCGGCGTCGGCCGGCCAGAGGTCCTTCTCGATTGGTGCCAGTCGGTGCCGGTGACCAGCTGGGCCACCTGGTCGCGCACAGAGGAGGCGTCGTTGACGTTGGCGGTCTCGATCTGCGCCTCGAGGTCGTCGTCGACCGCGACAACCTGGTCGGAGGCGGTGACGATGAAGCCGGCCTTGCCGATCCCGTCACCGGTCATGCCGGGCTTGCAGGCGGTGACGTATTCGCCGGCGGCCGGCTGCATGACCAGGTCGAGGGTGAGTCCCTGACCGATGTTCTCGGCCTCGCCGTCGATGCGCAGGCCGTCATCGGCGAGCAGGTAGAACTCCGTGACCTGGTCGCCCGAGTTGGTGATGCTGAAGCTGAGGTTGCCGACGGGGGCTTCCTCGGCCGAGACGGTGCCGCATCCGCGCTGCTGTCGACCGTGACGGACGCCCCGGCGGAACCGGCCGGCGCGTTGGCGACGCAGCCGGTGAGGACGAGCAGGCCGAACGCGGAAACTGCGGCGAGGGGAACGAGGCGGGCGTTCATAGGAGTCCCTAGCACAAGGTTCGGGAAGGGGCTGGGTCAGCGGGGAGCGCCGCGGTCTCGGCGGCGTGCTCGTACGCGGGGCTGGTGCTGGGACCACGAGGCCGAGCCCCGAGCCCACAAGGGACCGGTCGATGCTGCACCGGAGTTGGCCGGACAGGTTGCGGGCTCGCGCCAGCATCCAGAACACCATCCAGATCACGAGGCCCGTCGCCACGATCGACAGCACGCCGCCGATGGCCTCCTGGGACGTGAACGACAGGCCGTAGGTGCCGTTGGTGAGCTGCGCGCCGATGCCGAGCGCCAGCAGCACGGCGAGGCTGCATCCGGTCCGGATACGCCGGAGCACGTCCCGGCGGCCGACCTTCACGACGTAGGCCACGAGGATGGTCACGATGAGGGCGACTTCGAGGCCTTCACGGAGGCCGATCAGGTAATTGCGCGAGCACAAGGCTTCCTGGGTTTGAGGGAGAAGTTTGGTGAGGCTAACCTTAGTATCTTGGCTCCAGCTTCGGTTCTGCGATCGTGTCCAGCTATCATTCATGCGCGGGTGTCCGCCCGTCCCAACTCCGTGGAGCTCAGCAATGGTCATGTCCGGCAGCGCAGAACGAGTCGTGTTCGTGCACGACCGGCCCGGTCAGGAATCCCTTTTGACCGGCGGAACCATCGCCCGGCTGCGGTCAGACGACGCCGAGGTCGTCGTTCTGTTCGGCTCCACGGACTCCCACTCCGCGGACGACTCCGACGTGCGCGCAGCCATGGCGGCGCTCGACGTAAGCGACTGGCGGATGCTGCCCGCGGCATCCGGGGCGCAGTCACTGGCCGAGGCCGTCGCCGACGTGCTCGCGGACGTGCACGCCACCGCGGTCGTGATCGGCGCCGACGACGACACCCTCCGCCGGGCGGCCGCCGGGGCCGCCGACAGCCTGAATGTGCCGGTCTTCGAGCACCGCCAGGTGACGGATGCCGTCGGCCAGCGGCTGGTCGCGATCGATGTGAGCGGCCAGGTCGACCAGAAGCTGCGCGCCCTCGCCGCGTATGCGCGCCGCTGGAGCGTCACCGACCACACCGTCGTGCCGGTCGAGTCGGTGGCCGCGGCCGACCCGGCCGACCCGGCCGACCCGGCGGACCGCCCGGTCACAATCGGTGGCACCGAGACCTTCCTGCGGCTGCCCCTGGCGCACGCTCCCGACCCGGACGCGACCCCCGGGCTGCTCAGCCGCGGCCTGGCCGCGGTCGTCGCCCTCCTGACCGGGGCCGCCTTCGGCGTGCTCGGCACGATCGCGCACCAGGCCACCCTCCCAATCGGGCCCGTGACGATCCCGATCGGGCTGATCCTGGCCCTGGCCGGAATCATGACGCTCCTGGCAGGTCTCCGTCTGATGCTGGGGGACCGCCTGGTCGTCTTTTCCTGCGCGATCGGCCTCCTCGGCACGATCTTCATCCTGTCTCTGCGCAGCACCGGCGGCTCTGTCCTGGTCCCCGAGGGGATTCCGGGTTTGCTCTGGACCGTCGTGCCGACCCTGGTGGCCACGATCGTGCTGGCCTGGCCACGAATCCCGGCCCGTCCGCGTTCGGCATAGACTAGATATTCGCTTGTGAAGGGAGCCCTCCAACGTGACATACGTCATTGCTCTGCCGTGCGTCGACGTGAAGGACCGCGCCTGCGTCGACGAGTGCCCGGTCGACTGCATCTACGAGGGTGACCGCTCGCTCTACATCCACCCCGACGAGTGCGTCGACTGCGGTGCCTGCGAACCGGTCTGCCCGGTCGAGGCCATCTACTACGAGGACGATGTGCCCGAGCAGTGGGCCGAGTACTACAAAGCCAACGTCGAGTTCTTCGACGACATCGGCTCGCCCGGCGGGGCGGCCAAGGTCGGCGTGATCCATAAGGACCACCCCATCATTGCCGTGCTGCCTCCCCAGGTCTGATTCAGCCATGCTGAAGCCGCTCCCCGACTACCCGTGGGACCAGATGGTCCCCTTCGCCGCTCGGGCCCGGGCCCATGCGGGCGGCATCGTCGATCTGTCGATCGGTTCGCCGGTGGACCCGACGCCCGAGGTCATCCGCCGAGCGCTGGCCCAGGCCACCGACGCCCACTCTTACCCGCAGACCGCCGGCACGCCGGAGCTGCGGCGGGCGATCATCGACTGGTACGAGCGCCGGCGCGGCGTCACCGGCCTCACCGAGAAGAACGTTCTGCCGACCATCGGGTCGAAGGAGATAGTGGCCCTGCTGCCCTTCATGCTCGGGTTCGGCGAGGGTGACACCATTGTGCATCCGCTTGCCGCGTACCCGACGTACAGCATCGGCGCGGCCATGGCCGGAGCGGACGCCCTCGCCGCCGACGACCCCGCCGACTGGCCCGAGACGACGAAGCTGGTGTGGCTGAACAGCCCGGGCAACCCGGATGGCCGGGTTCTCTCGGTCGACGCGCTGCGCACGGCCGTCGCGCGCGCCCGGGAACTCGGCGCGGTGATCGTCTCCGACGAATGCTACGCCGAGCTCGGCTGGACCGACGGGTGGGATGCCCGGCCGACCCCGAGCATCCTGGACCCCCGCGTCATCGGGCAGGACCGGCACGATGTGCTCGCGCTCTACTCCTTGAGCAAGCAGTCGAACATGGCCGGCTACCGCGGCGCGTTCGCGGCCGGCTGCGCGGACCTGCTCGCCCGGGTGCTGACCGTGCGCAAGCATGCCGGCCTCATGCTTCCCGCGCCGCTGCAAGCCGCCATGGTGGCCGCGCTCGGCGACGACGAACACGTCATCGTGCAGCGTCGGCGCTACCAGGCGCGACGCGAGGTGCTGCTGCCCGCACTGGTGGCGGCGGGCTTCCGCATCACCCGCAGTGAGGCCGGGCTTTACCTCTGGGCGACCGAGGGGCGCCCCGCCTGGGAATCGATCGGGCGGCTCGCCGAGCGGGGTATCCTCGCCGGACCCGGTCCGTTCTACGGCGACGGCTACCCGAGACACGTGCGCTTCTCCCTCACTGCCACGGACGAACGCATCGCGGCGGCTGTGACTCGGTTGCACGCTGGCTGATGCCCCACTGTCGGGAAATGTCAACTCTCTCCAATGAAGAGTGGACATTCTTGGTGGATGCAACAGTAGGCGGTTGCGGCCATTAGGCTGTATCCGCGTTGACGTCTCCAGACACACCGGTGTGCTGTGGCCCATCGCCACAGACGGTCAGCCACCAGACGGTTAGGTAGTGATATCCAGTGACACTCAGTCAGACCCAGGGAGCCGCCGTGAGCGACATCGCCGAGCGAACGCCATCCATCGAACCCAAGCAGGCGACACTGTCGTTCCCCGGCGGATCCGCCGAGTTCCCGATCGTGCGCGGCACGGCCGGCGCCTCCGGCATCGATATCTCGACGCTGACCCGCAAATCGGGTCTGATCACCCTCGACTCCGGGTTTGTGAATACCGCGGCCACGCGGTCGGCGATCACGTTCATCGACGGCGAGAAGGGCATCCTGCGCTACCGGGGCTATCCGATCGAGCAGATCGCCCAGAACTCCAACTTCCTCGAGACCGCCTGGCTGTTGATTTACGGTTCCCTTCCTAGCGCGAGCGAACTCGAGGCCTTCGACACGCGCATCCGTCGGCACACCCTGCTGCACGAAGACCTGCGCCGCCTCTTCGACGTGCTGCCGTACAACGCGCACCCGATGGCTGTGCTCTCCGCCGGCACCTCGGCGCTGGCCGCGTACTACCAGGATGCGCTCGAGCCCAACGACCCGGAGCAGGTCGAGCTGGCCACCGTGCACCTGCTCGCCAAGCTGCCCGTGATGGCGGCGTACGCCTACAAGAAGAGCATCGGCCAGGCATTCCTGTATCCCGACAACTCGCTCGGCTACGTGGACAACTTCCTGCGGCTGATCTTCGGCACACTCGCCGAGCCCTACGAGGTGAACCCGGTCGTCAGTAAGGCCCTCGAGCGCCTGCTGATGCTGCACGAGGACCACGAGCAGAACGCGTCGACCTCGACCGTTCGCCTGGTCGGCTCCACTGAGGCGAACCTGTTCGCGTCGGTCTCCGCGGGCATCAACGCGCTTTCCGGGCCTCTGCACGGCGGCGCCAACGAGGCCGTGCTCAAGATGCTGGGCGAGATCAAAGCATCCGGCGAAGGCGTCGAGAAGTTCGTTGAACGGGTCAAGAACAAAGAACAGGGCGTTCGCCTGATGGGCTTCGGCCACCGGGTGTACAAGAACTACGACCCGCGGGCGACCCTGGTCAAGGAGAGCGCCGACGAGGTGCTCGCCGCACTGGGCGTCAAGGACGACCTGCTGGACATCGCCAAGGAACTCGAACACATCGCGCTCAACGACGACTACTTCCGGGAGCGCAAGCTCTATCCGAACGTGGACTTCTACACCGGCGTCATTTACAAGGCGATGGGCTTCCCGACCAGCATGTTCACGGTACTCTTCGCGATCGGCCGGTTGCCCGGCTGGGTGGCGCACTGGCGCGAGATGAACGAGGACCCCACGACCAAGATCGGTCGCCCGCAACAGCTCTACATCGGGTCGCCGGCCCGCGATTTCCCGCGCCGCTAGCCGCCGCGAGGCACCGCGCGCCCGCTGCCGGGATCGGACCAATTCGACGGAGATTCTGCCGAAAATGCCGGTTTCCGGCCTGTTTAGGGCGATTTCGAGCGGAATCTCCGTCGAATTCGTCAGGGACCTGGGGCTGTAGTCGGGCGGCGCCTCGGCGATGATGGTCGGGTGTGTCGTTCCCAAGCCACTCCCTTGCGACTGGCAGCGTACTCAGCGGAGGCGCCGCCGTGCGGGTTGTTTCGGTCGCGCTCGAGCGTCGGACCGGCCGCCCGGCGTCAGGCGTGCAGCTGGGCGTTCAGCACGATGCCGGTGCCGGTGCGCGCCAGCACCTCGACCGCGCCCGAGACCGAGTTGCGGCGGAAAAGCAGGTTCGCGACCCCGGAGAGTTCGACGGCCTTCACCGACGGCGTCGTGCCGTCGGCAGTGCGCGGCTGGCCCGGCAGCAGCACCTTGGTGCCGGCGGTCACATAGAGCCCCGCCTCGACGACGCTGTCGGCGCCGATCGAGATGCCCACCCCGGAATTGGCCCCGAGCAGGGCCCGTTCGCCGATGGACACCCGTTCGGTACCGCCGCCGGAGAGCGTGCCCATGATGGAGGCACCGCCGCCGATGTCGGCGCCGTCACCCACGACGACACCCTGAGAGATCCTGCCCTCGACCATCGAGGTGCCGAGGGTACCGGCGTTGAAGTTGACGAAACCTTCGTGCATCACCGTGGTGCCGGGGGAGAGGTACGCCCCAAGACGCACCCGGGACGCGTCCGCGATCCGCACCCGGTCGGGCGTGACGTAGTTCAGTAGCGGCGGGAACTTGTCGATTCCGGTCGTCTGGATGCCGTGGCGCTGCAGGGCCGGCCGCAGTCGGGTGAAGTCGGCGGGCAGCATCGGGCCGGCATTCGTCCAGACCACGGCGGGCAGGTGGCCGAAGATGCCGTCGAGGTTGAGGGTGTTCGGGCGCACCAGCAGGTGCGACAGCAGGTGCAGGCGCAGGTAGGCATCCGACGTTCCGGCAGGCGCAGCGGTGAGGTCGATCTCGATCGTCACGGCCTCGATTCGCACCATTCGCCTCGGGTCCACCCCGGCGAATTCCTCGAGTTCAGACGGCACGATCCAGCGGTCGCGCCCGGCCGGCAGGGTTCCGAGCCGAGGTTCGGGGAACCAGGTGTCCAGCACCGTGCCGTCGCCGGCGACGGTGGCGAGGCCGTAGCCCCACGCGTTCGAGGGGGAAACGGATGTCGGGGGCACGGCGGAGGTCATGGCTCTAGGTTAGTAGAGTGCCCCAAAACACCGTGAACCTGGACCTGTCCGCGACCTCGATCGAGCTCACCCGGGCGCTCTGCGACCTCGAGTCGGTGTCCGGTAACGAGGCCGCCATCGCAGACGCGGTGGAACGCGCGCTGGCCGGGTACCCGCACCTCGACATCATCCGCGACGGCGACACCGTCGTCGCCCGCACCAACCTGGGTCGGGCCCAGCGCGTGATCATTGCCGGCCATCTCGACACGGTCCCGCTGAACGACAACCTGCCGACCCGGTTCGAGACCATCGATGGCGTCGACTATCTCTGGGGCCGCGGCACCGTCGACATGAAGGCCGGCGTGGCCGTGCAGCTGAAGCTGGCCGCCGAACTGACCGCGTCCAGCGTCGACGTAACGTGGATGTGGTACGACCACGAGGAGGTTTCCGACGACCTCAACGGTCTCGGCCGCCTCGCCCTCAACCGGCCCGACCTCTTCGCGGGGGACTTCGCTATCCTCGGCGAGCCCACAAACAGCCAGATCGAGGGTGGCTGCAACGGAAACGTGCGCGTGGAGATCCGCACCTTCGGGCTGCGCGCCCACTCCGCCCGCAGCTGGGTCGGCGACAATGCCATCCACAAGATCGGGCCCGTCATCGACATCCTGGCGGCCTACGAGCCGCGGCAGGTCGAGGTCGAAGGCCTCGTCTACCGCGAAGGCCTCAACGCCGTCGGCATCGGCGGCGGCATCGCCGGCAACGTCATCCCCGATGAGTGCATGGTGCACATCAATTATCGGTTCGCCCCCAGCCGCACCTCGGCGGAGGCCATCGTGCACCTGGAGGAGCTCTTCGCGGGCTACGAGATCACCGTCGTCGACCGGGCCGAGGGTGCCCGGCCGGGCCTGGATGCCCCGCTGGCCCTGCAGTTCCTGACCGCGGTCGGCGGCGAGGCCAAGCCCAAGTACGGCTGGACGGATGTCGCCCGCTTCTCCGCCCTGGGCATTCCCGCCGTCAACTACGGCCCCGGCGACCCGCTGAAGGCCCACGCCGACGACGAACGCGTCGCCCTGGCGCAGATCACGGACTGCGAGGACGGCCTTCGCGCGTGGCTGACCACAAGCGTCGGGTAGCCGTGGCGTCGTCCGGCTGGAAGGCCGGCTACCGGCTCACGCCATGGTGGGCCCTGGTCGCCCTGATCTGGGCCGCGTCCCGGCTCGTCACGACCACCCTGGTGCTACTGCTTGCGAATGTGCAGGGCGCCAACCCGTGGACGGGCGTGTCACCCGGCTACGCGGAGTTCGCGAACATGTGGGACGCCCGCTGGTACAACATCGTCGCCGTCGCGGGCTACCCGTCGACACTGCCGCTCACCGCTGGCGGGGAGATCGCGGAGAACGCCTGGGCCTTCATGCCCGGCTACCCGGTGGTCGTGCGCCTGCTGATGGTGCTCCTCGGGCAGCCGTGGGCACCCGTGGCCGTATTCGTGTCCCTGGCCGCCAGCCTCGGCGCCGCCCTGCTGTTCTACCGGCTGATGCGCACGGTACAGGCCTCCGGGACGGCGTTGTTCGCGGTGGTGCTGTTCTGTGTGGCCCCGCTGTCGCCCGTGCTGCAGTTCGGTTATGCCGAGTCGCTGTACCTCTTCCTGCTCACGTTGGCACTTCTCCTGCTGCTCGAGCGGCGGTATGTGCTGCTGTTCCCGGTGATCGCCGTGATGGCGCTGACCCGGCCCAGCGGCCTGGCCTTCGCGCTCGCCCTGGGGCTGCACGTCCTGCACCGCTGGCTTGCCCGGACACAAGACCCGTTTTCGGTGCGCGAACGGTTGCTGGCGTCATCCGTTGCCGTGTTCAGCGGCATTTCCGGCCTGGCCTGGCCGGCCATCGCCTGGATCGCCACGGGGTCGATCACCGCCTACACCGACACCGAGCTGGCCTGGCGGTCGGCCTACATCGGCTACCAGGAACTCGTTCCGTTCACCGCCTGGTTCCAGGGCGGTGTCTGGTGGCTCGGGATGCCGCTGGGCATCATCGTTGTCTCGGGGCTCATCCTGGCGTTCGGCCTGACCCTGTTGCTGCCGGCGGTGCGCCAACTGGGCACTGACCTGCGGTTCTGGCTCGCCAGCTACGGCCTCTACCTGCTAGCGGTGTTTTTCCCGCAGTCGAGCACCTTCCGCCTGCTGATGCCGATGTTTCCGTTGTTGGGTGCCGTGGCGCAGCCGCGGAGCGCCGTCTACCGGGTGGGCATCGTGCTGCTGTTCATCGCCGGACAGTGGGGCTGGCTCCTGCTGTGCTGGGGGGTCGACGGAGCGGACTGGACACCTCCCTAATTACAGTCTCAGCCCGTAATGGCAGATAATAGAAGTTCAGACGAATGAATGGAAGGGGAGTTCATGGCGGCCATGAAGCCAAGGACCGGAGACGGGCCAATGGAGGCTGTAAAAGAGGGGCGCCTTATCATCGTGCGTGTTCCGCTCGAAGGTGGAGGTCGACTTGTCGTCTCTGTGAACGACGCTGAAGCCAAAGAGCTTCACGATGCCCTCGCCGGTGTAGTCCAGCCGACCGTATAGTTCCAGGTTCGGCCGCGCAGCTCAGGTTGTGCGGCCGATCTTTTTTGCCGACCTGGAGCGGATGGGTTTCCCGCGGACAGCAGTCGCACCGCCCGTAGGAGGTACCCGTCACCGGGCCCGCCACCCGCATCCGTCGGCACGTAAACGCGGAGAATCTTAGGAAACGCCGGTTTGGGCGCCATCAGTTCCGGCGTGTCGCGTATTTCTCCGAGTTGACGTCACGACGGATGCCCCGGGCTGGCTGCGCTCGCCGCCGGTGGTTGAGCGTGCCAAAACCCGGCAGTCCAGCCTGCAAACCCGCGCCGCACCACCCGTGCCCCGCGTCGCCACCCCCTTCTGTCACCGAATCGATTAGAACAGGAAAACGAAACTCGACAGTCATCCTACCTCATCTATTGACTTCAACTTAGAACGTGTATACGATGTAGGCATGGCTGGAGCCCCCACTCCGCACCACCCCACCGCCTCACCGCAGGCGGTGCCGCCCCTCGCGCAGGCACCCCGTGCACAGTCACCCCTCGTGCAGCAGCTGCAGCAGGTGCGTGACCTGGCGGCGGCCGTGCTGGATTCGGTGTCTTTTTCACTCTTGGGTGAGGCGGACGCGATGATGGTGCTGGGCACGGTTGAAGACCTCGGCCGTCGGGTCGATGCGGCCAGGGTCGCCTCTGCCGCCGACATTTCGGTGCGGTCCCGCCGCATCCTGGGCCATGAGTCCCTCGCGTATAAGAACGGGGCCAGCAGCGGCATCGATCTGATCACCCGTCTGACCCGCGTCTCTTCCCGGGAGGCGAACCGGCGGGTGCGCCTGGGCGAGAACGTCAGTCCGCGCCGGGCGGGCACCAGCATGTTGCCGCCCTACTACCCGGCCGTGGCCGATTCCCTCACCGCCGGGGACCTCGGCGTGGACGCGGCCGAGAACATCGTCACCGCCCTCGACCAGGTCGCGGCCCGGGTCGCGCCCGACGAGCTCGGCACTGCCGAACGTGCCCTGGTGGCCAGTGCCACCGGCGCCGTCACCGACGACACCCGCGGCCTGCCCGGGGAGGGGTTCGCGTTCCCTGCGGACCTGGTGCGGGGTATGGCGGGGCAGTGGCAGGCTCGCCTCGATCCCGACGGCACCGCCCCCAACGAGCCCGTCGCCGAGGCCCGCAGCGCTGTCGGGTTCGGGCTCTTCCGCGACGGTCTCTACCCGCTCCGCGGCGGAGTCACGCCGGAGCTCCGCGGCATCATGAACGCCATCTTCGACACGTATCTCTCCGCCCACGCGGCGCCCAAGTTTCCGACCGAAGAAGAACAGGCGCGCATGGCGGCCGGGCAGCTGATCCCGGGGGCGGAGGCGGCGGCCCTCAGCGACGACCGTAACGGTGGTCAGAAACGCGCCGACATCCTCCGTGGTGTGTTCGAAGCCGCCACCCGTGACGCGGGGACCCCGACCATGGGCGGCGCCGCCCCCACCGTCATGATCCACGTCAACCAGGCCGACCTTACCGCCGACCATGGGGTGGGTTGGATCGACGGCGTCGAAGCGCCGATCTCGCTGACAAGTGTGAAGCAGGCGCTCTGCGCCGGCGGATTTCAGGAGATCCGGTTCGGGCCGCACAACGAGGTCCTCAGCCTCAGCACCGAGAATCGTTTCTTCAACCGGGCCCAACGCCGCGCCATCGCCGCCCGCGACGGCGGCTGCATCATTCCGGGGTGCACCGTGCCCGCCGCCTGGTGCGAAGTACACCACGTGATCCCCTGGTACCGCGGCGGAAAAACCGAGATCACCAACGGGGTCCTGCTGTGCTGGTACCACCACCACAGCATCGACACCTCCGGCTGGAACATCCGCATGATCCGCGGCACACCCCAAGTCCGGGCACCCTACTGCTACGACCCCACCCGCACCTGGCGGGCCGCGGAAGGGAACCCGGCCAACCGGGCACGGGCACGGGCACGGGCACGGTCTCGGCCTCGGCAGGCTCGACCAACGTCAGGGTGAGTCCCCGGGATCGGGTCACCGGTCTCGTCCGGCTCGACCGACGTCAGCTTAAATCCCCGGGCGCGAGCGACCTGAGCCCGGTGGTCGAGGTCGTCGAAACCAGGCGGGCCATCTTCCGAACCCGGCCCGGGGCATCCGTTAGCGCGGGCGGCGACAACGGATGCCGGTGTGTGGGCCTCCGGAGCCGGCGCACCGGGTCTCGACAGGCTCGACGACCGACAGGCTCGACGACCGACAGACTCGACCACCGATCGGCTCGACCACCGGAGGGTGTGCTCGACCGTCTAGGCGCGGAGCTTGGTGATCTGCAGCAGGCCGTCGCCCACAGGAGAGAGGGCACTGATGACTGCGGTGGACGAGGCGATGACGGTCAACAGGGTGCGGAAGCCGGTCGCCACATCGTCGCGCTGGGCCGGGTTGGCCACGCGGCCGCGCCAGAGCGCGTGGGCCACGAGCACGGTTCCGCCCGGGCGGGCCAGGCGCAGAGCATGCTCGACATACTCGATCACACACTGCGGATCGGCGTCGACGAACACAATGTCGTAGGAGTTCTCGTTCATGCGCGGCAGTACATCCGCTGCCCGACCCGTGATCAGGCGTACCCGGTTCGCGGGGATGCCGGCTTCGGCGAAGTTGGCTTTGGCGTGCTGCTGGTGGTCGACCTCGGTGTCGATCGAGGTGAGGGTGGCGCCGGGGGCGCCGGTGAGCAGCCAGATGCCGGAGACGCCGGCACCGGTGCCGACCTCGAGAATGCTCCGGGCCCCGGTGGCGGCCGCGATCACGGCCGATTGAGCGCCGACCGCCGGAGAAATCGCGTCGATTCCGAGTTCGAGGGACTGCTGTCTGGCCCGCGCCACAGCGTCGGACTCCACGACTGAGTCGTCGGAGAATTTCCAGTTCAGATCTTTGTCAGACACAGCGCAACTCCAGTAGATGAATGGGTCAAGCCTAAGGGGGGCCGGGCATGGTCCGGGGAGGCCTCGCCGGGGGTTATTCTGGGGGAATGTTCGGTTTGACCTTCGAGAAGATATTACTGATCGGGATTGTCGCCGTCTTCCTGCTCGGACCCGAACGGCTTCCCCACTATGCCGCCCAGCTCGCCCGTCTCGTGAAGCAGCTCCGCAACCTGGCCAACGGGGCCAAAGACCGGATGCGGGACGAGATGGGCCCGGATTTCGACGACGTCGACTGGAAGAAACTCGACCCGCGTCAGTATGACCCGCGCCGCATCATCCGTGAAGCTCTCACCGACGAAGACGAGCTGAAAGGCCAATCGGCGACCGTGTCGCGGGCGGTGCCGAACCCCGACGGCGCCTATCTGCAACGCAAGCGCGCCAGGGAGGCCGCCACGCTGCCGGCGCCCTTCGACTCCGAAGCCACTTAGCCACTTAGCCACGCAGCCACGAAGCCACGCGGCCAAACGAACCAGGTGACGAGCACACCGGACGCGGCGTATTCGAGCTGGCGGACGTCGGGAACGGGTACGTTGGGCAGGTTGGTCAGGTTGGGCAGGCCGGGCACGTCGGGCACGTCGGGCACGTCGGGCACGTAGACCCGCGACACGGGCCGAGTGCGCTCGGATCGTGTTCCCGACCGCTGCGATGACCTCGCCGGACAGCCCGAATGACGAGAAGTCCTCGTCGACCACGATCAGGCGCCCGGCCGGAAAGAGCGATGCGCGGAAGGTCCCCTGGTTGGCCGCACCCTCGCCGGTGTCCGCCACGGCCGCTCGGTCGTCGCCCAGCCGGGAAAGGGCGACGGCCTGTCCGACGGCGGGCGGTAGATCGTCGGCGATGATTCTCGAGCAGGAGAAATGCGTGCCGGGGTCGAACAGGTGTATGTGCCACTCGAGGCTGAGGCCGAGGGCCGGGCGGTGAGCGGCGCAGTGCGCACCAGAATATGCAGGCCGGGCCATACGGGCGATGCGTGCACGCTACGCTGAACCCACGTATCTGAGGAGTGTGACCGTGTCGAAGCCGTCGAACACCCACGCGAAGCCCAAGCGGGTGCCGCTGCCCGTCTACTCCGCCGAGTTGCGCAATCTGCAGACCGAGTTGGTCGCCATGCAGGAATGGGTCAAGGAGTCCGGGGCCCGCATCGTCGTGATCTTCGAGGGCCGGGACGCGGCCGGCAAGGGGTCCGCGATCAAGCGGGTCAGCGAGTTTCTCAATCCCCGCGTCGCCCGGATCGTCGCCCTGCCGGTGCCGACCGAGCGCGAGCGCGGCCAGTGGTACTTCCAGCGGTACATCGAACACCTGCCCTCCACGGGTGAGATCGTGCTGATGGACCGCTCCTGGTACAACCGCGCCGGCGTCGAACACGTGATGGGGTACTGCACCCCCGACGAGTACCGCCGGTTCCTGCACCAGGCGCCCCTCTTCGAACGGATGCTGGTCGAAGACGGCATTCTGCTCGTCAAGTACTGGTTCTCGGTGTCCGACACCGAGCAGGAGAGGCGGTTCCGGTCACGGCTGAACGACCCGATGCGCCGCTGGAAGCTGTCCGGGACCGACCTTTTCTCGATCACGAAGTGGGTCGATTATTCCCGCGCCAAAGACGAGATGTTCGTGCACACCGATCTGCCGGAGGCCCCATGGTGGGTCGTCGAGAGCGAGGACAAGCGGGCCGCGCGCCTCAACATGATCAGCCACCTGCTGTCGATCGTCCCCTACACGCATCGCGAGCCGCCCCAGGTGACCATTCCGACTCGCCCCGCCGGCTCGGAGTACGAGCGCCCGCCGCGCGAGCTGAACCGGCCAGTGCCGGACATCACGACCACGCTGGGAAAGCCCACGGCGAAGCCGAAGGGCAAGGCCAAGATCAAGAAGAACGCGAAGAAGGCGACCAAGGCGGAGGCGGCGAAGCTGGCGCCGGAGAAGGCGGCCCAGCAGGCGGCCCAGCAGGCGGCGGCGTCGGCCAAGCTGTTCGTCTGAGCCGGGTTCGCGGAGCCGGGTCACGGCTCTGCTGCCCGGGGTCAGCGGCGGCGGATGCCCTTCAGCACGGCCGCCAGCAGCAGCATCGGCCCGGCCAGCCGCTCGAAGTCGTGGCCGGTGCGCGGCAGCTGCACGAGACCCGTCGGACGCGCGATGGTGACGGCGTCCACGAACCTGAGCAGTCCCTCCGGGCCGTTGCGTCGGCCGAGACCGGACTGCTTCAGGCCGCCCATCGGGGCCGCCACCGAGGAGAACGACCCGCGATAGCCCTCGTTGATGTTCACGCTGCCGGCCTCGAGGGCCCCGCCCACGCGCAGAGCCCGCCGCACGGAACCGGAGAACACCGACGCGTTCAGCCCGTAGTCGCTGTCGTTGGCGGCCAGGATGGCCTCCTGCTCCGAGTCGATCACGGTGACCGCGACCACAGGGCCGAACGTTTCGCCGGCGAAGCACTCCATCGCCGGGGTGACCCCGGTCAGCACGGTGGGTTCGTAGAAGAACGGTCCCAGGTCGGGGCGGGCACGGCCCCCGACCTCGACCGTGGCGCCGTGGGCGACCGCGTCGGCCACCTGCGCGCTCACCCGGTCCAGCTGGGCCTGCGAGGTGAGGGAACCGACGTCCGTCGTGTAGTCGTAGTCGGCGCCGAGCCGGAGCGACCGGGTGACGGCCACGAATTCGTGCAGGAACGCGTCGGCCACACCTCGCTGCACGAAGATGCGCTCAATCGACACGCAGAGCTGGCCCATCGCCGTGAAGCAGGCCGGGGCCGCGTCGGCGGCCGCGCGGGCCGGGTCGGCGTCGTCAAGCACGATCAGCGGGTTCTTGCCGCCCAGCTCGAGCGAGACGCCGGTGAGGTTGCCGGCCGCCTGCGCCGCCACCCGCTTGCCCGTCGCGGTCGACCCGGTGAAGCAGACGTAGTCGGCCTCCGCGGTGACCGCCCCGCCGATCTCCGCGCCGTCGCCGACGACCACGGCCCAGAGCTGCTCGGGCACGCCGGCGTCGATGAATGCCTGACGCAACGAGAGGATGCTCAGCGCACCCTGGTCGTCGGCCTTCTGCACCACGCCGCAGCCGGCGGCGAGGGCCGGCACGACATCCATGGCGGCGAGGCTGAGCGGGTAGTTCCACGGGGTGATCACGCCCGCGATGCCCTTGGGCCGGTAGCGCACAGTGGCCGTGATGACGAGCGGGATCGCGGAGTGGCGGCGCCCGCCGCGCAGCACGCGCGGCGCGGCGAGGGCATTGAAGCGGGTGACGCCGGCGGCCTGGAAGACCTCCTCGAAGGCCTGGCCGCGGGTCTTGCCGGTCTCCGCCTGCACGGTGTCCTGCAGCAGCCCGCGTCGCTCGAGGATCAGGTCGTGCGCGCGCAACAGGATCGCTCGGCGCCGTGCGAACCCGGCCCGCACCCAGGCCAGCTGGGCCAGGCGCGCCTGCGCGTAGGCCGCCTGCACGTCGGGCAGCCCGCTGACGGGCAGCTCGTGCAGCACCTCCCCGGTGAAGGGCGCGATCACGGTGACCGTGGCTCCCGTCGTGGAACGTATGGAGCGGGTGAGAGTCGTGATCCCGGCAGGGTCGAGGGGGGAGGCAGGCATGCCGAAAGTCTAGGTGGGGGCGGCGCGTGCGCTCCGCCGCGGCGCCGGTGCGGCGACGCTACTTTGGGGTGATGCCGAGGCTCAATCCGGAGAGGCCGCGCGCCCGGGTGGCGAGGCGGTCGGCAACCAAACGGATGGCCACGGCCGCGGGGTCGGTCGGGTCGCCGTGCACCACGGGCACCCCGGTGTCCCCGCCACTGCGGAGCGGCACGCTGAGGGGAACCTGGGCGAGCAACGGTACGGGGAACCCGTGCCCGGCGCCGAGCCGGCGCGCGACCTCGGCGCCACCCCCGGAACCGAACAGCTCCAACACCGTGCCGTCGGGCTGCACGATCCCGGCCATGTTCTCGATCACGCCGTAGATGGTCTGGCCGGTCTGCCGGGCCACGACACCGCTGCGTTCGGCGATGTCGGCGGCGGCCGGTTGCGGGGTGGTGACGACGATGACCTCGGCCTGGGGCAAAAGCTGCCCGACCGAGATGGCCACGTCGCCGGTGCCCGGCGGCAGGTCCAGCAGCAGGATGTCCAGGTCGCCGAAGTAAACGTCGGTGAGGAACTGGGTGATCGTGCGGTGCAGCATCGGCCCGCGCCAGGCGACCGCGACGGAGCCGTCCTCCACGAACATGCCGATCGAGATGACCTTCACGTCGAAGGCGATCGGCGGCAGGATCATCTCGCCGACCTGGGTCGGCTTGACCGCGGCTGACTTGCCCGTCTCGGGGGAAGGCGGGGTGACCAGGCCGAGGAGTCCGGGGATGGAGAACCCGTAGACATCCGCGTCGACGATGCCGACCCGCAGGCCGCGCTCGGCCAGGGCCACGGCCAGGTTCGCGGTGATTGTGGACTTGCCGACCCCGCCCTTGCCGCTGGTGATGGCGTAGACCCGGGTGAGCGAGTCCGGGCCGAATTGGTTGCTGCGGGCTTCCTTGCCGCCGCGCAGCTTCTCCGTCATCGCTCGGCGCTGCTCGCGCGTCATCACGCTCACATCCACGGTCACGTTGCCGGGGCCGGCCACGGACTCCACGGCGCGCAACACATCGCGCTCGATCTGCCGGGCCGCCGGGCAGCCGGCGATGGTGAGACGGATGCCCACGAGGGCGCGGCCGTCGACGATCCGCACCCCGGAGACCATGTCGAGGTCGGTGATCGGCTTGCGGATCTCCGGGTCGATCACCCGGGCCAGGGCGGTGAGCACCTGGTCGGCGGAAAAGAGGGGCTCAGGCACTGGGCGATCGCTCCTCGCGGTCGCGGTCTCGCTCGCGGTCGCCCTTGCGGAGGCGTTTCCGGGTCTGCTTGTCCGGGTCTTCGCGCTCTTCCAGGTTGTCGAGAAGGGCGCGCAGCTCGGAGCGGAGGAAATCGCGGGAGGCGAGGTCCTTCATGCCGAGGCGTAGCGCCACCACCTCCCGGGCGAGGTATTCGGTGTCGGCCAGGTTGCGTTCGGCGCGCTGCCGGTCCTGTTCGAACTGCACCCGGTCTCGGTCGTCCTGGCGGTTCTGCGCCAGCAGGATCATCGGGGCCGCGTAGGAGGCCTGCATCGACAAGACCAGGGTCAGTGCGATGAAGCCGAGCGACACGGAGTCGAAGCGCCACTGCACCGGTGCGAGCGTGTTCCAGGCGATCCAGCTGACGGCGAAGAACGTCAGCCCGAGCAGGAACCACGGCGTGCCCATGCCGCGGGCGATGGCCTCGGTGAACCGGCCGAAGCGGTCGCGGCTGGGGCGGTCGCGGCTACGCCGGCGCTTGCGGCCGAGGGCGGGCGTGCGCACACCCTTGGGGGAGTCGAGGCGGAGATCCGCTCGGTTAGCTCGGGCCATTGCCGGTCCTCCGTCCGTGGTGCAGCGGGATGCTTCCCGTGGTCAGTTCGGTGCGGGCCTCGGCCCGGCGGCGCACGTCGTCGTTGCCATCGTGGCTGCGCCAGTCGTCGGGCAGCAGATAGTCGAGGACGTCGTCAATCGTCACCACCCCGACGAGTCGGTGGTTCTCGTCGACCACGGGCACGGAGACGAGGTCATAGCTGGCGAGGATGCGGGTGACCTCCGCGGCCGAGGTGTCGGCGGTGACGGGATCAAGACCCTGGTCGAGCAGTGTGCCGAGGCGTTCGTGGGGCGGGTAGCGCAGCATCCGTTGGAAATGCACCATGCCGAGGAAGCGGCCGGTGGGCGGCTCGTAGGGCGGGAGGGTGACGCAGATGGCCGCACCGAGGGCCGGCGCCAGGTCGTGGCGACGGATGAGCGCGAGCCCCTCCGCGACCGTGGCATCGGCCGAGACGATGATCGGTTCGGTCGTCATCAGGCCGCCGGCGGTGTCGGGGGCGTAGGTGAGCAGGAAGCGTACGTCGTCCGCTTCCTCCGGCTCCATCAGGTCGAGCAGCTGTTCGCCGAGCTCTTCCGGCAGCTGCGCGATCAGGTCGGCGGCGTCGTCGGGCTGCATGTGGTCGAGCACGTCGGCGGCGCGGGCGTCGCCGAGCCGGGTCAGGATGCTGACCTGCTCACTTTCCGGCATCTCCTCTAGGGCGTCGGCGAGACGGCCGTCCGGTAGCTCGCCGGCAACCTCGTGCATGCGCTCCGGCGGGAGGTCGAGCAGGGTATTCGCGAGGTCGGCGGGCTTGAGGTCGGAGTAGGTGGCGATGAGCTGCTCGGCCGACTGGGCCTGGCCCTCGGTGGTCTGCTCGCGCACCTCGGCCCAGTCCGTGAAGGTCGTGGCGCCCTTCGCGAAGAGGGACAGGCTGGTCTTGGGGCGGCGCACGAAGAGCTGGCTGATCGCCCAACCGCCCTGGGGGAGCTCCTCGATCGAGACGTCTTCGATGGTCGCCTCACCGGAACCGTCGTTGAAGACCACCGTGCGCCCAAGCATCTCGGCAATGACGCGCACCTCTCCGCCGCGCTGCTCGAAGCGGCGCACGTTGATCAGACCGGTGGTGATGATCTGACCCGAACCGATGCTGGTGACGCGCCCAATGGACACGAAAACGCGGCGTTTGCCCGGGATCTCCACGATCAGGCCGACGACGAGGGGCGGGTCGTTTTTTCGGTAGACCACCAGCACGTCCCTGACCTTGCCCACACGGTCTCCCGCGGGGTCGAAAACGGTACACCCGGCCAAACGGGCAACGAAGACTCTGGTGGCAGACACAGATCAAATCTAGGCCACCTTCAGGGCAGATCGGTCCTGTGAAAGAATGGACTCATGAGCAATCAGAACCCCTTCGGCGGGCGCAGGGCCGCATTGTTCCCCGTTTTACCCAAGGGGGAGGTGCTCGCGACATACGCCACCTATGGCGAGGCTCAGGAAGCTGTGGACACTCTGGCGAAGTCCGACTTCCCGGTGAAGCAGGTCTCCATCCTCGGCAACGACCTCAAAACCGTCGAGCGGGTCACCGGCAAACTCACCTGGGGGCGCGTCGCTCTCGCCGGTGCGGCCTCCGGCGCCTGGCTGGGCGTGTTCTTCGGGCTGCTGTTCTTCATCTTCTCGCCGGATGGCGCGGGCCTGCCGTTCGTATTCGCCGCGGTGATGATCGGCGCCGGGTTCGGCATGCTGTTCGGGGTCGTCAGCGCCGCGCTCAATCGACGTCGCCGCGACTTCACATCGACCATGCAGGTGATTGCCAGTACCTATCAAGTGATCGTCGACGGCACCCTGGTCAATCGGGCCCGGAACCTGCTCGCCGGGCTCGCTGAGGCCGAGCAGACGGTGCCGGCCCCGCCGCATCCGTCGGAGCCCCCTCGCGTCGAAGAGCCGCCCGCGGCTCCGCAGCATCCGCTGCCCTGACAGTCCGCGGTCAGGTTTAGGTGGTGAGGGCGGCGATCCAGGCCTCGACCTCCTCGACGGTGCGGGGGATGCCGGCCGACAGGTTCTCCGGGCCGTCCGCGGTGACCAGGATGTCGTCTTCGATCCGCACGCCGATGCCGCGGTACTCCGCAGGCACCGTCAGGTCGTCGGGCTGAAAGTAGAGGCCGGGTTCGATCGTGAACACCATTCCGGACTCGATCACGCCGTCCATGTACATCTCGCGGCGCGCCTGCGCGCAGTCGTGCACGTCGAGGCCGAGGTGGTGGCTGGTGCCGTGCACCATATAGCGGCGGTGGTGGCCGTTGTCGGGCAGCAGGGCTTCCTCGGCGGTGACGGGCAGCATGCCCCATTCGGCCGTGCGGCGCGCGATGACCGCCATCGCCGCGGCGTGCACGTCGCGGAACACGGCGCCGGGACGCGCCATGGCGAACGCGGCATCCGCTGCCTCGCGCACGGCGTCGTAGACACGGCGCTGCACGTCGGTGAAGGTGCCGTTCACCGGGAGGGTGCGGGTGATGTCGGCGGTGTAGTAGCTGTCGACCTCGACGCCGGCGTCGATCAGGATCAGGTCGCCGGGCACGACGGCGCCATCGTTGCGGGTCCAGTGCAGGATGCAGGCGTGAGGGCCGGACGCGGCGATCGTGTCGTAGCCGACCGCGTTGCCGTCGGACCGGGCCCGGGTGTTGAACACGCCCTCAACGAGCCGTTCGCCGCGGTGGTGGGTGCTCGAGCGGGGCAGGTCCCGGATAATGTCCTCGAAGCCGCGGGCCGTGGCGGCGACGGCGAGGCGCATCTGGGCGATCTCGTAGGAGTCCTTGACCAGGCGCAGCTCCGACAGGCCGCGGGCGAACTGCTCGTCGGCGGCATGGTCGCCGTTGATCTCGAGGCTGAACGGCGAGTCGGAGGCGTCGGTCGTGAGCACCTTCTCCGCCGCGAATCGGAGGCGGGCCTCGTCGACCTCGGTGGTGAAGAGCGGGTCGGCCTCCCGCAGCACGAGGCTCTCGGTGTCGATCGTGTTCATGACCAGGGCCAGGTCGGCGATGCCGCGCACCGGCACGCCGAGGTCGGCGGCAACCTGGGCGACCCCGGGGCGTGGGCCGATCCAGAATTCGCCGATATCGGGGTTTGCGTAGAACTCGTCCGAGTCGCGGCCGGCCCGCTCTCGGAAGTAGAGGGTGGCGTCGTGGCCGGTCGCTGTGGGTTCGAGCACCAACACGGCGCCGGGCTCGGCGTCGCTGCCCCAGCCGGTGAGGTGCGCAAAGGCCGAGTGCGCGCGGAACGCGTAGTCGGTGTCGTTGGAGCGTTGCTTGAGACGACCGGCGGGGATGATCAAACGCTGTCCGGGGTGCATTGCGGAAAGGAGTTCGCGGCGGGCGGCCGCGAAGTGCGCCTGCTCGCGGGCGAGCGGTAGCTCTTCGGTGCGCTCGGCCCAGTCGCTGGAGATGTACGCCTTGAACCCGGCCGAACCGGGGGTGGTGGAGCGGTTCTCGTTCGATCGGGGAGCAGGGATCGCGGTTTCGCTGGAAGTGGCCATGGCCCATTGTCCCATTGAGCCAGGAGGTCGGGCGAGGGTGGCCACGATCGGGCGGTGATCGCTGCCTGCGCCGTCCTCCGCCTCGATCACGCGCAGGCCCTGCACCTGCCAGTTCGCGGTGGCCAACACGTGGTCGATCGGCGAGCCGAGCAGGGCCGGCGCGAAAGTCGGCCAGGTGCCGACGGCGCCCGCACCGGTCGCCGGTCCGGCCTCGTCGCTGACCGTGTAGTCGCCCAGGTCGGAGCTGATCATTAGGGTCGTGGAGCGGGCCTTGGAGATCTGGTCGAAGGCGATGGTGTGTACCCACATCGGACGTCCGCCCTCGCGCATGGCTTCGGCGATGGCCTCTCCGGTGGCCTCGGTGGTTTCCGGCAGGGTGACGATGTCGGCGTTCTGGCCGAGGGCGAGTCGGCGATGGCGGCGGCTGGGAACCCCGCGGGACGGTCCGGGTCCGCCGCACAACTAACATGGGGGAATGCTTGGTGCTCGACGATTCCGCGGTCCGATCGACCTGCACACGCATTCGAGCGTGTCGGATGGCACGGAGACCCCGTCGCAGCTCGTGCGGGCCGCCGCCGCGGCCGGCCTGGGCACGGTCGCACTGACCGACCACGATTCGACCGCCGGCTGGGCCGAGGCCGGTGTTGCCGCCCGCACCGCCGGACTCACACTCATCCCCGGCATGGAATTCAGCACCCGGGTGGGCTTCTCCAGCGTGCACCTGCTCGCGTACCTGTTCGACCCGTCCAACGCCGGCATCGTGGCCGAAACCGCCCGGGTGCGGCAGGCCCGGCTGGTGCGCGCCGAGCAGATGGTGGAGCGCATCGGCGTCGACTACGCCTTGACCTGGGAAGACGTGCTCGCACAGACCACGCCGGATGCGACGGTCGGCCGCCCGCATATCGCCGACGCACTGGTGGCCCGCGGGTTCGCGCTCACGCGGAGCGAGGCCTTCGCGGGAATACTGCACTGGGAGGCCGGCTACTACCAGCCCCACTACGCGCCGGACCCGCTGCGGGCCATCACCCTCGTGCGCGCGGCCGGTGGGGTGCCGGTCATCGCACACCCGGCGACGCGCGGGGCGGTCGACGTCATCCCTGAAGCGAAACTGGCCCGGTTGGCCGAGGCCGGCCTTTTCGGGCTCGAACTCGAGCACCGTGAGAACAGGCCCGAGGCGAAGGCCCACCTCTACGCGCTCGCCGAGAAGTACGGACTCTTCGTCACCGGGTCCAGCGACTACCACGGCGAGGGCAAGCCGAACCGCCTGGGCGAGAACACGACGACGCCCGAGGTGCTCGAGCGCATCATCGGACAGGGAACGGGCTCGCCGCCCGTCTACGGCTGACGCCGCCCACCCTAGGGAACCGGGCGCGCGGTCTACCATGCGCCGCGAGCCCTATCGTGAGCCACCGCGGAGTCAAACGAAAAGCGCCCCCGCCGAAGCGGAGGCGCTTACGGCCGAAACTGCCGTGCAGGGGGTGCCTAGCTGGGGGTGCCGGCCTGCGGGGCGTGGCGACGCGTGCGGCTTCGACGCCGCGGGGCGCTGTTGCCGTCGTGGTGCTCGGCGCCGCCGCCGTCGTGAGTGCCGGCGGCCGGGGTGATGACCGGGGCATCCGGATTGGTGGTCGCGCTGACCCGGGTGCGCGAGCGCGGCGGGCGGCTGCCGGCCAGTTCGCCGGAGTGGCTCGCGCCCGAGCGTGCGGCGTCGGTGTGACCGGCGCCGGAGCGACCGGCGCCCGAGCGCGAGGAGTCGCCACCGGTGCGGCCCCCGCCGGAACGGCCGAAGTCAGAGCGGCCCGAGTCGGAGCGGCCGGCGCCGCCGGTACGGCCTGCGCCACCCGTGCGTGCAGCCGAGGCGGCGGTCTCCCGGATGGGCGAGGCGCGGAGGCGACCCTTCGACCCGGCCGGGATGTTCAGGTCGGCATAGAGGTGCGGCGACGACGAGTAGGTCTCCATCGGAACCGGCGTGCCGAAGTCGAGCGCGTTGTTGATCAGCGTCCACTTGTGCATGTCGTCCCAGTCGACGAACGTGACCGCAATGCCGGTCTTGCCCGCACGGCCGGTGCGTCCTACGCGGTGCAGGTAGGCCTTCTCGTCCTCGGGGATGGTGTGGTTGATCACGTGAGTGACGTCGTCCACGTCGATGCCGCGCGCGGCGACATCCGTGGCGATCAGAATGTCCTTCTTGCCGGCCTTGAAGGAGGCCATGGCGCGTTCACGCTGTTCCTGGTTGAGGTCACCGTGCACGGCCGTGGCGTTGAAGCCGCGATCGCCGAGCTCCTCGACCAGCTTGGCGGCGGCGCGCTTGGTGCGGGTGAAGATCACGGTCTTGCCGCGGCCCTCGGCCATCAGGATGCGGCCGATCACCTCGTCCTTGTCCATGTTGTGTGCGCGGTAGACCAGGTGCTCGATGTTGGCCTGCATCAGGCCCTCGTCGGGGTCGGACGCACGGATGTGGATCGGGCGGTTCATGAACCGGCGCGCCAGGGCGACGATCGGGCCCGGCATCGTGGCCGAGAACAGCATCGTGTGGCGGGTGGGCGGCGTCTGCGAGAACAGCTTCTCGATGTCGGCGAGGAAGCCGAGGTCGAGCATCTTGTCGGCCTCGTCGAGCACCATCTCGCTTACGTTGGCGAGGCTGAGCAGGCGCTGGCTGGCGAGGTCGAGGAGCCGGCCGGGGGTGCCGACGACGATCTGCGCGCCGGCCTTGAGCGCCTCGATCTGACCTTCGTACGCCTTGCCGCCGTAGATGGAGACAACCTTGGTGTTGCGGTTGCTGGAAGCCATCTCGAGGTCTTCGGAGACCTGCACGCACAGCTCGCGGGTCGGGACGACGACGAGTACCTGCACGCCGGGTGCGGGGTCGAGCCCGAGTCGCTGAATGATCGGAAGGCCGAAGCCGAGGGTCTTGCCGGTGCCGGTCTTGGCCTGACCGATGATGTCCTGGCCGCTCAGGGCGAGGGGGATGGTCTGCACCTGGATGGGGAAGGGCTCGATGATGCCTTTATCAGCGAGAGCCTGAACCATGTCCTGGTCGATGTTGAGTTCGGAGAAAGTCACGAATTATTGCCTGTCATTAGCTGGAAGCGGGATGCGCCCGTCTTTTGCTTCGGGCACCTGGCCATCGATCCATGCCGATGGCGTGGTCCCAGCCTATCGGGCGGCCCTGTGAAGTCTCTTATACCGGACCCGGACGCGCCGATGCGCCCAGCGTGGGCCGGAACCCGCGGTGGCGGCACGACACTGTTCTAAGCTGGGCCTGTGATCATGTGGATCGATGGGCGCAAGAAGCGCGTGGAGGCACCCCGGCAACCGGCGCGGCGGGCACGTCAGTCGACCACGAAAATGGACATCGCCGGTTTCACACCGGAGTTGCTGCCCTACTTCGGCCAGGCGGCGTACTTCCAACTCGGCATGTTCGAGAACCTCGCCCTGGCCATCGCGATCGCTCCGGACCTCACCGCGAAGGAGGCGCTGAGCGTCGCCGCCGGCCGGGCCCTCGCCAAGCACCAGGGGCTCGTGGCCGAGATCCGCCGCCGCGGCGGTGAGCCGTCCGAGGTGATGGCCCCGTTCGCGCCCCACCTCGACGCGTTCCGCGAGCAGACGGCCGGCGCCGACTGGAACGAACTGCTGCTCAGCTGCTATCTCGCCGGGGGACTGCTCGACGACTTCTTCATCCGGCTGTCCGACGGGCTGCCCGGCGATGTGGGCCCGCGGGTGGCGCACCTGCTCGGCCAGGACGCCGGCACGGAGGTTCTCGTCACCCACCTGAAGGCCGCTATCGGCGCCGCCCCGGCGCTCGGGTCGCACCTGGCCCTGTGGGGACGACGCCTGGTCGGGGACACCCTGCTGGTCGCCCGCTCGGCTCTGCCGATGGAGGGCATCACCGCAGCGGAGTCCCGGATCGAACCCGTGTTCACTGAGCTCATCGCCGCGCACACGCGGCGCATGGACGGACTCGGCCTGACCGCCTGACCGCCGGCCGCACGGGGAGCCTTCGTCACGCGCGGGCCGGGTGCCCGTCGCGCATCAGGGTGTGCAGCATCCGCTCGTCGCCGGCGGTGCGCGTGCGCACCAGGGCCAGGTCGGCTGCGACGGATGCCAGTGCGGTCACCCCGAGGGTGACCCACCAGATCCAGCCACCGTCCAAGGGCGCGCCTAGCCAGCTCAGCGCCACCCAGGCGACGGACGCGACCATGGTGCCGATCGCCGGGACGAGGACTGCACCGTGTGCGCGGCGCCCCGGAATGGCATACCGTGCGGCAATCCCCAGAACCGCACCGCCGAGGGCGATGAAGAGCAGTTCCACGGTTGGTCAGGCGACGAAGCCGACGCGGCGGGACTCCTCGGAGCCCAGCTCCACGTACGCGAGCCCGACGGTCGGAACGATGTAGACCTTGCCCTTGCTGTCGGAGAGCTTCAGGTACCCGGTCTGCCCGGCGAGGGCGGCAGCGACCGTTTCCTCGACCTCGTTCGCGGGCTGTGAGGTCTCGAAGCCAATCTCACGGGGAGAATTGAAGATGCCAATGCGGATATCCACCAGATGCGCCTTTCGTTGCCTAAGCGCCCAGATTACGACAGAACCGCGCACCGGGCCGACATCGTTCACTGTCGGCGCAACCCGTTACGTTTGAAAACGTGACAACCCTGGGACTCCCGCTCCGTACCGAGCAAGAAACGGTCGTTCTCGACGACTCGCAACGCGCCGTTCTTGCGCTGGTAGCGCAGCCTGCCCTGCCCGGTGGTCGACGCCACACCTCGGGAGTCAGCGCCTCCGTGATCGGCGCACCCGGCACCGGCAAGACCACCACGCTGGTCGAACTCGTCGCCGAGTGCGTGCGGGGCCACGGGTATTCGCCCAGCGAGGTGCTTGTGCTGGTGCCCACTCGCACGGGAGCGACGGCCCTGCGTGACCGGCTTGCGCTGCGCCTCGGCGTGCCCACCAACGGCCCGCTGGCCCGCACCGCGAACTCGGTCGCGTTCCAGATCGTGCGGGATGCCCTGGCCCGGGCGGGAGGCGCGGCTCCCACCCTGCTCACCGGCGGCGAACAAGACCAGATCATCGCGGAGCTGCTCGAGGGGCACCGGCAGGACCACGCCGAAGCGCAGCAGGCCCAAGCGCAGGGCGGGTCGCAGCACATCGAGTCACACCCTGAGTCGCGGCACGCCGCACCGGACTGGCCCGACAGCCTCGGCGCCGACGTGCGCAGCCTGCGCGGGTTCCGCACGCAGCTGCGCGACCTGATGATGCGCGCCGTCGAATACGGCGTCACCCCGGAGGCGCTCGCGGCTCTCGGCCGCAGCGAGCAGCGCCCGGAGTGGGTGGCCGCGGCCGAGTTCATCCGCGGCTACGACGACGTGAAAGACCAGTCCCGCCCCGGCCAGTACGACTCCACCGAACTGGCCCAGTTCGCCGCGGCCATCGTGGCCCGGGCCCCGGCCGGTTCCGCGGCGCTCGGCTCGCTCGGCAGCCTGCGCCTGATCCTGCTCGACGATGCGCAAGAACTTACCCAGGCCAACCTGACCCTCCTCGCCCAGTTCGCGGCGCGCGGCGTGGGCGTCATTGCGTTCGGCGACCCCGATATCAGCACCGGTTCCTTCCACGGCGCCCACCCGGATGCCCTCGGCCGGCTGGGCGCGTACCTGTCCGGCGCCGTGCTGCCGACCCTGGTTCTCAGCACGGTGTACCGGCACGACGCGGCCATCCGCGCGGTGGTGCGGGGTCTCACGCACCGGATCGGCGCGGCCTCGGCCGGCAGGCAACGGTTCGCCGTCGGCGTGGCTGACCCGGCCGCGCAGGCAGTCCAGCCCGAAGGGCAGGCGGACCAGGCCGAGCCTGCCGGGGAGCCGAACCCCGTGCAGACCATGCTCGCGGACAGCCCCGCCGACCAGCTCGCCGTGATCGCCCGCCGGCTGCGGGAGCGGCACGTGCTCGGCGGCATTCCGTGGGGTCAGATGGCGGTCGTCGTGCGCAGCGGCTCGCTCGTGCCCGCCCTGTCCAAGGGGCTCGCCGCGCTCGAGGTGCCCACCCAGGTGTCGTCGGCGCAGACCGCGCTCCGCGACGATTACGCCGTGCGGGCCTTCATCCTTGCGCTCGAAGTGACCCTGGGCCGCACACCCCTGGGGCCCGAGGAGGCGACCCTGCTGCTCCGCGGCCCGCTCGGCGGCCTCGACCCGATCACCCTGCGGCGCCTGCGTGCCGCGCTGCGCCAACAGGAACTCAGCAGTGACCGGAACCGCTCCGCCGACGAGCTCCTGGTGGAGGCCCTCGGCGACCCCGGCCTGTTCGCCGCCATCGACAACCGCACGGCCCGCCGGGCCGCCAGCTGCGGGGAGAGCCTTCGGGCGGCCGCCGTGGAATACGCTGCCGGCGCCACGATCGAGGAACTGCTCTGGGGTCTCTGGCAACGAAGCGGGCTCGCCCGGGAGTGGAAGGACCAGTCCACCGGCACGGGCATCGTCGCCGACGAGGCCAACCACAACCTCGACGCCGTGGTGGAGCTCTTCTCCGCCGCGCAGCGCTACGTGGAGCGCACCCCGACCGCCCCGCCGGTTTTGTTCCTCGAACACCTTGTCGACACCGACGTGCCCGAAGACACCCTCGCCCCGCGCGCGCTGGGCGACGCGGTCATCGTGTCCACCCCGAGCGGCCTGATCGGCCGCGAATTCGACGTCGTCGTCATCGCCGGGGTGCAGGAGAACGTCTGGCCCGACCTGCGCATCCGTGGTTCGCTGCTCGGAGCCGGCGACCTGGCCGCGCTCGCCGCCGGCCGGCGCCCGGAGGAGGCCGGCGCCCGCACCACCGTGCTGCACGACGAGCTGCGCATGTTCGCCCAGGCGGCCAGCCGCGCCCGCAGCGAACTGCTGGTGACTGCCATCGACAACGAGGAGAACCAGCCGTCGGTATTTTTACGGCTGCTGCCGAAGCCCGCACCGCGCACGGCTCCGGAGCCCGGCGACATCAGCCGCTACCCGCTCTCCCTGCGCGGCCTGGTGGGCCGGCTCCGCCGGGATTTGACCCGGGGCACCGCGGCCCACGGCGACGAGGCTGCGAGCCGGGCCACGGATGCCGCAGCGACCCTGGCCCGGCTGGCCCGGGAGAACGTGGTCGGTGCCGCCCCCGACCAGTGGTACGGCCTGAACGAGCCCAGCACCGTGCGCCCGCTCAACGACCGGGAGGCCGGCGACGCCCCGGTGCGCGTCTCGCCGTCGCGGATGGCGGCCTTCGAGACCTGCCCGCTGCACTGGGTGATCGGGCAGGTCGGCGGCGGCACGTCCAACACCGCCGCGAACCTCGGCACGATCATCCACAAGGTGATGGAGGACTCCACCACTCATAGCCCCGACGCGCTCTGGAAGGGCGTCGAGGCGCGCTGGGGTGAGCTTCAGTTCGACGCCGACTGGCAGTCCGGGGTGCAGAAAGTCGAGGCGCGCGCGCTGACCGACCGGCTCGCCTCCTACCTGCTCGACTTCGAACACGGCGGTGGCAGCCTGCTCAGCGCGGAGGGCACCTTCCAGCTCGACGTCGACGGCGCCGTGCTGTCCGGCACGGTCGACCGGGTCGAGCGGCTCGGCGACGGGCGGGCGGTCATCGTCGACCTGAAGACGGGCCGCGGCGACCCGATCAACGACGCCGGGGTGGCCCTGCACCCGCAGCTCGGCGCCTACCAGCTCGCGTTCAGCGAGGGTGCCATCGAGGGCATCCCCGCCGGAATGCCGCTCGCCGGCGCTCGCCTCCTGATCGTGTCCAGCGGCACGGTCAAGCAGAATTACCGCAATCCCACCCAGTCCACCTTCACCCCTGAGGAGCTTGCGGCCTTCCGCAGCCGGGTCGGTTGGGACGCCGCCGGCATGGGCGGCGCCACCTTCCTCGCCGAAATCAGTTCCCACTGCCTCGACCCGCGCTCGCACGGGTCCTGCCGAATCCACGTCATCAAGCAGGTCAGCTCATGAACCAGTCCGTCACCCCGCCGCCCATCTCGGCCCGCCAGATCGCTGCGACGCTGGGCATGTTCCCCCCCACGGATGAACAGCAGGCCGTGATCGAGGCGCCGTTGACGCCCACCCTCGTGGTGGCTGGGGCCGGCAGCGGCAAGACCGAGACCATGGCCAACCGGGTGCTCTGGCTGCTCGCCAACGGGCACGCCCGGCCCGACCAGATCCTCGGCCTCACCTTCACCCGCAAGGCCGCCGGCGAACTGTCCGAGCGCATCCGCGACCGCATCGACCAGCTCGACGCGCAAGGGCTGCTGCCGAAGCCGCCGGCGCCCGCGGCGGGGGTGGTCACGATCGATTCCTCCGACCTCTTCAACATGCCCACGGTGTCGACGTACAACTCGTTCGCCAGCCGCCTGTTCACCGACAACGCCCTGCTCCTCGGGCGCGAACCCGAGTCGGTGCTTCTCAGCGAGACCAGCGCCTGGCTGCTGGCCCGCCGAGTGGTGATCGAGCACGGCGACAGCCGGCTCGTACCCTTCGGCAAGAAGCTCGACGCGGTGACGGATGCCGTGCTCGCCTTCAGCCGTTCCCTCGCCGAGAACCCCCCGCCCGTTGTTCCGGGCGTCCCGGCCGCGCCGCACGACCTGACCGGCCTCTCCGCCGGCTTCGGCTATCTGCGAGACCTGCCCTACGGCAACCCGCGCAAAAAGATCCCGTATGCCTCGGTCGCCGAGTCACTCGCGGCGGTGGAGCCGCTGCCGGTTCTGTTCGAGCTCGCCGAACGCTTCGCAGTGGAGAAGCGCCGGCTCGGGCTGATCGAGTTCTCCGACCAGGTGGCTCTCGCCCTGCAGGTCTGCCAGAAGACCCCGCAGGTCGTCGCTCGCTACCGCGACCAGTACCGGGTGGTGCTGCTCGACGAATACCAGGACACCTCGGTGCTGCAGACCGAGCTGCTGCACACCCTCTTCAGCCGGCACCCGGTGATGGCCGTCGGTGACCCGCACCAGTCCATTTACGGCTGGCGCGGGGCCAGCTCGGCGAACCTGCTGGGTTTCTCGCAGAGCTTCGCCGGACTCTCCAACCGCCAGTCGCCGTCGATGAGCCTCTCCGTCACCTGGCGCAACCCGGTCACGGTGCTCGACACCGCGAACGCGCTGGTGGCGCCGCTGAGCGAGGCGCTCCGGGCCCGGCCCGACGGCATCCAGGTCGACACCCTCGCGGTGCCGGCCGGTAAGGCGAACGGGCGGGTCGAGGCGTCGATGCTGGAGACCATCGCCGACGAGGCCCGGGTCGTGGCGGACTGGTTCGCCACGCGCCTCACCAGCGGCACTGACAAGTCCGGCGCGATGCTCTTCCGGGCCCGGCGCGAGATGGAGTTCTTCGCCGAGGTGCTGCGGGAGCAAGGCGTCCGCGCCCACGTGCTCGGCCTCGGCGGCCTGCTCTCCACCCCGGAGGTCACCGACGTCATCTGCGTGCTGCGGGTCGTGCACGATCCCGCCGCCGGCAGCGAACTGGTGCGACTGCTCGCCAGCGGTCGCTACCGGGTCGGCCCCCGCGACCTGCAGCACCTCGCGGCCGTGGCGCGCTGGCTGGCGGCACACGACTGGGCCCAGCAGGCGGTGACACAGGAACTCAAAGACAAGATGCGGGCATCCGTCGCCGTCGACGAGGGCGCGTCGCTCGTCGACGCCCTCGACTTCGTGGCTGCCGCCCCCGAGACCCACGGGCAGCTCGCGGGCTTCAGCGACACCGGCCGGGCCCGGGTGCGGGCCGCCGGCCGCCAGCTGGCCTGGCTGCGCGCGCGGGCCGGCCTGCCGCTGCTGGACTTCGTGCGGCTGATCGAGCAGGAGCTCCTGCTCGACGTGGAACTCGTCGCCAACGAGGCCAACGGCCTGGGCCTCGCGAACCTCTACGCTTTCCACGACACGGTCTCCGCCTTCCTTGCCAGCGACGAGGTCGGCAGCCTCGCCGGTTTCCTGCGCTGGCTGGGCAGGGCCGCCGCCCGCGACGACCTGGGCCCGCGGATCGAGCCGGGCGAGAGCGGCACCGTGCAACTGCTCACCATCCACGGGGCCAAGGGGCTCGAGTGGGACTATGTGGCCATCCCCAACCTGACCGAGAAGAGCCTGCCGGCTCAGACCCGGGACGGGGCCGGCTGGCTGAAGTTCGGCGAGCTGCCCTACCCGTTCCGCGGCGACCGGGCCGAGCTGCCCGAGCTCGCCTGGCAGGAGCATGAGACCCAGCTGTCGTTCGACACAGAATTTCAAGCGTACAAGGAGCAGCTCGCCGCCCGCCACGACGACGAGGAGCGGCGCCTGATCTATGTGGCCACGACCCGCGCCCAGGAGGAGCTGCTGCTCACCGGATCGTACTGGGGCGGCGGCAGCACCGTGCGCGCCCCCAGTCGGTACCTCGAAGAGCTCGCCGAGGCCGGGCTGATCGCCGCGCTGCCGGAGGGCAGCGAGCACGACGAGAAACCCGACACCGGGGAGGGCGTCGACGAGCACTGGCCCTTCGACCCGCTCGGCACGCGGCGGCCCCTCGTCGAGGCCGCGGCCGCCCGGGTGCGCGCCGAAGCGCAGAGCGAACGCGACACCCGGTGGTCCCACGCGGTCACCCTGCTGCTCGAGGAACGGATGCTGCGCCTCGCCGGCGCGGGCGCCGTCCCGCTGCCTACGCGCATTCCGGCTTCCCGGTTCAAGGACTACATCGACGACCCGGTGGGGGTGGCCGCCGCCCTGCGCCGCCCCATGCCCGAGCGACCGTACCGGGCCACCCGGCTGGGCACCCTGTTCCACTCCTGGGTGGAACAGCGCGCCGGCGGGGCGTCGGGCGGCGACCTGATCGACGCGGACGAGAGCGAACTGGACCTCGGTGACCAGCGCCCCGACGACCTCGACCTCGACCTCGACCTCGACCAGAACCAGCCGCTCGAGCAGGCCCAGCTCGAACGGCTGCAGCGCACCTTCGAGCACTCGCCGTGGGCGTCGGTGCAGCCCGAAGAGGTCGAGATCGAGATCCACCACGTGCTGGCCGGGCAGGTCTTCGTGTGCAAGCTCGACGCGGTCTACCGCACCGAGACGGGCTACCAGGTCGTCGACTGGAAGACCGGCCGGGCGCCTTCGAGCGCCGCGGACCTCGAGCTCAAGCAGACCCAGCTGGCCCTGTACCGGCTCGCCTATGCGCGCTGGAAGGGCATCGACCCGGAGATCGTCGACGCGGTGTTCTACTTCGTCGCGGACGACACGATCGTCGCCCCGGACCGGCTCTACTCCGAGGAGGACCTGGTGCGGGCCTGGTCGTCCGTTCGACTGAAGGCGGTATCGCCCACGGTGTCGAGCGCGCCGGTGGTGGCATCGTCGGCCGATGACGATGACGATGACGACGAGCCTGGACCCGAACCGGAGCCGGTCTCGTCGTCGTCCTCGAACTCGCCGCCGAACTCCGACAGGTTGTAGGCGTCGGTGTGCATGGAACCACCCAGGTCGCGGCGGGGGATGCCGCGCGGTGTTGACTTGAGCATGCTCTCCACCCCGGCAACATCGAGGATCGGGCCGGTGGCCGGTGACAACGGATGCGACGTAGCCTGGTGCACGTTGTCCACCAGACCGTCGAGCATGGCCACGGCGTCGTCGACGATCCCCTGGCTGCGCGTGTCCGTGCCGTGCAGCAGCCAGCGGGCCAGCTCCAGCTCGGCGTAGAGCATCGCGCGCTGCGTGATCCTCGGGTCGTTGCCCTGGCGGGCCGACGCGTACGACGCGACGGCGGTCTCGCCGGCCGCCCCGCGGGAGGAAAGCAGCCAGTGCAGGTCGCGGGCCGGGTCGCCCACGCTCAGGGCGGACCAGCCGAGAACCCCGGAGACGGAGTCGTCGGTGATCAGGAACGAGTCAGCCGACAACGACCCGTGCACCACGCAGGGCGCGAACTGCCAGAGCCCGTCGTCGTCGGTGGCCTGTTCCCAGCGGCGCAGGATCGCGGCGGGCAGGTAGCCGGTGGTGGCCGCCCGGTCGATCAAGGTGATGGTTCCGGTACGGCATTCCTGAGCGCTCTGCTGAGGCAACCCGGCGGTGCCGACGAAGGCCGTCGGCAGTGAGTGCACCGCGGCGATGGCGCGGCCGATCGAACCGGACACGCCCGCGTGGCCGGTGAGGGCATCCGCGTCGAAGGAATCGCCCTCCAAAAACTCGTAGACGACGGCCCGGGTGCCGCTGAGCGGCGCCTGGCCCACGAACTGCGGCACGTCGAAGGGGAGCCGGCTGCGGTTGCCGACGGTGAGCGCGCGCAGGGCTACCAGATCGGCGGACTGCTCGGTTTCGGCGGCCTGCGAGGCGGGGACCCGGATGATGAGGGCACGGTCGTCGCGGTCGATCAGCAGTGCGGATTCGAACGCGCCGCTGGCTCCTCGAGAACGCGCGACGGTGCCGTGCAGACGCACCTGGACGACGTCGAGACCGGGGACGGCGGCAGTGGCCAGCGCGGCTAGAGTGAGAGGGGATCTGACCATACTTCTAGGTTAGGTCGACTTCCCCTCGGCGCGGTTGTTCGCCACGCCTCGACACAACTTCGGCAGTCTGTCCGAGACCGAGGAGCACCATGTCGTTTGCGTTCACCTCCCGTCTGCCGCTTTCCCGTCACGCGGTCGACCGTGACGGCGAGGCGCGCGCCACCCCCGGGTTGCTCAACACGCTGCAGACGGATGCCGGCACGCGCCTGCTCGTGCTGTGGCGAGGCTCCGCGCTGATGGAGGCCGCCGCCCCCGCCCGACTGCGCCTGCTGGCTCCCGACCGAGTTCCCGCCGGCGAGTTCCGGCTCTACCTCGGCCGTTCCCTGGCCGAAGATGCGCCGGAGCCCGTGGGCACCCCGCTGGTCGCGGCCGTGCTGACCGACGAGGAGGCCCTGGCGCTCGAACCCGACGAGTCCCTCTGGGTGTCCCTGCGCCCTGTGGCGACCACCCTGTCCGACCGCGACGCGGGACTGTTCACCGAGACGCTCGGCGTCGTGAACTGGCACGACTCTCACGCCCACTGCCCGCGCTGCGGCACGGCCACCCTGATCGAGAACGCCGGTTGGACGAGGCGCTGCCCCGACTGCGGCGGCCAGGTGTTCCCGCGCACCGACCCGGCCGTGATCGTGCTGATCACCGACGCCGACGACCGCATCCTGCTCGGCTCGAACGCCCTCTGGGAGGGCAACCGCTACTCGCTCCTGGCCGGTTTCGTCGAACCGGGCGAGTCGCTCGAGGCGGCCGTCATCCGGGAGATGTTCGAGGAATCCGGCCTGCGCGTGGCCGACCCGGTCTACCTCGGCTCCCAGCCGTGGCCGTTCCCGGCCTCGATCATGTTCGGCTTCACGGCCCGGCTCGCCGACGGCCAGGCTCCGGCAGCCCTGCTCCCCGACGGGGAGGAGATCCTCGACCTGCGCTGGTTCAGCCGCGACGAGCTACGGGCCTCCGGCGACGTCATCATCCTGCCCGGCCGTTCCTCGATCGCCCGGGTGATCATCGAGCACTGGCTCGGCGAACCCCTCGACTTCGGCCCCGACAAGGTGCACGGATGGCGCTGACCGCCGGTTCCCTGCTGGCCGGCCTCGACGACCAGCAGCGGGTGGCGGCCGAGGCGCTCGTGGGTCCGGTGTGCATGCTCGCCGGCGCCGGCACCGGCAAGACCCGGGCCATCACCCACCGCATCGCCTACGGCGTGATGACCGGCGCGTACTCGCCGAACCGGGTGATGGCCCTCACCTTCACGGCGCGCGCCGCCGCGGAGCTGCGCGGCCGGCTGCGCCAACTCGGCGCCGGGGGCGTCGCCGCCCGCACGTTCCACTCGGCGGCCCTGTCGCAGCTGAACTATTTCTGGCCGCACGTCGTCGGCGGCCAGGCGCCCCGCATCCTCGACGGCAAGGGCCGTCTGCTCGGGCACGCCGCCGAAACCCTGAATCTCAAGCTGGACACGGCCACCCTGCGCGACCTGGCCGCGGAGATCGAGTGGCGAAAGACCTCCGGAATCGGCATTGAGGCGTATGGGGCCGGCATCGCCAAGCGCAGCCTGCCCGGCCGGCTCGACGTGGACCAGGTGCTGGCCATGATGGAGTCCTACGAGCGCCTCAAGGACGACCGCAAGCAGATCGACTTCGAGGATGTGCTCCTGGCGATGGCCGGGATGATCGAGGCCGAGCCATCCGTCGCCCTACAGGTGCGCGAGCAGTACCGTTTCTTCGTCGTCGACGAATACCAGGACGTCTCCCCGCTTCAGCACGACCTGCTCTCGCTCTGGCTGGGCCAGCGCCGCGACCTCTGCGTCGTCGGGGACGCCAGCCAGACCATCTACTCCTTCGCGGGCGCCCGCAGCGACTACCTGCTCGACTTCCCCAAGCGGTGGGAGGACGCCACCGTCGTGCGCCTCGAGCAGAACTACCGGTCGACGGGGTCGATCGTCGCCACGGCCAATCAGCTCATGCGCGGGCGGACCGGCGCCCTCACCCTGCGCGCCCACGCCAGCGAAATCGGCACCGAGCCGGGTGTGCGCGAATACCCGAACGACATGGCCGAGGCCCGCGGCGTCGCCCAGAACATCGTCGAGCTGATCGAGGGCGGCACCCGCCCGGAGGACATCGCCGTGCTGTTCCGGGTGAACGTGCAGGCCGCCTTCCTCGAAACTGCCCTCGGCGACGTCGGGGTGAGCTACCAGATCCGCGGGTCGAAGCGCTTCTTCGACCTGGCCGAGGTCAAGCAGGCGGTGATGCAGCTGCGCGCGGCATCCGTCTCGATCATCGGCGAACCGCTGTTCAAATCCGTCAGTGACGTGCTGCGCTCCCTCGGCTGGAGCCAGAGTGCGCCGGAGGCCCAGGGCGCGGTGCGCGACCGGTGGGAGTCGCTTAACGCGATCATGGGCCTCGTCGACCAGGCAGCCCCAGAGACCACATTCCGCCAGTTCACCGACGAGCTGATGGAGCGCCAGGCCGGCCAGCACGAACCCACGGTGTCCGCGGTGACCCTGGCGACGCTGCACTCGGCGAAGGGCCTCGAATGGGACGCCGTCTTCCTGATCGGTCTGTCCGAGGGACTCGTGCCGATCAGCTACGCAGGCACTTTCGAGCAGATCGACGAGGAACGCCGGCTGCTCTACGTGGGCATCACCCGTGCACGCAAACGGCTGTCCCTGAGCTGGTCTGCTGCGGGCCACCAGCAGCGCAGCCCCAGAGAGCGTTCCCGGTTCCTGTCCGAGATCGGCGCCCGCGGCGTGCGTGCGCCCGCCGCCCGCGGCTCCTGAGACCGGCGCGGGGTAGCCTCGGGGCGTGCCCACTTTTCCGTTCACCCGCCTGGCTGCGGTGCCCTACGCGCCGTTACTGGTGACGCAGGCACGCCGGCTGCGCCGCGACACGCCCCGGCTGCCCGACGCCGCCCTCCCGTGGACCGGTTCCCGGCCCGGCCCCGACCCGCTGCGCATCCTCGTGCTCGGCGACTCGACCGCCGCCGGCGTGGGCGCCGAGACCCAAAGCGAGGCCCTGCCTGGCTGGATCGCCCACGAGGTGGCCGAGCGCTGGGGCCGCGGCAGCACCTGGCGGGCGATCGGTGAGAACGGCGCCACGGCCCGGGACGTGCGCGAGCGCTTCCTGACGGACGCCGCCGCCGTGCCCTTCGACCTGGCCCTGCTGACCATCGGCGCGAACGATGCGCTGGGGCTGCGCTCCCGAAACGCCTTCACGAACGATGTGCGTCGAATCGTGCTCGCCCTGCGGGCCGCGGCGCCGCAGGCGGCCGTGCTCGTGTCGCTGATGCCGCGCTTCGACCGCTTCGCGCTGCTGCCCGAACCCCTGCGCGCCACCCTCGCGCGGCACGCCGCGAGCCTCGACACCGGCGCCCGCCTGGCCGTCGAGGGTCTCGACGGGGTCGTCGCGATCCCGACCCCGCCGCCCTACGTCGAGGGCTTCTTCGCCAGCGACGAGTTCCACCCGAGTGCGCTCGGCTACCGCCTCTGGGCCCGGTTCGTCTTCGACTCCGCGCCCGGCCTCCGACTCGACCGCCCGGTCGGCTGAGAGCACCTGATGGCCCTGCTCCGTAGCCTGGACGAGGTTGTCGCGGTCGTCCGGGCGGTCGAACTCGAACGCACCCGGCAGGCGACGGATGCCGGCTCGCGCACCCTCGTCGGCCTGGCCGGCGCCCCGGGATCGGGAAAGTCGACCGTGGGGGAGGCGCTGGTCGCCCGGCTGAACGCCGGCGCCTCGTGGTGGTGGAGGGCAACTACCTGCTGCACGGCGAGGGCGGTTGGGCCGAAGCCCGGCCGCTGCTCGACCTGACCCTGGTCGTGGGGCTGGAGCGGGGCATCCGGCTCGCCCGAGCCTGATCTGGGCCCCGGTCTGCGACCGGGTCTGACCTGGACCTGTCCGGTCAGTCGCGGACGGGGCGCCCGGCCCCGTGCAGCGCGGTCACGTTCCCGGGAACGGTGCGGCAGCCGCACGACTCATGCGGCCGGTAGCCACGACGTTTGAGGGTGCCGGACGCCACGTCGAAGATGAGCGCGGTCTCCGTGAGGGTGGACCGCCCGAGGACCAGCCGGTCGTGGCCGATCCCGGCGACGAGGGCGGCCACATCGATGCCGGCCCGCGGGGTCTCCGTGGGTGCCCGGCGGCTGAGCAGCTGGCAGGCCAGGGCGGCCCACGACGGGTCGGAATCCATGTGCGCCAGCTCCAGACAGTACAGGCAGGGGCCGACCCCCGGCTCGACCAGGGGTCCGATCCGCACCTCGCTGTCGCTGAAGACCACGGGCAGGTGCGGGATGTCCCGGCGCAGCCAGCGCCCGTGCCGCTCCGGTTCCAGGGCGTAGTGACCCAGGACCACGGCCAGCCCGGTGCCGGGGTTGTCGGTCTTGGCCAGGGTCAGACCCAGGGTGCCGATCAGCGTGCGGATCAGGTCCGCCGTGAGCCCGCACCCGTCGACGCAGATTCTGGGCGGCGGTGCCACGGCGACCGGTTCGGGCATCCGGGCCGGGCCCGGAACATTCTCGGCGGTGACCAGAAGAGCCGGCCGCAGGGCGCGGAGCAGCGCCAGGATGGCCTCGTCGGAGGCCCCGCCCTCCCGCCCGATCATCAGTGCTCCGGAGCGGGGCACCCCCACGAACAGGGCCGCGAGCACCCGCTCGAGTCCCGGGCTCAGGGCGGTGATCACGACCAACGGGTGGTCGACGCCGACCTGGATGATGTCGGGCGAGCGCCAGACGACCGGATACCGGGGATCGAGTCGGAGTGTCATTCGGCGATGATGCCGCACTCTGCGCGCGCCCGCGCGAGTCATCCACAGCCCTGGCCCACAGCCGCAGCTCGGCACGGCGCGGCCGTTTGCCCGATCCTCGGCGTCAGTCCAGCATCCGCCCCTAGGCTTTCGCTATGACGACGCAACGACGTGTACTTGTGACCGGCGCTACCGGGTATATCGGCGGCCGGCTCGTTCCCCTGCTGCTGGAAGCCGGCTACGCCGTGCGCGTGCTCGTGCGCACACCCCAGAAGCTGAAGGATGTCCCGTGGGTCGAACAGGTGGAGGTCGCCGAGGGTGACCTCGGGGACCTGGCCAGTGTGCGATCCGCCGTCACCGGGGTCGATGTGCTCTACTACCTGGTGCACTCGATGGGCACCCGCGGCGACTTCGAGAGCACGGAACGCCTCGCGGCCACGAATGTGGCTACGGCCGCCGCCGCGGCCGGCGTCTCCCGCATCGTCTACCTGGGCGGGCTGCACCCGGACACCGAGGAGCTGTCCCAGCACCTGCGCTCCCGGGCAGAGGTCGGCCGCATTCTGGTGGAGTCCGGTGTGCCGACAGCAGCCCTCCAGGCCGGGGTGGTCATCGGGTCCGGCTCCACGTCGTTCGAGATGATCCGGCACCTGACCGACGTTTTGCCGTACATGCCGGCGCCGCAGTGGGTGCGCAACAAGATCCAGCCGATCGCCGTGCGTGACGTGCTCTACTACCTCGTCGCGTCGGCGGAGCTTCCCGCCGACGTCAACCGCACCTTCGACATCGGCGGCCCCGACGTGCTGCGTTACGGCCAGATGATGAACGGGTACGCCCTCGAGGCCGGCCTGCGCCAGCGCCCCATCGCGTCCCTGCCCGTGTTCACGCCCTGGCTCGCATCGCAGTGGGTCAATTTGGTCACGCCCATCCCGCGCAGCCTGGCCGTGCCCATCATCGCGAGTCTGCAAAACGACTGTGTGGTGCACGAGCGCGACATCGACCAGTACATTCCCCAGCCGAAAGAGGGTCTCACCGGGTATCGCACCGCCGTGCGCCTGGCCCTCGGCCGCATGCGCGACGGCGACGTCGAGACCAGCTGGCGGAACGCGTCGATCGCGGGCGCGTCGAGCAACCCGCTGCCCAGCGACCCCGAATGGGCCGGGCACCTCGTCTACACCGACCTCAAGGAAAAGCACACCGCAGCGAAGCCGGAAGCCCTGTGGCGCGTGATCGAGAGCATCGGCGGTGACAACGGCTGGTACTCATTCCCGCTGGCCTGGGCCATCCGCGGCTGGATGGACAAGCTCGTCGGCGGGGTCGGCCTGCGCCGCGGCCGTCGTAACCCCGACCACCTGCATACGGGCGACGTGCTGGACTTCTGGCGGGTCGAACGCATCGACACCGGCCGGTTCCTGCGTCTCCGTGCCGAGATGCGCGTTCCCGGCCGGGCGTGGCTGGAGATGACGGCGGATCCGGCGCCGGGCGGCGGCTCCGTGTACCGTCAGCGCGCCGTCTTCTTCCCACGGGGACTGGGCGGTCGGCTGTACTGGTTCGCGATCCTGCCCTTCCACGGCGTCATCTTCACCGGCATGGCCAATCGGATCACGGCGGCCGCCGTAGGGGAGGCTGCCGTGGAGGTGGCCGTGACGAACGCGAACGCCACGACTGCCCCGGATGCCCCCGGATCGGGCCGGCCGGTCGCCGAGCGCGCCGCCTGAGCGGTGAGTTCACCAAGGTTGACCTGACCGGGCTCTGACCCAACCGGGCCCTGACCTGACCGGGCCCTGACCTGACCGGGCCCTGACCTGACCGGGCCCTGACCTGACCGGGCCCTGACCTGACCGGGCCCTCGACGCGGTATGAAACCGCGTTCCAACCGCCCGGTTTTCCGAGTCCGAGGCCCTGGGGCCACTCAGCCCGAACGGAGTCGACGGCGATTCTGGCGCCCCGAACGCTTTCGTCGGTCAGGCCCGGCTGAGCCCGCGCGTGTGGCCAACTCAGGACATCCGCCGCCTGGGTCCGCCAGCCGCCGCAGGCTAGTGCGGAACCAGCGCGGATGCCCGGCATGCCCCGAGCGGATCTCCTGAGTTGGCCACACCATCTGCCGGATACCAAACGGTGATCGCTGGAGGCGCCGCATGACTCGTGCGGCTCGGGCCTTGACCAGGGCACTCGCCGCCTCGCCGGTGATGACCCGCGTGCACGCGGTGCCGTCGGACCCGATCGTGGGCGCGCGACGCCGCGAAGCGATGAGGACTCACTCAGGGGCCGGTGCGGTCACGGCGAGGCACTATGGAAGAGTTGCGAGCAACGCGATGCCGATCCAGCAGATTTGATGTGGGGCGAGTCTGCGCAGTGGCTCGGGCGCAGTGGCTAGTGCGTGGGAAGGTGCGCAGAGATCTGCTCGTCGGGCTCGAGTTCCAGCTGGCGCTCACGGAAGAGATTGAGCTGGCGCTGGCGGTATTCGCCGACCAGATTCGTGATGTCGTGGTGTTCGGTGTGGCCGGGAAGGTTCGGCAGGGATGCAGATTCTGAAGTCAATGGGAAAACCAATTCGTCTCGGGGGAACGACCGATGCCCGGATTTGGAGCATTCAGAGACGCTAATTGATTCCACCGGTGATGTCAACGCGGCGGGTGCTGCCGGCTTCAGCCTCGGTTGTTGTTGAGTTCGAAGACCTTGAGCAGCTCCGCGATGGCGGTCCCCCGAGCCTCGCCCCCGGCCTCGAACATCTCGGTCACGTGGGTTTGCAGGTGATTGTCCACGAGGAGCTTGTTGAGCGAGCCGAGCGACTTCTGGATTGACAGGGACTGCGTGAGGATGTCGATGCAGTAATCCTCGTTCTCGATCATCTTCTCCAAACCACGCATCTGACCCTCGAGGATGCGGGCACGGTGCAGGGCACGCCGTTTGATGTCGTCAATCATGGGTCTACAGTACCGCGATTTCAAATACCCCGGAGGGGTATTCTGTCGTCTGCCAGCGACGTCACCATCGTGTGCGACCACCTGGCACCATGCCCGACGTCATCCGGCTGTCCCGACGCACCCTGCGCGTGATCAGGGGTACCCTGGTTTGCACCTTCTGCTACGGCCGGGCGGTGCTGCCGCTGGCCGTGTCCAACCTGATCAACCCGTTGATCTCCGCCGCATTGATGGTGTTCTCCAGCCTGTTCGTGGTGCGCAACAGCCCGCGCCGGTGACGATCGCCACCGATGTCTTCGTGCATGGCGGGCAGACCTATGTCATCACCTGCGAACAGGTCGACGTCACGCTCGACGTCACCGCCGGGGCACTTGGCTCGGCCGAGGGGCTCACTCCGGCCGTCGGGTTCGAACCTGGCACCTTCGTGCCCCGCGACCAGTCGTTCACGGCGAACCCGTTCCCGGGTATCGGCCTCGCAGCGGCCCTGATCGGCCTGCTCGGCGCCGGTCTCGCCGTCGCCTCCCGGGCCACCCGCTGGCGGAACGCACCGGGTCGGCCGACCGTCGTCGCCGAGTACCTGCGGCCGCAGGGCGTCAACCTGCTCCTGGCGGGAAACGTGATGCGCACGAGCGCCAAGGCCATGACCGCCCAGTTGCTCAGCTTCGCTGTGCGTGGCAATGTGCGGGTCCTGGAGGGGGAGGGCACAAAGCACTACCTGCTCGAGCTGCTGCACACCAGAGACCTCGACCCGGCCGAGCAGGCGGTGCTCCGGCTGCTGTTCCCGGGGCTGCACGCGGGCACGAGCCGCGACCTCAAGACGAAGGACACCAAGCTGGGCGCCGGGCTGGCCAAGCAGCTCCAGGCGGTCACCGAGCAGGTGCTGACCGACGGGCTGCGGGAGAGGAAGGGTGGCCGGCTGCCCCGTTGGCTGCTCGTCGGCGCTGTGCTCACCGGCATTCTGACTCTGGTCGGCGTGAAGCTGTACATCGATATAGCCCGGGCCGAACGGCTGCGAGTGCTGCAGAGCCCCGAGGGAGCGCTGAGGTCGCCCTACCGGCCGGACCCGGCATCCGTTCTCGGCCTGCCCGATCCGGGGCAGCCGGGGCAGGTGCTGAAGCTCTATGAGCACCTGCTGCCGTTCGCGGTGCTGTTCGGTCAGGAGAAGGAGTGGGCCCAGGTTCTCGGTGACCACTACGCCCGGAGTGACGCGCAGCCGGACTGGTACGCTGGGATCGCTCCGTTCAACCCGGTCTGGTTCGCCGCCGGGTTGAGCTCGTTCACGAGCTCCACCTCGGCCTCCTGGTCGGGAAGCGCGTCGAGTTCCTCCAGTTCCGGTTCGGGTGGAGGTGGCTCGGTCGGCGGCGGTGGAGGCGGCGGCGGAGGAGGAGGAGGAGGAGGCGTCTGATGGGCACCCCGGTCGAACCCACAGTCACACGTTCCGCTCTGGCCCCCGGTCTGCTCGGGGCGGTCACCCTGCTCGGCGGGCTCGCGCTGCTGGACTCCGAAAGCTTTATCATCATCCGTTACGCGGTCAGCATCCTCGCGATGATCCTCTGCGTCTTCGCCATCCAGGCGAAGGTCTGGCTGTGGTTGATCGGTCTCGCGCCGATCGCGGTGCTCTGGAACCCGATCGTGGTCATCGACCTATCCGGCCGGGGCTGGGTGTCCGCCCAGTTCATCGCCGCGCTGGTCTTCATCCTCGTCGGGGTCGTCACCAAGGTGCCGGTGCATCGGGATTGACCAGCGGGCGTAGACTATATCCGCGTCGAAAAAGCCCGATTACCGTCTTGACCGTGCCGCTGCATCCCAAATGCCGGTGGCGCAAATAGGGTTGGCACGTTGCTCGATTCAGGCTTCGACGTATCGATCGCACCGGTGTCCACGGATGCCGCACCACGTCGAGCACGGCCTTTGTCTGCTGTGCTGCTGTGAAGTTGGAGAAGAATGGCTTACACCCGCCACCAGGCCGCCGGTTCGAACAACCGTGTTGCCGCCGAAGGTCGCGCTCGGCAGCGACCTCGTTCCCGCGACGATGACGCCCCCATCATTCCCATCCTCGCCCGCAAGGTGCGCGAGGTGGAGGCGAAGGCGCAGGTCGGCGCCAAGCTGGGCCCGACCAACCGCACCAAGTACCAGGTCATCGCGCTGCTCATGCGCGAGGAACGTGCCCGGGTCAAGGGCGACAAGGATCTCACCGACGCGAACCGCGCGGAACTGCTGAAACGCCTTGACGGCATCGCCCAGATCCTGGCGAAGACCGCGGCCCGCGACACCAGCCTGATCACCCTGCTGGAACCGGATGCCGGCGTGTCCACGGTCGCGCAGCGGTTCCGCCGCGACTGGCTGCTTGAGTCCGGCGCCGAACTCACCCCCGACGAACTGATCATCACCCGCGAGGCCGAGGCCAAGCCGGAAATTCCGGTCAACCAGGTCATCCCTCAGTCGGTCAAGGCTCGCCAGCTCGCCAACCCGTTCCTCGCGCCCGATTTCAGCGCCGCGACGGCCCAGCCGGTCGTCTCCGGCCGTCGCCTGGCCAATTGGGAACTCATCGGCCCGCTGTTCAAATCCTTCGAGTATGGTTCCGGCGGTCAGGCCGCCAGCATGGACCTGCCCGAGGCACCCCGCGTCGACCGGCTCTCGCCTCGCGGCATGGAGCTGATGCGCCACCAGGCCCGGTTCGTCGAAAGCGCGCGCCTGGGCCACCGCAGCTACCTGCTTGCCGACGAGCCGGGGCTCGGGAAGACGGCGCAGAGCCTGCTCGCGGCATCCGTCAGCGGGGCCTACCCGCTGTTGGCCATCGTTCCCAACGTCGTCAAGATGAACTGGGTGCGCGAGGTCGCACTGTGGACGCCGAACCGCCGGGCCACCGTCATCCACGGCGACGGCGACACGCTCGACGCCTTCGCCGATGTGGTCATCGTCAACTACGACGTGCTCGACCGGCACCGCACCTGGCTGGGCACCCTGGGCTTCAAGGGCATGGTCGTCGACGAGGCGCACTTCATCAAGAACCTGCAGTCGCAGCGCTCCAAGCACGTGCTGGCCCTGGCTGAGCAGATCCGGCGCCGCACGCCCGGCGGCAACCCGCTGCTGATGGCTCTGACCGGAACCCCGCTGATCAACGACGTCGACGACTTCCGGGCGATCTGGCAGTTCCTCGGTTGGCTCGACGGCGACAAGCCGGCCCCCAGACTCATGCAGAAGCTCGAAGCGATCGGGCTGACCCCGGCCGACTCCGGGTTCTACAGCGCCGCGCGTGCCGCGGTGATCGACCTCGGCATCGTGCGCCGCCGCAAGGTCGACGTCGCCGCCGACCTGCCGGCCAAGCGCATCGCCGACATCCCGGTCGAGCTGGACGACGACCTCGGCCGCTCCATCCGCCAGGCCGAGCGGGAGCTCGCCGCCCGCCTGGTCACCCGGTACCACTCCCTCGTCGCCGCCCGCCATCCGGGCCAGACGCCGCCCGTCCTCGAGGGAGAGCAGCGAGCCGCGTTCATCCGCGCGGTTGCCCACGCCGAACTCGAGGAGTCGAAGGGGCAGACGACCGGTGAGAACGTCTTCACCATGGTGCGCAAGATCGGCCAGGCCAAGGCCGCCCTCGCGGCAGACTACGCCGTGCAGCTGGCGCACTCGGTGGGCAAGGTCGTCTTCTTCGCCAAGCACATCGACGTGATGGATGCCGCCGAGGACATCTTCGCCAAGCGCGGCCTGCGCACGGTCTCCCTGCGCGGCGACCAAAGCGCACTGGCCCGCCAGGCCGCCATCGACTCCTTCAACGATGACCAGGGGGTGGCCGTGGTGGTCTGTTCCCTCTCTGCCGCCGGAGTCGGCGTCAACCTCCAGGCCGCCTCCAACGTCGTGCTCGCCGAGCTCAGCTGGACTGCCGCCGAGCAGACACAGGCCATCGACCGGGTGCACCGCATCGGCCAGGACGAGCCGGTCACCGCGTGGCGGATCATCGCCGCCCACACCATTGACGCGCGCATCGCCGAACTCATCGGCAGCAAGCAGGGCCTCGCGGCCCGCGCCCTGGACGGCGCCGTCGACGAGATCTCGTCCGCCGATTCCGTGCAGGCCAGCGCCCTGATCTACCTGCTGACCCTGGCACTCGACGGGGAGTTGTAGAACGCGCCCCTCACCGGCGTGGATTTGAACCGGGCCTCGTTTGGGGTCCATCATTGAGTGGCGGCGGTGTGGGCGCCAATCTGATCACTTGTGCAACAAGGAGCAACGACAAATGAAAATTGGTATCCTCACCAGCGGCGGAGACTGCCCCGGCCTGAACGCGGTTATTCGCGGTTCCGTCCTTAAAGGCATCCGCGTCCTCGATGCCGAATTCGTCGGCATTCGCAACGGATGGAAAGGCCTGGTCGAGGGCGACTTTATGACTCTGGACCGGCACAGCGTGCGCGGTCTCTCCCGTCAGGGGGGCACCATCCTCGGTAGCTCCCGCACGAACCCGTTCGAGGGTGAAAACGGCGGCCCCATTAACATTCAGAAGACGATGGACGCGGAAGGAATCGACGCGATTATCGCCATCGGCGGCGAGGGCACCCTCACCGCGGCACGCCGACTGACGGATGCCGGACTCCAGATCGTCGGCGTTCCCAAGACCATCGACAACGACCTCGAAGCCACCGATTACTCATTCGGCTTCAACACCGCCGTCGAGATCGCCACCGAGGCCATCGACCGACTGCGCACCACGGCCGAATCCCACGGCCGCTGCATGATCGTCGAGGTCATGGGCCGCCACGTGGGCTGGATCGCCCTGCACTCCGGCATGGCCGGCGGCGCCCACGCCATCCTGATCCCGGAGCAGCCCCAGACCATCGAGCAGATCTGCGACTGGGTCATGCACGTGCGCGACCGCGGCCGCGCACCCGTGCTCGTCGTCTCCGAGGGCTTCAAGCTCGCCGGCATGGAGGAGGCGCTCTCGACCAAGGGCCTCGACGCGTTCAACCGCCCCCGCCTCGGCGGCATCAGCGAGATGATCGCCCCGATGATCGAGGAGCGCACGGGCATCGAATCCCGCGCCACCGTCCTCGGCCACACCCAGCGCGGCGGCGCTCCGTCGGCCTATGACCGGGTGCTCGCCACCCGCCTCGGCATGGCGGCCGTCGACGCCGTCTACGCCGGCCAGTGGGGCTCCATGGTTTCCCTGCGAGGCACCGACATGGAAATCGTCAGCATCGCGGAAGCGACCATCGGTCTAAAGACCGTGCCGCAGGCGCGCTACGACGAGGCCGCGGTGCTCTTCGGCTAAACCCGCACCAGGCGCTGAGGGGATCCGGATCGATTTCCGCCGATTGGCGGAGGTTCGACCGGGACCCCTTCGTGCGTTCCGGGACCGACTCAGGCGAGTTTGGCCTGAACCTGCGCCAGCGACGGGTTCGTCGCGCTGGAGCCGTCCGGAAAGAGGACTGTCGGAACCGTGCGGTTGCCGTTGTTCAGGCTCATCACCAGCTCGGACGTGCCGTCGACCTCCTCCACGTTGATCTCGGTGTAGGCGATGCCGGCCTTGACCAGCTGGGTCTTCAGGCGGGTGCAATAGCCGCACCAGGTCGTCGTGAACATGGTTATGGTTCCGGATTCCGGCACAAAGTTCATATTTGGATCCTAACAAACCGGCCTGAACGGGAGCCGGACCGTACCTCGTTACCATTGGTTCATGTCTCTTCCTCAGGTCTGCGTGGGCTACCTCACCCGGCGTTCTCCATCGGGGGACCTGCAGGTGCTGCTCGGCCGCAAGAAGAAAGGACTGGGCCGGGGCAACATCGTCGGCCTCGGCGGCAAGCTCGAGCCGGGGGAGTCGGCCGTGGAGGCGATGGTGCGGGAGATCGAGGAGGAGTCCGGCCTGGTCGTGGCGGCATCCGCCCTGACCCCGTTGGGTCTGCTGACCTACCTGTTTCCGCACCGGGAGGCCTGGAGCCAGGAATCGAGCGTGTTCGTCTGCACGCAGTGGAGCGGCACCCCGCGCGAGTCCGACGAGCTGAACCCAGTCTGGTTCGACGTGGCCGCGCTACCGGTGGACGAGATGTGGGACGACGCCCGGCACTGGCTGCCGGGGGTGCTCGCCGGCATTCCGGTGCGGGCCACTTACACCTTCGGTCCCGACTTGGCCACGGTGGTCGACCCGGTTTGAATTGACCTGCTTCCCCGGGAGTGTCAGGCTTATCACAGCGGTGCAGCTTGAGATAACCCCGGCTGTCGTACACTCAGAGGAAGACGCCGGTGGATTTCACCCTGATCGTTGCGCTTGTGATTGCGCTCGCACTGATTTTCGATTTCACCAACGGCTTCCACGACACCGCAAACGCGATGGCAACCCCCATCGCGACCGGGGCCATGCGCCCGAAGGTCGCGGTGGGACTCGCCGCCATTCTGAACCTGGTCGGGGCTTTCCTCTCCACCGAGGTCGCCAGGACCATTTCCGGCGGCATCATCAACAAGGATGACGCCGGAGTTCAGATCACTCCCGAGATCATCTTCGCGGGCCTGATCGGCGCCATCGTTTGGAACCTCATCACCTGGCTGCGTGGCCTGCCGTCCAGCTCGAGCCACGCCCTGTTCGGCGGACTCATCGGCGCGACGATCATCGGCGTCGGCTCGCAGGCGGTCGCCTACGACGTCGTGCTGGCCAAGGTCATCCTGCCGGCACTGATCGCCCCGCTCACGGTGGGTATCGTCGCCTACCTCGCCACCAGGCTCGCCTACTTCATCACCCGGCGGGATTCCGGCAAGGCGGATGGCCGGGGCGGCTTCCGCTACGCGCAGATCATCTCCTCGTCGCTCGTTGCCCTCGCACACGGCACCAATGACGCCCAGAAGACCATGGGTGTCATCACCCTCACCCTGATCGCCGGCGGGATGCAGGACGTGGGCACCGGCCCGCAGCTGTGGGTCATCACCACCTGCGCGATCGCGATCGCGATCGGCACGTACACCGGCGGCTGGCGAATCATCCGGACCATGGGTCGCGGCCTCACCGACATCAAGCCGGCCCAGGGCTTCGCTGCGGAGACCAGCACCGCGGCCACCATCCTCGCGTCCAGCCAACTCGGCTTCGCGCTCTCCACCACGCAGGTCGCGTCCGGGTCGGTGATCGGCTCGGGCCTGGGCCGCCGCGGCTCGACCGTGCGCTGGGGGATGGCCGGCCAGATCGCGCTCGGCTGGGTGCTCACCCTGCCGGCGGCGGCCATCATGGGTGCCTTCGCGGCCGGACTCGCCCTGATCGGACCGATGGGCATCGTGCTCGACCTGGTGATCGGTTCCCTCGTCATCGCCGTGCTGTTTCGCCGGTCCCGCCAGAGCCGGGTCACGCACGACAACCTGCACGACATCGACGACGCCGGGCGGGTCGTGAAGATCCGGAAGACCCCCCGCAAGGCCTCCCGCACGGCCTCTCGCAAGGATCAGAAGAAGGTCGCGCTGTGATCGATTGGTCTGCGTTCCTTGTCGTCGCGCTCGCTTCTCTCCTCTCGTCCGCGGTCGTGGTGGGCCTGTATTCGCTCGGGCTGCGGTTGCTCACCACCTCCGGCCGTGTACCCGTGGTCGAACCGGCCGAATTCACGGGAGCCATCACCGTGCTCACCTCCAAGCGTGCGGCCAAGGAGGCCAAGCGCGCGCGCAAGGCCGCCGCCGGCCCACTGAGCCCTCTGCAGAAGCAGGTCGCCCTGATGGGCGCCTACGCCTGTTTCGTGCTCTGTAGCGCGGCCGTGCTCTACGGTGTCTACCTGATTGTGCCGGCCCTGCACCGCTGACCCGCTGCGTCCCTGTTCCGCTTCCCTCGCAGCGTTCCGTGCCGTAACGGGCGCTCTCGGTCGCCGCGCGGTAGCTGCGCCGCTGCGCTGGTGGCACGCCACGTGCGGAACGGCGCTGCACGCTCGCAACGCCGGAAGACTGCGCGACCTGGTCCGTCAGGCTGGCGGTGCACCCCGTGGAGCTGGGTGCACGGTAGACGGTGCGCCGCGAGCCAGAACATGCGCCGCGAGCCACTACCTGCGGCGCTGCGGAGGGCCGCGGATGCTACCGTGCGGTGCCGCGCACCCGGGCCACCCACGTCATCAGGTGGTAGATCACGATGGCGGCGACCGTGCCGAGCGCGATGCCGTTGAAGCTGAGGCTGCCGGCCGTGAAGGTGTAGTCGGCGATGCCGATGATCAGCGCGGTGGCTGCGGTGAACTGGTTGACCGGCTTGCTGAAGTCGACCTTGTTGTCGAGCCAGATCTTCACGCCGATGATGCCGATCAGGCCGTAGAGGGCCGTGGTGACGCCGCCGAGCACCCCCGCCGGGATCGTGTTGATGACCGCACCGATCTTGGGGGAGAGCCCGAGCAGCACCGCGGTGATGCCCGCGACCCAGTAGGCGGCCGTGGAGTAGATGCGGGTGGCCGCCATGACGCCGATGTTCTCGCCATAGGTGGTGGTGCCCGATCCGCCGCTGAAGCCGGCGAGCATCGTGGCCAGGCCGTCGGCCATCAGGGCGCGACCCGTGAAGCGGTTCACCGTCACATTCGTCATCTGGGCAACGCCCTTGATGTGGCCAACATTCTCGGCCACCAGCACGAGCACGACCGGCAGGAACGCCGGCAGCACGCCGAGGGCGGCGGACGGATCCGCGAACGGGTTCATCGCCGCGGTGAACTGGGGCAGGCCGATCCAGACAGCCTCGCCCACCCCGCTGAAGTCGACCTCGCCGGCCACCACGGCGGCCACATAGCCCACGATCACGCCGATGAAGATGGACAGCCGGCCCAGGATGCCGCGGAACACCACGGTCGAGAGGATCACGGCGAGCAGGGTGATCAGCGCGGTGAGCGGGGCCAGCTCGAAGTTCGACTTGGCGACGGGCGCCAGGTTGAGGCCGATCAGGGCGACGATGGCCCCGGAGACGACGGGCGGCATCAATGCGTCGATCCAGCCGGTGCCGGTGAGCTGCACGATCACGCCGATCAGGGCCAGGAGTAGGCCGACGACGATGATGCCGAACAGGGCGCTGCCCATGCCCGCGCTCGCGGTCGCGGCGGTGATCGGCGCGATGAAGGCGAACGAGGAGCCGAGGTAACTGGGCAGCTTGTTGCGCGTGATTACCAGGAAAAGCAGGGTGCCGATGCCCGAGAAGAGCAGCGTCGTGCTGGGTGGGAAGCCCGTGAGCAGCGGTACCAGGAACGTGGCACCGAACATGGCGATGACGTGCTGGGTGCCGATCCCGATGGTCAGCGGCCAGTTCAGGCGCTCGCCGGGGCCGACGACATCCGTGGCTCCGACCGTTTTTCCGTCACCGTGCAGGGTCCAGGGCAGAGCCATGTGTTTCTCGTTTCCGTGTCGTACGTAATCCCGATGGTAGTGAACAATTAAGATCGGACGGTGAGACCATCCGTTCAGCCTGCCCAAGCAGAGCCACTCTCGGTGAGGATTGAAACCGGCTTGCTGCACGGAATCCGGGTGCGCGGGGTGCGCCAGTGGCGCGGGATTCCCTACGCGGCCGCCCCCGTGGACGAGCTCCGATTCCGCGCTCCGCAGCCGGCCGCGCCTTGGCCGGGCGAACGGGATGCAAGCTCCTTCGGCCCGGTCGCCACGCAGAGCCACCGCGGCCAGTTCATCGGCGCGAAACCGACGATCCCGCAAAGCGAGGACTGCCTCAACCTCAACGTGATCGCTCCCGACGAACCGGTCGACCCGCGGATGCTGCGGCCCGTCATGGTCTTCATCCACGGCGGCGCCTACAGCGTCGGGTCCTCGCGGGAGGTGCCCCGGCAGGGTGAGGGGCTCGTGCGGCGCGGCGGCATCGTCTATGTCAGCCTCAACTACCGGTTGGGGGCGCTTGGCTACATCGACTTCAGCCGTTACTCGACCGCGGAGCATGCGTTCGAGAGCAACCTCGGGCTGCGCGACCAGGTGGCTGCGCTCGGCTGGGTGCGGCGCAACATCCGCGCGTTCGGCGGCAACCCGGATGCCGTCACCCTCTTCGGCGAATCGGCCGGAGCCAACGCCGTGACCACCCTGATGACCGTCCCGGCCGCCGCCGGACTCTTCCAGCGCGCGATCGCGCAGAGCGCCCCGCCGAACGCCGTCTATGCCCCCGATGTCACCGCCGAGTGGGCCACGGACTTTGTGCGGCTCCTGGCCCGGCGCACCGGGCAGGCCGACCCGACGAACTCGCCCACCACGGTGACGAATGCCGCTGCCCTGCTTCTGCAGGCCGACCCGGAACATCTGGCCGAGGCCACGAGCGACCTGACGCGGCGCGCCCCGGACCGGTACCCCGGCACGATCCCGCTCTCGCCCGTGATCGACGGCGACTTCCTGCCTGAACGACCTCTCGACGCCTTCCGCGACGGCCGTGCCCACCGGATTCCGCTGATCATCGGCACCAACTCGCGGGAAGGTTCGCTGTTCAGTGGGCGCATCGACATCCTCGCCACGACGCCCGGGCGCATCCGCGCCGTGTTCGCGAACACCAAGAAGAAAGCTCGCACGCGCCTGCGGGCGCAGTACCCCGGGATACCCGCGCTGCGGCCCGCCCTCGATTTCGGTGGTGATTTTTCTTTCTGGTACCCGAGCGTGCGCGTGGGCGAACGGCACTCCCGGTATGCCCCGGTGCGCTTCTACCGCTTCGATGCCGCGCCGCGCCTGGTGCGTTTGATGGGGCTCGACGCTACGCACGGCCTCGAGCTGTTCCCGCTGTTCGACCGGCTCGACGGCTGGTTCGGCCGCGGCATGACCGCGCTCGGCGGTCGCCGCGACTTCCAGCGGATCGGTGCCCGGATGCAGGGTTGGTGGCTCAGTTTCGCGGCCTCCGGGGTGCCGGATGCGGCCTGGCCGCTCTACGACGAGGCCGAGCGTCTGACCCTGGTCATCGACGCCGTCGACCGTGTCGAGTCCGACCCGCGCGGGGACCGCCGCCGGGCCTGGGACGCCTTCGTGCCGCACATCTGAGCTCGGCGTGCCACAGCCCGGAAGCCCGGCCGGTTGCCTCCGCGGGCCGTCCTCGCCCAGCCCCGCGGAATCGGCCCGCGCTCCGGGGCCGTAAACTGAGGAACTGAGAATCAGCTGAGTCGGACACCAGGAGCACCCCATTTCTGAAACAGAGACCCACACGTCATCCACGCCTGCCCCCAAGCCGGACGCCCCGGCGGGCACGAACCCGGGGCTCAAGGCCCGCATCGATCGGTACTTCGAAATCACCCGGCGCGGCTCCACCTACGGCCGGGAAATCCGCGGCGGTCTGGTGACGTTCGTCACGATGGCCTACATCGTGATCCTCAACCCGCTCATCCTCGGCGGCTTCAGCGCCGACCAGGCCGCGGTCGACGTGGCCGGCGGATGGCTGCCCAACGGCCAGGTTGCCGCGGTCACCGCCCTCACCGCCGGCGTCATGACCATCCTGTTCGGCGCCGTCGCCCGGCTTCCCTTCGGTTTCGCCGCGGGCCTCGGCATCAACTCCTTCCTGGCCGTGAGCGTCGTCGGCCAGGTGACCTGGCCGGAGGCCATGGGCCTCGTGGTCATCAACGGGCTCATCATCGTGCTGCTCGCCTCCACCGGCCTACGCGAGCTCATTTTCAACGCCGTGCCGCGCCAGCTGAAGATCGCCATCACGGTCGGCATCGGCCTGTTCATCGCCTTCATCGGCCTGGTCGACTCCGGCTTCGTGCGCGCGAGCGGCGCCGCGTCGCCGCCCGTGCAGCTCGGCGACAACGGCTCCGTCGTGAGCCTGCCGACCGCCGTGTTCGTGCTCGGCCTGATCATTCTCGGCATCCTGGTCGCCCGCAAGGTGAAGGCGGCCCTCCTGATCGGAATCGTCGCCACCACGCTGATCGCGGTGGTCCTCGAGGCGATTTTCAAGGTCGGGCCGTCATTCGGGCAGAACCCCGACGGTTGGAACCTGAACGCTCCGGTACTGCCGACCTCCATCGTCTCGCTGCCCGACCTGAGCCTCGTCGGACAGGTCAGCTTCGGCGCCTTCGACCGGATCGGCATGCTGGCCGCGTCGATGCTTGTTTTCACGCTCGTCTTCACGAACTTCTTCGACGCCATGGGCACCATGACCGGCCTGGCCAGCGAGGCCGATGTGGCCGACGAGAAGGGCAACTTCCCGCGCCTGAAATCCGCCCTGATCGTCGAGGGCGTCGGCGCCGTCGTCGGCGGTGCCACCTCTGCCTCGTCGAACACGGTGTTCATCGAGTCCGGTGCCGGCATCGGCGAGGGTGCTCGCACGGGACTGGCCAACATCGTCACGGGACTGCTGTTCCTCGCGGCCATGTTCTTCACCCCGCTCACCCAGATCGTGCCGCTCGAGGTGGCCGCGGCCGCCCTCGTGATCGTCGGCGCGATGATGGTGTCCCAGATCCGATTCATCGACTTCACGGAGTTCTCCATCGTGCTACCGGTGTTCCTCACGATCATCGTGATGCCGCTGACCTACTCGATCGCCAACGGAATCGGGGCCGGCTTCATCACCTGGGTGCTGGTGCGTTCGTTCTCGGGGAAGGCGCGCGAGATCAGCCCGTTGCTCTGGGTGGTCGCGGCCGGCTTCCTGGTCTTCTTCGTGCGCGGCCCGATCGAGGTTCTGTTCGGCGCGTGACCGCGTGGCCGCCCCCGGCCCGATTCGGGGGCTAACCCCATGGGTGCCAAAACGGATGCTCCGTAGTGTCGTTGGGAGAGCGGCATCCGTCGCTCCCCATCGAAACGGAGAACCGCCCATGTCAACCATCGCTCCCGACCAGGCCCCGGTCTACACTGCCGAGCCCGTACCCCCGCGGAGCAGCACCCTGGCCGTGTCGAGCCTCGTGCTCGGCCTCGTGTCGATCGTCGCCGGCTGGACCTTCCTCGTGCCCATTGCCGGCCTGGTCGTCGGCATCCTCGCCCTCGGACGGGAACCGCAGGCGCGCACCCTGGCGATCTGGGGCATCGTGCTCAACGCGGTGCTGCTGGCCGGCTCGCTGCTGCTCGTGCTGCTGGCGCTGGCCCTCGGCCTGCTGGCGCTGCCGTTCGCGTTCTTGATCTGACCTCGATCTGGCCCGGCGCGGCCTCGCGCTACTCCAGGAAGCCGCGCAGGAGCAGGGCGGTGCCGGCCAGATGCTCGGCCATCGCCTGTGCGGCGGCGTCGGGCCGACCGGTCAGGATCGCGGTCACGATCTGCTCGTGCTGCCGGTCCGAGTGTGCGATGTTCGGTCCGAGTGACGGGATGTTGTCGAGCAGTTCGTTGATCCGCATCCGCACTTCGGCCAGCAGCGGCACGAGCGACGGTGAGCCGGCCAGCTCGCCGATGGTGAGGTGCAGCCTGGAGTCCAGTCGGCGGTAGTCCTCGCCGGTGGCGCCGATCGAGTCGGCCAGGCTGTTCCACAGCACTTCCCGTTCGCCGGGCGACAGGGTGCGCGCGGCGGCATGCCGGGCGGCGCCCTCCTCCAAGATTTCCCGGAGCGCGAGCGCGTCCTCGATCTCGGCCACGGAGATGTCCCGGCGCGCCGGCAGTCCACGCTCGTGGCCTCGGCCGGGCGTCTGCTGGGGCAACGAATCGTTGACGAAGGTGCCGCCGTAGCGACCGCGTCGGGAGACCAGATAGCCGGCCTCGGCCAGGGATGCGATCGCATCCCGCAGCGTGTCCCGACTCACGGCGAGCATGGCGGAGAGTTCGCGTTCGGCCGGCAGTCGTTCGCCGGGCGCGACGAGTCCCAGCCGCACGGTCTGCAGCAGCCGCTGCACGGTCTCCTCGAAGGCGTTGCCACTGTGCACGGGGCGCAGCAGCAGTCCACTGTCGAGCCCGGGCTGTTCGTCGTCGATCACTGTTCTGGTCCTGGCTCCTGGTCGAACTTCCAGTCCATCACGGTTTCCGCACCCTCCCGCACCGCTACATCGGCGTCACGTAGGCCGAGCTGATGCCGCCGTCGACCAGGAACGTGGAGCCCGTGATGAACGAGGAGTCATCGCTGGCCAGGAACGCGACCGCGGCCGCGAGCTCCTCGGGTTCCGCGAACCGGCCGACTGGGATGTGCACCAGCCGCCGGGCCGCGCGCTCCGGGTCCTTCGCGAATAGCTCTTGCAGTAGCGGGGTGTTCACCGGGCCGGGGCAAAGGGCGTTGACCCGGATGCCCTGGCGCGCGAACTGCACGCCCAGCTCGCGGCTGAGCGCGAGCACGCCGCCCTTCGAGGCGGTGTAGGAGATCTGACTGGTCGCGGAGCCGAGCACGGCCACGAACGAGGCCGTGTTGATGATCGACCCGCGGCCCTGCTTCACCATGTAGCGCAGGGCGGACCGGCAGCACAGGTACACCGACTTCAGGTTGACGTCCTGCACCCGTTGCCAGGCCGGTAGCTCGGTCGTCTCGATCGAGTCGTCGTCGGGCGGGGAGATCCCGGCATTGTTGAACGCGATGTCGACGGAGCCGTAGGTGAGATAGGCGGTGTCGAAGAGGTTGTTGACCTCGCCCTCGTCGGTGACATCCACCTTGACGAAGAGGCAGTCGAGCTGGTCGGCCGCCGCGAGCCCCGCCGCCTCGTCGAGGTCGCCGATCACAACCGTTGCTCCTTCCGCGGCGAACCGTTTCGCCGTGGCCAGGCCGATGCCGCTGGCACCGCCTGTGATCACGGCGACCCGGCCCGCGAGCCGCTGGGTGAGGTCGATGGGGGTGAGGGTGCTCATGCTGGCTCCTTGGGGTTCGTCTGAGGGTGTGGCGTCTAGTCGACGGCGATGAAGACGTTCTTGGTCTCGGTGAACGACAACGGGGCGTCCGGGCCCAGTTCCCGGCCGAGGCCCGACTGCTTGAAGCCGCCGAATGGAGTCGTGTAGCGCACGGAGGAGTGCGAGTTGACGGACAGATTGCCGGATTCCACGGCCCGCGCCACTCGGATCGCCCGGCCCACGTCGCGGGTCCAGATCGATCCGGAGAGGCCGTAGTCGGTGTCATTGGCGAGGTTCACGGCGTCGTCTTCACCGTCGAACGGCAGCACGGTGACGACGGGTCCGAAGATCTCGTCGGTGACGCAACGGTCCGTGCGGGAGTCCGGGGTGAGCACGGTCGGCGGGAACCAGAAACCCGGTCCGGTCGGGGCGCTGCCCCGGAAGGCCACGGGGGAGCCCTCCGGCACATAGGCCGAGACCGCGGCGTGGTGCGCGGCCGAGACGAGCGGGCCCATCTCGGTGCTCTCGTCGGCGGGATCACCCACCCGCACACCGGCGACGGCCGGCTCGAGCAGCTCGAGAAATCGGTCGTAGACGCTCCGCTCCACCAGGATGCGGCTACGGGCGCAGCAGTCCTGGCCGGCGTTCTCGAACACCCCGGAGGGTGCGGTGGCGGCGGCCTTCTCCAGGTTGGAGTCGGCGAACACGATGTTGGCGCTCTTGCCGCCGAGTTCCAGGGTGACCCGTTTGACCTGGGCGGCGCAGCCGGCCATGATCCGCTTGCCGACATCCGTCGACCCGGTGAAGACGACCTTCCGCACTTGGGGGTGCGTCACGAACCGTTCGCCGACCACCGATCCGCGGCCCGGCAGCACCTGGAACAGCCCCTCGGGCAGGCCGGCCTCCCGGGCGAGTACGCCCAGATGGATGCTGGAGAGCGGCGTCCACTCCGCCGGCTTCAGCAACACCGCGTTGCCAGCCGCGAGGGCGGGAGCGAAACCCCAGGCCGCGATCGTCATCGGGAAGTTCCACGGGGTGATGATGCCGACCACACCCAGCGGTTCCTGGAAGGTCACGTCGAGACCGCCGGACACCGGGATCTGCCGCCCGAAGAGTCGCTCGGGGGCGGCCGAGTAGTAAGTCAGCACGTCGCGCACATGGCCGGCCTCCCAGCGCGCCTGCATGATCGGATGCCCCGAGTTGGCCATCTCGATGCGGGCCAGGTTCTCCCGGTCCCCGTCCACGGCCTCCGCGAAGCGGCGCAGAACGGCAGCCTTGTCGGCTGGCGCCACCCGGGACCAGAGCCGCTGCGCGGCCACCGCCCGGGAGACGGCCTCATCGGTCGCATCCGTGTCGAGGTGTTCGACCACGGATACTGGGGTCTCGTCGGCCGGGTTGATCACGGTGTAGCTGCTCACAGGGTGTCCCTTTCCTGATCGTGGTCGTGGTCGTGGTCGTGGTCGTGGTCACGGGCCGCCCGGTAGCGGGCGGCCGCGTCGACGAGGCCCGCGAAGAGACGTAGGTCGTCGTGCTGTTCCGGATGCCACTGCACGGCCAGCCCGAACGGGACATCGGTGAGTTCCACGGCCTGCACGACCCCGTCGTGAGTGCGTGCGGACACGGTGAGGCCGGCGCCGATCCGGTCGATGGACTGGTGGTGGTAGACGGGAACGGGAAGCGGCACGTCCAGGGCGTCGAGCAGCCCGTGCAGCCGCGACTCGGGTTCCACGTGCACGTCCACGATGTTGAAGACGCCGCCGCCGGCCTGGTAGCCGCCGTGGCCCACGACGTCGGGCAGGTGCTGGTGCAGGGTGCCGCCCTGTGCGATGTTGAGCATCTGGGCGCCGCGGCAGATGCCGAGCAGCGGCAGCTCCCGGTCGATGGCCCGGTGGATCAGCTCATGCTCCCAGGCGTCACGGTCCCGCCGCGGCTCGTCGGTTTTCGTGTGGGCGGCCTGACCGTAACGCGCCGGATCGACGTCCTTGCCGCCGGTGATGACCAGGCCGTCGAGGCCGTCGAGCACCCGGTCGGCAATGGCCGCGTCCACGGGCTGCGGCGGCAGCAGCACGGCGATGCCGCCCGCGCGGATGACCGAGTCGAAATAGGCCTGGGGCAGGAAGGCGGCCGGCACGTCCCAGACACCGGTCTGGGACTGCTCGAGATAGGTGGTCAGGCCGATCACGGGGCGCGGGTCGGCACCGGGGCGCGGTGCGGTGCCGGGGTCAGAGGCGCTCAAAGCCGCGCACCCGCTCCCAGTCGGTCACCGCCGCGTCATAGGCTTCCAGCTCGATCCGCGCGTTGTTGAGGTAGTGATCGACGACCTCGTCGCCGAATGCCTCCCGGGCGATCGTGGATGTCGCGAACAGCGCTGTGGCCTCCCGCAGCGAGGCCGGCACCCGCTCGGCGCCGCTCTCGTAGGCGTTGCCGACGAAGGCATCGTCGAGTTCGAGTTCGTTCTCGATGCCGTAGAGGCCGGCCGCGATCAGCGCGGCCACGGCCAGGTACTGGTTCACGTCGCCGCCGGGCACTCGGTTCTCCACCCGCAGGCCGAGGCCGGCCCCCACCACGCGCAGGGCGCACGTGCGGTTATCGAGCCCCCAGGCGATCGCAGTCGGCGCGAAGCTGCCGCTGACATAGCGCTTGTAGGAGTTGATGTTCGGTGCCGAGAACAGGGTCAGCTCGCGCATCACCGCGAGCTGGCCGGCGAGGAAGTGACGGAACAGCGTCGACATGCCGTGATCGGCATCCTTGTCGGCGAAGACCGCGGATCCGTCGGTGCCGCGCAGGCTGATGTGGATGTGGCAGCTGTTGCCCTCCCGCTCGTTGAACTTGGCCATGAAGGTCAGGCTCTTGCCGTGGGCATCCGCGATCTCCTTGGCGCCGTTCTTGTAGATGGAGTGGTTGTCGCAGGTGGCCAGGGCGTCGGTGTAGCGGAACGCGATCTCCTGCTGGCCCAGGTTGCACTCACCCTTGACGCCCTCGCAGTACATGCCGGCGCCGTCCATGGCGTTACGGATGTCCCGCAGTAACGGTTCCATCCGGGTGGATGCGAGCAGCGCATAGTCGATGTTGTAATCGCTGGCGGGGGTCAGGTCGCGGTAGCCCTTCTTCCACGCCTCCCGGTAGCCGTCGTCGAAGACGATGAACTCCAGCTCGGTGCCGACATAGGGTACCAGCCCGCGGTCGGCCAGCCGGGCCAGCTGGGTTTTCAGGATCTGGCGGGGTGACGCCACGACGGGTGACTTGTCGAGCCACCGCAGGTCCGCGGTGACGAGGGCGGCCCCGGGCAGCCAGGGCGCGCGTCGCAGTGTGGCGAGGTCGGGGATCATGGCCATGTCGCCGTAGCCGCGTCGCCAGCTCGACATCTCATAGCCGTCCACCGTGTTCATCTCCACGTCGACGGCCAGCAGATAGTTGCAGCACTCCGCGCCGTGGCCGGCCACGTCTTCCAGGAAGAGCCGCGCGGAAACCCGCTTGCCCACCAGCCGCCCCTGCATATCGGTGAATGCGACGACGACGGTGTCGATGTCGCCGCCGCGAACCAGGGAGGTGAGGTCCTCAAGCGAGAGATTTCCGGAGCGGGGTGTCATCAACTTCTCCTCATCGAGCCGGTCAAAGGGTGAACATTCGACCATTAGACCACAGATCGAGCGCTGTGTGACGGCCAATTTTTGTTTCGCTCGACTCAGGAATCGGGCATGTAAAGGTATGTACAAGCCACCATTGGAGCCCTATAGTCATGCCAACGTAAACTCCCGGAGTTGCCGCTCGATCGCTGAGTTGCGCAACCAGAACGCAAAGGAATCCAGGATGTCCAAAGACACCTTGAACGTCTCGGGCGTGACCTACACGACGGCAGAGGCAGGGTACTTCGAGAAACGCAAGCTCCGCCGCAGCGCCGGGATCTGGGGGCTGTGGGGACTCGCCGTCGCCGCGGTCATCTCCGGTGATTTCTCGGGCTGGAACTTCGGCATCGATTTCGCTGGATTCGGCGGAATGCTGATCGCCTTCGCCCTCTTGATCGTCATGTACTACGGCATGATCTTCGCGATCGGGGAGATGGCGTCGGCCATGCCGCACACGGGCGGCGCCTATTCCTTCGCCCGGGCGGCGCTCGGGCCCTGGGGCGGTTTCGTCACCGGCCTGGCCGAGACCATTGAGTATGTCGCGACCACCGCCGTGATCGTGTACTTCTCGGCGTCCTACGCCGACGGCATCACGAGTGAGCTGCTCGGAGTCTCACTGCCCGCCTGGGCGTGGTGGGCCATCCTCTACGCCGTATTCATCGGCCTGAACTCGGCCGGCGCCGCGATCTCGTTCAAATTCGCGATCGTGGTCTCGATCATCTCCATCGGCATCCTGCTGGTGTTCTCGGCAATGGCGGCCTTCTCCGGGCTCTTCAGTGTGGACAACCTCTTCGATATCGCCCCGGAGGCCGGCCAGTCCGAGTTCCTGCCCTTCGGCGTGGTGCCGATCCTGTTCGCCCTGCCCTACGCCATGTGGTTCTTCCTCGGAATTGAGGAGCTGCCGCTGGCCGCGGAGGAATCCCACGACCCGGTGCGGGACATCCCGCGAGCCGGTCTGATCGCCCGCACGACCCTGATCGTGACCGGGCTCCTGGTGCTGGTGCTCAACACCGGGATAGTCGGGGCCTCGAACATCGCCACCGCCGGGGAGCCACTGCTCGACGGCTTTCGGGCGATGGTCGGCGACGAGGCGGCCGCTGTGCTGGCCCTGTTCGCCCTGGTCGGACTGCTGGCCTCCCTGCAGGGCATCATGTTCGCGTACGGGCGCAACATGTACTCCCTGTCGCGGGCCGGTTATTATCCGAAATTCCTCTCCCTGACCGGCCGCCGCCAGACTCCGGCGGTGGCGCTGCTCGTGGGGGCCCTGATCGGCTTCGTGGCCCTGATCCTCGTCGACTCGCTCGGCGGCGCCGGCGGCGTGGCCGGGGCGATCGTGCTCAACATCGCCGTTTGGGGAGCCGTGATCGCCTACATCCTGCAGATGATCTCGTTCGTCGTGTTGCGCCGAAAGTACCCGAATGCGAACCGGCCCTACCGCAGCCCGTGGGGCGTACCCGGGGCGGTGATCGCGGGCATCCTCTCGCTGGCGATCTTCTTCGGGTTCTTCATCAACGAGCCGGCCCGCCCGGCCATCGCGGCCATCGCCGTGGTCTACGTGGTCATGCTGCTGATCTTCGCGCTCTACGGGCGCAAGCGCCTCGTGCTCTCCCCGGAGGAGGAATACGCGGTGTCCGGCGGCCTGCACGGCGACCCGCAGAAGGAAGGCTACGGCGGCGCCGTGGAGGAGCAACTGCTCGCGCTCGACGGCCGGGACGACCAGCGCGCGCCGTAGCCGAACGAGTTTCGATCGATTGGTTGGGTCGCCCTCCGCGGGTCAGAGCTGACGCACCCGCGTGGACGCTGTTCAGCACAGGCGGAGCGACCTGCCGGTGTTGAACCAATTCGACGGAGATTCTCGGGGAAAACGGCCATTTCGACGTGGTGAGGTCCGTTTTCGGCAAAATCTCCGTCGAATTCGTTCGGGCTGCGGGGCGGGAGCGCTACCGTGACGCCATGTGCGTCTGGGAGTGGCGTTCCCGCGGCCGGCCGGGTTCCGCGCCGGCCGCTCGGCCGGCAGGGAACCCGGCCGATGTGATGGTGCTGCGCGACCACACCCTCCCCGGCCGGGACTGGACGGTGCTGCCCGCAGGCAGCCGCGCCTTCTGGTTCCCGGCGCCGAGCGGGAACCTCGCCGCCTTCGAGCTGGGCGACCCCGGCCGCTCCGAGAATCGTGCTGCTGCCCGGCGCGACCGGCTCCAAGGAAGACTTCGTGCTGTTGGCCCCGCTGCTGGCCGACGCCGGCTACTTCGTGCAGAGCCACGACCTGGCCGGGCACTACCAGGCGTGCGCGGCCGGGCCCGGCGGCACCGAGCCCTGGGACTACGCCCCGTTCGTGGCCGACCTGATCGTGTTCCCCGACGCAGGGCCCACCCCGGTGCACGTGCTCGGCTACTCGATCGCCGGGATCGTCGCGGAGCTGGCCCTCGCCGCGCTTTACCGGGCGGCTGGCTGATCAGGCGGGCCGATTCGGCAGGCTGATCCGGCTGGTAGCAGGCTGAACCGGAGGTTGGCCGGCCGGCTGAACCGGAGGCCGGCGGGCTGATCCGATGCCCCCGCGAAACAGGTCAGTGCCCGATCGTGGGACGCCCGGCCCGGTGGCGCCGCACCGCGTACCGGGCGGCATGCCGGCGCCACGGGTTATTCTCCGGCCAGCCCTGCAGCAGGGTGCGCCCGCCCCACCGCGCCCGGCGGGCGATGGCGCTCCAGGAATCGAAGGGCCGGCCGGAGATGGCTACCCGCAGGGTCGGGTCGTAGCGCACGCGCACCGCGGGGCTCAGTTTCCTACTGAGGTCGAGGTCGTCGTGGATGTCGTCGCGGTCGCGGTGCACCCAGAGGCGGGCCTCCAGCCAGACCGCCCGGCGCATGGCGAAATTCGAGCCGAAGACCGGGCGGTGCCCCAGCCAGAACGGCATCCAGAAGAAATATCCGCCGATGTAGAAGGTCCCGCCCAACCAGGCCACGAGGGTGCCGCAGCCGTAGAAATCGCCGGGGCCGGTGACCATGTCGCTCCCGGGGGACTCCGCCAGCGCGGACTCGATCCGCGCCAGCCAGTCGGCTGGCGGCACGGAGTCGGCGTCGAGACGGGCGATCACGTCACCGGATGCCGCATCCTAGCCGGCTGCCGCCGCCGGCCAGATGCCCCGCTGGGTCGCCCGCACGACCCGCGCACCCCCGAAGAGAGCGATCTCTGCCGAAGCATCCGTGCTCGCGTTGTCGACAACGATCACCTCGTCGGGCACCCGCTGCTGCCGGGCCAAAGCCGCGAGGCAGGTTCGGAGAAGGGCGGCGTCGTTCTAGCAGGGGATCACGACCGAGATCGTCATCGTCGCTGCCTCCTTTCCCGCCCGCAGCGAGCTGTCGCATTGATCCTCCATCTGGCGGTCACGGTCAGATCGCGCGGCAATGCGTGGTGAGGAACCCGATCTTGTCGATGGTGATCGTGACCGTCGAGCCGTCGCGCAGGAACACCGGAGGTTTGCGGCTGTAGCCGGCGCCGCCCGGGCTGCCGGTGGAGATGAGCGTGCCCGGCAGCAGGGTCGAGGTTTTGGAGAGGTAGGAGATGATCTCGGCGACCGAGCGCACCATGTCGCCGCTCGAGGCGTCCTGCAGGATGCGGCCGTCGACGTGGGTGGTCAGCCACAGGTCCTGCGGGTCGGCGATCTGGTCTGCCGTGATGACGACCGGCCCGGTGGGCGTGAAACCGTCGAAGGACTTGCAGCGCGACCACTGCGCCTCGGAGAATTGCAGGTCGCGCGCCGTGATGTCGTTGACGACCGTGTAGCCGAAGACATGGTCGAGAGCGTCCGCCACCGACACGTGGTGTGCGGCCGTGCCGATGATCACGCCGAGCTCGGCCTCGTAGTCGACCTGGCTGGTCAGATCGGTCGGCCAGGTGATCGTGGACTCGTGCCCGGTGAGCGAGTTGGGCCAGAGCGAGAACACGGTCGCGGCCGTTTCGACGCGCAGTTCGAGCTCGGAGGAGTGGGCGGCGTAGTTGGCGCCGATCGCGATGATCTGAGGCGGACGCAGCACGGCCGACGAGTAGCGCAGCTCGCCCAGCGGGGTGAGCGTTGCTCCCTGCGCGGCGGCGTTCTGGCTCAGGGCGCGCACCCGGTCGTACTCGTCAGAGTCCTTCTCGATCAGGTCCTGCAGATCGCGGGGGGCGTCGTCCATGATCTCGTCGAGGAACAGCGCTGCGTCGTCGAAGACGGCGGCGAGCCGCGGAGTGGATTGACCTTCAACTCTCAGGTGGGCGAATTTCACCTGTTCAGGCTATCTGGCCCGGGAGGGGTCGCGGTGCGCGGGGTAGCCGCGGCGCCTGCCGCGCGCCACAAGTGCATGCCGGCGTAGCTGCGCCACGGCGCCCAGGCGGCACCGTGGCGGGCGAGTTGCCGGGCCTCCGCGGGCAGGCCGAGCCTCCCGGCGCCCTGCAACAGGGCCAGGTCGCTGGTCAGCAGGATGTCCGGGCTGCCCAGCACGCGCAGGGCCACGTATCCGGCCGTCCACGGTCCGATCCCGGCCAGGGCGGTCAGACGGGACTCAAGATCCTCCCGGGTCTGCCCGTAGGAGAGCACCAGATCGCCGGAGCAGAGCGCCTCCGCCACGCCGATGATCGCGTCGATGCGCGCGGCCGGGCCGCGCAGCACGCCGCGGCCCTCGGTTGCGATCCGCTGGGCGGTGGGAAACAGCCGGGTCAGGGGAGCGGCGGTGGAGTCGTGGATGAAGAGGCTTTGGCTGGTGCCGGTGGTGACGCTGGTGCCGCTGGTGCCAGTGGTGGCGCTGCTGTCGCTGTCCCCTGCACCCGGGTACACGTCGTCGCCGAGCGCAGCGGCCAGCCGGGTGAGTGCCGTTCGGGCGGAGGCCACCGAGACCTGCTGGCCGATGAGCGCGCGGAACAGGGTCTCCTCGGGGTCCACGCTGCCCGGCACGCGCATGCCGGGGGTGGCCGCGATTCCGGCCGCGAGTTGCGGGTCCCTCCCGAGCGCCAGGTCGATCGCCCGGGAGTCCGCGTCCAGGTCGAGCAGGCGCCGCACCCGGCTGACGAGCGGCGCGAGGTCGGCGAGGCTGGCCAGTCGGGCGCGGCAGGCGACGGCTGGCGCGGCCGCCGTTCCCGACAGGGTCAGTTCCATCGTCGCGGGTCCGTGTGGCAGGCGCAGCGTGCGCGCGTAACGGGCATCCGTCGCCTGTTCCACCCCCGCGAGGCCTCGCGCGGCGAGGAACCGCAGCACCCCCACCCCGTCGAACGGCGCGCGCGCCGGCAGCAGCAGGTCGATGCCCGTCCCGTCACCGACCCCGAAGCCGGCCTCACCGACCCCGCCGACGCCGAGGGGCTGGGCGCGGGGCTGGGCGCGGGCGGGACGGGCGCGGCGCAGCTCGGTGGGGGTGCGCTCGTAGACGACGGCCATGGTGTCGTTGAACTGGCGCACGCTGCCGAAACCGGCGGCGAATGCGACCTCGGTGATCGGGACATCCGTGCTCGCCAGCAGCACGCGGGCGGTCTGCGCGCGGTGCGCCCGGGCGAGCGCGAGCGGGCCGGCGCCCAGCTCGGTCACGAGCACGCGGGTCAGGTGCCGTTCGCTGTAGCCGAGGCGGCGGGCGAGGCCGGGCACGCCCTCCCGCTCAACCGTGCCGTCGCTGATCAGGCGCATGGCGCGGGCGGCGAGGTCGTCACGGATGTCCCAGTCCGGCGACCCGGGGACGGCATCAGGAAGGCAGCGTTTGCACGCCCGCAGGCCGGCCTCGTGCGCGGCCGCGCTGGTGAGATAGAACGACACATTGGCCGGCTTCGGTGTGGCCGCCGGGCAGCTGGGGCGGCAGTAGATTCCGGTGGAGTGCACGCCCGTGATGAACTGACCGTCGAAGCGGGAGTCTCGGGAGGACATGGCCCGGTAGCGCTCGAAGAAGACCGGATCGAGCCCGGCAGGAGGGATGGTCACCCGGCCAGCCTGCCACCGCGAGCCCGGGCGCACCAGCGGGAATCGGCCATCGCCGGTGCCGGCCGCAGCGGCCGCGGGCCATGCCGGCCTGTGTCCGGGCCTGCCCTCCGGCACCCGGCCCGGTACTCTGGGCGCATGACCGCATTGGAGCGTCTGCAGGCCGAACTCGGCACCCACGTCAGCGTCGATCCGCGCCGGCTCGCGGCCGTTCGGGGCGACAAATCGGGCTGGGTTGCCCCGGGGATGCCGCTGGCGGTCGTCTACGCCGCATCCGTCGACCAGGTGCAGGCCACGCTGCGCATCGCGACCGAGTTTCGCGTGCCGGTGATCACCCGCGGAGCCGGAACGGGCCTGGCCGGGGGAGCGTGCGGCACGGACGGCGCCATCGTGCTGAGCGTCGAGCGGATGAACCGTATCCTCGAGATCCGCCCGGAGGATGAACTGGCCGTGGTCGAGCCGGGCGTGCTCAACGGCGACCTCAACACGGCCCTCTCCGCGCACGGGCTGTGGTTCGCGCCGGACCCGGCAAGCCGGGCGATCTCCTCGGTCGGCGGCAACATCGCCACCAACGCGGGTGGGCTGCTCTGCGCGAAGTACGGCGTCACCCGGGAGGCGGTGCTGGCGTTGACGGTGGTGCTCGCCGACGGGAGCCTGCTGGAGACCGGGCACCGCACCGTCAAGGGCGTCACCGGCTACGATTTGACCGCCCTGCTCACCGGCTCGGAGGGCACCCTCGGCGTGATCGTCGAGGCCACCGTGCGGGCGCGCGCCATCACCCTGGGTGAGACCGTCACGATCGGCGCGACGTTCCCCGACGTGGCCCAGGCGGCCGCGGCATCCGGTCTCGTCACGGCGGCCCGGCTGCGCCCGGCCGTGATGGAACTCATCGACCCGGTGGCCCTGGCCCTGATCGCGGCGTACCTCGGGCCGAACCTGTTCGAGGGAGTTCCGACTAGGGGAGCGTTCCTGCTGGTGCAGACGGATGGGCCGGCGAGCCAGGCGGAGGCGGACCAGGCGGTGGCCGTGCTGCGGGCCGCGGGAGGGGAGGTGCGCGTCTCCACCGACGCCGAATCCGCCGATCGACTGCTGGCCGTGCGGCGGGCCGCGCATCCGGCGCTGGCCGCTCACGGCGAGGTCCTGATCGAGGATGTCTGCGTGCCCCGCTCCCGGCTGGCCGAGATGTTCGCGCGGATCGCTGAGATCAGCGCCCGCACGGGCCTGCCCATCCCCACGGTGGCCCACGCCGGAGACGGCAATCTGCACCCCAATTTCCTGATCCCGTTCGATCCGGCCCGGGGCGGCGCGGAGCCGGTCGTGCCGGAGGCGGTCTGGCTGGCGGCCGACGAGCTCTTCCGTGCCGCGCTCGAACTCGGCGGCACGCTCACCGGCGAGCACGGGGTCGGCGTGCTCAAGCGGCGCTGGCTGGCCGAGGAGCTTGGCGACACGGGCTTCGCCCTGCAGCGCCGGATCAAGGCGGCGTTCGACCCGTTGGGCATCCTCAACCCGGGCACCATGTTCGAGGCGTGAGCGCGCGGCTAGTCTGTTGGGCATGACCCACGAGCCGACCCCGGAGCACTCCGCCGCCGCCCCACACTCTCATCCGGCCGGAACCCAGCCCGCGGCCCAGCCTGCCTCGGTGCAGCCCGCGGCCCAGCCGGTGCAGCCCGTCTGGACCGCCCCCGTTCGTCGCACCCGGGCGGGCATCGTCACGCTCACGGTCACCGGCCTCGTCATCGGGGGCGCCGCGCTGCTGCTGGTGTTCGTCTACCTGGCCACCTTCCTCGGTGCCGGCACGCTGCTGGTCGGCCTCATCCTGGCACTCATCCCACTGATCGGGATTTTGCTCGCCGTGGGCTGGATCGATCGGTGGGAGCCCGAACCCCGCCCGGCCCTCTGGTTCGCGTTTCTCTGGGGCGCCGGCGTCTCCATCGTGACCGCGCTGCTCTTCGACCTGGGCGTGCAGCTGGCCCGGGCCGGCGCCGGGGCCACCGAAACGGATGACGGTTTCGCCGCCGCCGTCCTCCAGGCGCCCCTCGTCGAGGAGGCCGCCAAGGGCGCCGGGGTGCTGCTGCTCTTCTGGGTGCTGCGTCGGAGATTCGACGGCCCGGTCGATGGCGTGGTCTATGCCGCGACGGTCGCGGCCGGATTCGCCTTCACCGAGAACATCCAATACTTCGGTGTGGCGATGATGGACGGTGGCTCTGAGAACCTGGGCTTCACGTTCCTGGTGCGGGGGGTGTTGTCGCCCTTCGCTCATGTCATGTTCACTGCCTGCATCGGCATTGCGTGCGGGCTGGCGGTCCGGTTCCGGCCGTTCCCGGCCTTCGCCACGATTCTGCTCGGATTCGTCTCGGCGATCTTCCTGCACTCCGTCTGGAACGGGGCGTTCTACCTGGTCGAGAGTGGCTCTCTGGTGGCGTACTACCTCGCCGTGCAGGTGCCTCTGTTCCTCGGCGCGATCATGGTTGTCGTGTTGCTGCGGCGTCAGGAAGAACGCGTCACCGTGCTCCGGCTGAGCGAGTATGCCGCGGCCGGCTGGTTCAGCCCGGCCGAGGTGGGTATGCTCGCCACCCGCGATGGCCGTCGGCAGGCTCGATCCTGGGCCGCGCGGCAGCCCCAAACCCGGAAGCGGGCCATGCACCACTTCATCCACAACTCCACCCGCCTGGCTTTCGCCCGACAGCGCATGGTGAACGGTACGGCCGCGAACGTCGACCGGGCCGACGAATCGGAGCTGCTGGGGCTGATCCAGCGCGACCGTGCCGGCGTGATCAACTGACTCTGATGCCCTGACGAACAAGGACTCGCCGCCCCGGTGGTGTGGCAGTGCCGACAACTCTCCCGGAGCGGCGAGTTCTGTTCCCATGGTGCGCCCGACGGCCGCGTTCGCGCAAGGGGGAATTTTTGGTGTGCGGGCGAGCGCGCAATCCGATTGGATAGAGGAATGACTGATCAAAACACCAAGCCCGAACTCGACGCTCCGGAGGGCCCCGCGCCTACCGAACTGACCATCACCGACATCGTGGTCGGCGAGGGAGCCGAAGCAACCCCCGGCGCCACCGTCAACGTGCACTACCTCGGCGTCGCCTATGACACCGGAGATGAATTCGACTCCTCCTGGAGCCGCGGGCAGTCGATCAACTTCCCGCTTGCTCAGCTCATCGCGGGCTGGCAGCAGGGCATCCCCGGCATGAAGGTCGGCGGACGCCGCAAGCTGGTCGTCCCTCCGCACCTGGCCTACGGACCGGCCGGCGGAGGACATCAGCTCTCCGGCCAGACCCTGATCTTCGTGATCGACCTGCTCGGAACCCGCTAGAAACCCGCAGTGCCGGAAGCACGTGCAAGTCGCTACGCGAGTCGTGCATTGCTACGAGTCGTGTTCGATTCGCACGTGCTTGATCCGGGAGGCGTGGCCGCGCACGATGGTCACCGCGCTCTTGGACACGCCGAAGTGCTTGGCCAGCAGCTTCACCAGCGCATCGTTGGCGGCACCCTCAACGGCCCGCTGCTGCAAGAACACGGTGAGCGCAGCATCCGTCGGAGCATGGGACGCGTCGTCGCCCGGCTCCCGGCCCGGCTCTCCCCCGGAGACCAGCGGTCCCTTCCGACTACCGGGCTTCACATGCACCGTCAGGTTCACCGTTCGCGTCACGCCGGTCCTCCGGGAATATAGTTTTCTTCACAACGCTAGTGGGCGGAGTCGTCTTCATGATCTCAATCGATAGTGCGCGGGCCCTGGCCGAAGCCGGTCTGCAGTGGCGTCCCGTCTCCGGTGACGCCTTCCGCATCGAGCGCTCCGGCTTCGAAAGCGACGTGTTCACGGTCAGTGACATGACGATCGAGCCGCACGAGTTCGACACGGGAACGATCCTCGGCTTCAACGGCACCACCGAGTGGGCCCTTGATTCACTGGCCCTCGAGGATGCCCTGTGGATGCCGCGTGAGGACCAGCTGCGCGACCTGTTGCGGAGCACCTTCCGTTCGCTCACCCGTCAGGGCGAGGACAGCTACCGGGTGACGGTGGCGCTGAACGGGGCGCCGGAATTCTTCGACGCCGCCGACCCCGCGGATGCCTACGGCAACGCGCTCCTGCGTCTGATCAGCCTGTCCGCCGACTCCCTCGCCTGACACCCACCCTCTCGACGGCTCCGCCGGTGGTCGAGCCTGTCGAGACCCGGTACGTCGACTTCCAGAGGTTCGCCCGGGGCATCCGTGGCGGTCGAAGTCGCCAGCCTCGGAGATTTTCGCGACACGACGGGCACCCCAGGCCATCACAACCGGCGTTTCCCGAAAATCTCCGAGTTCACGAGACACGGATGCGTGCTGCGCGCCCATTGACGGATGCCCGCTGCGGGCCCGGCGACGGCTGCTTCTACTCCTCCACAATAAAAGTTTGATCAGGTTATCCACGGGGCGCTGACGGGTGCCTGTCTGGAGCATGGAATGTCAGTGGTCAGCCGTAACGTGTGTCTCATGAAGCCCTCCTACAGTGAGCAGCGAGAACGCCTGGGTCGTCACTCCGACGCCATCCGGGAGTCGCAGGCGGACGCCGCCCGGGTTGACGCCCGCCTGGCCGAACAGGTCGATCAGGCCCGCCGGTTCGCCGAAGCCCTGGCCCGAAACGCGGCCCGGGCAGCCAAGGACAAGGCCAGGGAGGGACCCCCGGCAGTGGCCGGGGTCGCGGCCGGGATGCCCCGCACCCGGTGGCACGCTGCACAGGTCGCCGAACGCGAGTTCGTGACCGAACTGTCCTGCACCCTGCGGCTGCCGGTGCGCTCGACCGAAACCCTGATCGCCGAGAGCCGCACCCTGATAAATGAACTGCCCGGCACCCGGGCCGCCCTGCAGGACGGGTCGATCACCTACCGGCATGCGCAGGCGATCATGAACCAGGCCTGGTCGCTCCACGCCGAGGCCCTGGCCGGAATCGAGGAGACCCTGCTGAAGTCGGCCCCGCACCTGACGGTGGCCAACCTGAAGAACGAGGCCCGGATCATGCGGGAACGGCTGCACCCGGGGTCGATCACGGCCCGGCACCAGAAGTCGGTGGCGGACCGGACGGTGATCTTCGAGCCCGAGGCCGACGGGATGGCATCCCGCTCCTGGTACGACTCGGCGGAGAAAGTGAAGGCCGGTTACGACCGCCTCACCGTGATGGGGATGAGCCTGCAGGGCCCGAACGACACCCGCACGCTGACCCAGCTTCGGAGGGACGTGTTCGAAGACCTCATCCTCGACGGGGTTACCGCATCGGGGGTCGGCCAGGGCATCCGCGGCTCGGTGCACGTCACCGTCCCGGTGATGACACTCCTCGGCCACCCCGAGCAACCCAGCCACCTCGAAGAGTCCGGGCCCATCGACCCCGATACCGCACGCGAGATTGCGGCCGGGACGCCCGGCTTCATCCGAATACTGACCCATCCGGAGACCGGGGTGGTGCTCTCGATCGGGCGCACGTTCATCAGTCGGGGACCGACGTCAGACCAGCCAGGTCGCCGTCATCCGCTGCACGACTCCGCCGTCGAGGTCGGCGAGCTTGGCCGCCACGAACTGGCGCGCCGCCTCCGATGTCTGCACCCGAAACGGTGGGCGGTCGCCGTCGAGCAGGGCGGCGACGATCTCGCCGGCGCTCCGGGCCGACTGGGCCGAGCCGAAGGATGACGCCGCGCGGGCCAGGTACGCCTCCAGTGCCGCGGCGTACGGGTCGTTGGCCAAGCCGGATTGGTTGAGGTCCCGGCCGACGTTGGCGACGAACGAGGATGTCACGGCGCCGGGTTCGACTACCGTCACCGACACACCGGCCGTGGCGGCCACCGGGGCCAGGCTCTCCATGAATCCCTCCACCGCGAACTTCGCCGCACAATACGCCTCGTTGAAGGGCTGGCCGATGGCTCCACCCACGCTCGAGACGGTGATCAGCCGGCCCGTGCTGCCCCGGAGAAGGGGGAGCGCGGCCCGTGTGAGGACAACCACCCCGAAGAAGTTCACCTCCATCACGGCGCGAACGTCGTCGACCGTCGAGTTCTCGATGGTGCCGAGCCTCCCCGACCCGGCGTTGTTGATGAGCGCGTCGAGCCGGCCGTGCCGGTCGATGGTCGCGGCCACGGCATCCGTGGCCGCGTGCGGTTCGGTCACGTCCAGGCGACGGATGTCGAGACTCACCTCCGCGTCGGCGGCCGCGCCCCGCAGAGCGCGGGCGCCCTCGAGGTTGCGCATGGTGGCTACCACCGTGTGGCCGGCGCGAGCCGCGGCGATGGCGGCGTGGAGTCCGATACCGGAGGAGGTCCCCGTGATCAGAACGACGCTGGAGTCCGGTGCTTGAGTCACGCTTCTAGTACCGGTCGGGTTCCGGGCCGAGCTGGAACCGGCGGCCTGTGATCCTGGTCGGCGTTATCTCGACGTAGATGTACTTCAGGGTCGGGATGAGCGGGCGCAGCGGCAATTGATCCGCGGCCTCGATCTCGGCCTGCTTGTCGAGAACTCGGGCCTCGCCTCGCGCCACGACGCTCCACGCCTCGCTGCGACCGATGCCGTCGATCTCGAAGGCGACCCGGTTGTTCACCGTGAGCTCGAGGAGCTTCGTACCCTCGGCCGTGCGGAAAACGAGCCGCCGGTCTGCGGAGACGAAGTTCACCGGGTAAATGTCCGGCTCACCGGAAATGCTCATCGCGAGTCTTCCGAAACTGGACGAGATCAGAAGATCCCAGCAGTCGTCCTCGCTGAGGTTCTGAACCGGATACAGGTCGTTGGTTTCCATGACTCATAGTCCCACGCGGTCCGGCCCGGCGCGAGCAGGTGCCGGCAACGAAAAACGCGCCCACCGTTCCCCGAGGGGCGGTAGGCGCGTTTCGGTCTGACAGCGAGTCGGATCAGTCCCGACGGAGGCGTACGACGGTGCGTCGAAGCGCGAGGAGCGCGCCGAGTCCCAGCAGCAGGGCGCCTGCAGCCGCGGAGATCAGCAGGGAGGCCGAGTCGACGCCGGTCGCGGCCAGCTCGGGAGCGGCCGTGATCGTGTCGGCGGCGACCGGGAGGGCCGTCTCGGTCGGGGTCGGTGTCTCGGTCGGTGTCGGTGTCTGCGTCGGCGTGACCTCGGCTGCAGGCACGATCGTGTTGAGCTCGGTCGCGCACTCCACGGTCGAGCCACCGCCGTTGCTGGAGTAGTTGCACTGGTTGACAGTGATGGGCACGTCGGTCGTCACCGTCGCCGAGGGATTCACCCGGCAGAGCACATCGGCGCCGCCGCCGTTCCCGGCGTTGTTGCACTGGGTGACGGTCGCGTCGGTGGTGTTCTCAAGCGGCACGCAGTCGAGTGCCGTGCTGGCTCCGGAGCCGACGCACTGGTTGACCGTGGCGGGGGATGCCGTGGTCGCACCGGTGATGTGGTTGTTCACGGTCACCGTGCAGATGGTGTTACCGCCGCCGACGTTGATCGAGCCGTTGCACTGGGTGATCGTGTGGATCAGCTTCGAAGAGTTCACGACCGTCGCTGCGGGGGGCTGCACCTCGGTGTTCGCCGCGTGGATGCTGACGACGGTGCTGGTGGTCGAACTGGTCGCGCCGGTGGCAAGATTGAGATAATTGTCGACCGTGACGCTGCATTCGACGGCGCCGGTGCCGCCGCCGACTCCGGCGACATCGTTACACTGTTCGACGGTGCCGTCGACCGGAGCAGCCGAAGCGGAAACCGCCGGCGAAGCGGTCAGGACGAAGGCCGCGAGGAAAAGGCCGAGGGCCAGAACAAGCGAACGGTTCAGTGCAGAAGCACTGAAGAAAGAACGTGAAGTTTTAACAGCCAGCAGATTTGCGATGGAGGCCCCCTTAGTTGATCCACTCTAACAGGGGATTCTCAGGCCAGGACAACGGAGAACGGGTCAGTGCCCTTCGTTCACGCCTCTGACCCGGTCAATAAGATCTTTCCACGGCCCAGAGACCTGCTGCTCGCTGAGCACGACCTCGTGGGGTGCGCAACGGATGCGGTAGACGTAGCGGTCCGGCTGCGGAGCCGTCGCGGATACCTCGTCCCAGGGCAGCCCACGAAGAAGTTCCGCCCAGGCGGACCGGTCGGGTTGTTCCTCCACCTGGACCTCCCAGGTGGTTCGGATGCCGGCGAAGCCACCGCTGCGCGAAACGACGACCTTCATGAGGCCGATATTACTCCGGCCGTGGGGCAGGAACGACGGTGGCGCGACCGACGCCGGTCCCTGGGCCAGTGCCGGACCGGGGCCGGGATCCGGTGCCGAGCCCGCCGCCGAGGCCGACGGCGGTCCAGCCGGCGATCACGGCCTCGTGTTCTCGGGAACCGGCGCCGTGGCGCGTGACCGCTGCCCGCGAGGTCGCCCGCGCGAACCCGGCGAAGTCCACGGTGCGGCCCAGCGTGCCGGAGGTGAGGGTGTCGAACCAGATCTGGCCGGCCGTCTCCCAGGCGTTTCCGCCGAGAGCTGTGGCCACGAGGTAGAACGCCCGGTTCGGAATGCCCGAGTTCAAGTGCACCCCGCCATTGTCGTCTTCGGTTTCGATGTAGCCGGTCATGTCCGCGGGCTGGGGGTCCTTGCCGAGAGCATCGTCGTTGTAGGCGGTGCCGGGAGCCTTCAGCGAGCGCAGCGCGACCCCCTGCACCTGGTCGGTGAAGAGACCTTCGCCGATCAACCAGCCGGCCTCGGCGGCTGACTGGCCCAGGGAGCGCTGCTCCACCAGCGAGCCGAACACGTCCGACAGGGACTCGTTTATCGCACCTGATTGTCCCTCATAGGCGAGGTTGGCCGTGAATTGGGTCACCCCGTGCGTGAGCTCATGCCCGATCACCGTCAGCGACGCGGTGAAACGGTTGAAGACCAGGCCGTCGCCATCGCCGAACACCATGCGCTCGCCGTCCCAGAACGCATTGTCGTAGTTGCGGCCGTAGTGCACGGTCGCCTCCAGCGACACACCGCGGTCATCGATCGAGTCGCGCTCGAACACGTTCCAGAACAGGGAATGCGTGTCTCCGAGCCCCGCCCAGGCCTCATTGACCGCGAGATCGGCCCCGGCGGGCTGGCCCTCGCGGCGGACCAGCCGGCCCGGCAGTCGTTCCAGGCCGCCGGCATCCGACACGGCCCGGTCCACGTGCCCGCGCACCCGGGCGGCCGCTCCGCCGCGCACACCGGAGTGGACCGACGACGACGGCGTCGGATGCGCCGCCGCGCGCAGTTCCCGGATCGGCACGTCCCGCATCAGAGACCGTCTGGCTGCCTCGGCCGCGGCCGCGAGCCGGGGATCGTCGACCCGCGCCAGCCGCACCAGCAGATACGGCGGCACGATAGTGCACCGGGAGAAGCCGTGCGATGAGCCTGTCATGGGTCGAGTGTGGCACTCGGCGGTGACGCGCACCACAGGAATTCCTGATTAGCCCGTGTGCCGCGACCCTGAGACCCGAGCGAAGGCCCGCGGCGGCATCCGGAACGTGGGCCGGGTGCCGCCACGGGGGTCTGGTGTCATCAGCGGCCGACCCGCTGCCTGAGAAATCAGGAACGCCGGTCGAGAACCATTAATAGCACCGTGCGCGCCGGGCGAGAAGGTGCCGGTGGGAGGCCTTCCGTAGACTCTCAGCATGCGCTTCGGAATCGTCATTCTCCCGCAGGATTCGTGGCCGGAGGCCCGCCGTCGCTGGCAGGGCGCTGAGCAGCTCGGCTTCGACCACGCCTGGACCTACGACCATTTGTCCTGGCGGTCGTTGGCCGACCAGCCCTGGCATGCGACCGTCCCGACGCTGACTGCCGCGGCGGTCGTCACCTCGCGGATCCGGCTGGGTACCTTCGTCTCATCACCGAACTTCCGGCATCCGGTGACCTTCGCCAAGGAGATCGCCACCCTCGATGACATTGCCGGCGGGCGATTCCTGCTCGGGGTGGGCTCAGGCGGTACCGGGTTCGACGCCACCGTGCTCGGGCAGCCCGAGTACACCCCGAAGCAGCGGTCCGAGCGCTTCGCCGCGTTCGTCACGGCCCTCGACCGGCTGCTGCGCCACGAGGAACCGGGCAGCGGCGGCATCAGCTTCGAGGGGGAGTGGGCGAGGGCGGTCGGCGCGCGAATGGTCGGTGTGCCGGCCCAGGAGCCGCGGGTTCCGTTCGTCATCGCCGCGAACGGGCCCAAAGGGCTGCGCCTCGTCACGACGTTCGGTTCCGGCTGGGTGACGACGGGAGCGGACGGCGTCGTGGGCGAGGACTGGTGGGCGGCGGTAGCCGGCCTCATGCACCGGCTGGAGGACACGGCAGTCGTCGCGGGCAGGGACCCGGCCACCATCGACCGTTACCTGTCTCTCGACAGCGGCGGCTGCTACTCCCTGCAGAGCATCGGAGCGTTCGAGGATGCCGTAGGTCGGGCCGGCGAACTCGGCTTCACCGACGTGATCAGCCACTGGCCGCGAGCGGCCGGCATCTACGCCGGAACGGAGGCCGTTCTGCACCGGGCTGCGGCCGTGATCAGCCGGCAGCGCGCCCGGGCCGGAAAATAGTTTGAGAAGAACCGACCCCGCAGAGCCGGCGCAGAAAAGCTAACATAAAAGATTCCCAAAGCAGTCCTAGCTGCCCTCGTGCGCGGTGCAGGGAAGCACTGAGCCTCGCACGGATTGGCTGCTTGACCTGCCGTGCGGGGGTGCGATTCAGCCATCTTGGCTATGCGAGCACCGGCAACGCCTCTTCGATATTGGGGCACGGTCAATGAACTCGTTTAGAGCATCCAACTCACTAGTTGGTTCATGGCTGGCCTTCCTCACGTTCTGCCTCAAATTCAGCTCGTATTTGCTCTTTCCAGCCGGCCGCGACTGACAAGTACTCAACACTCGCAATTGTCGCCCGATGTTGTTTGTATAAGTCTTCCGCAAGCACGGCTTCATCCACTGTGGGTTAACAACAACGGGAACGTGACCTTCGATGCTCCGCGTGGGAGGTACACGCCATTGGGGCTCAGCGCTACCCGTACGCCGATCATTGCTCCGTTCTTTGCGGATGTGGACACGAGGGGAACAGGAACAGACCCTGTCGCCTACGGATATAGGGAGACCACGTTCGAGGGGCATGCCGCATTCTGCGTCAGCTGGGTCAACGTTGGGTACTTCTCTGGGAAGGCAGACAAGACAAATTCATTTCAACTGCTATTGGTCTCGCGCCCTGATGCTGACGTCGGAGCATTTGACATTGTCTTCAACTACGGGCGTGTGCAGTGGGAAACCGGAGACGCCAGTAACGGAGTGGATGGACTCGGCGGGTAATCCGCGCGCGTTGGTTTCTCGAGCGGAACGGGGATCCCCGGCTCTTATTCCGAGCTGCCCGGGTCAGGAACGAATGGATCATTCCTCGACACATCCCCCGTGGGACTGGTGCACACCAGTTTGGGCTCAGCGACGCTCGGCCGCTATACCTTTCCAGTCAGATCTGACGGCCAGATAGCGGACCGGTATGTCGCCATGGGCGATAGTTATCAGTCCGGTGAGGGGGCGTACAGCTACGAAAGTGGAACGGACAATGGCACGAACAAGTGTCATCGCTCGGCAAACGCCTATCCAAACCTCCTGGTGGACCGGCAAGTGGTGCGACTTCAACTTGACTTCGTTGCTTGTTCAGGCGCCGTTATCCATGACCTGATCTACAGCTCCGAAGAGGATGGTGCCCCCTTGGAAGGCGAAGCCGCCCAAGTGGACAGTCTGGGCACTGACACCCGACTGGTGACGGTCAAAATTGGCGGCAACGGCCTCGACTTTGGAGGCACGATCAAATCCTGTGTTGAAAGTGGGATCAAGAGTTGGATTCCCATCGTCAACTGGTTCAACTACAGCTGTATTGGTAACCAGGGCGATGAAGTGGAGGCAAACCTCGCGGATCTTGAAACCGGACAGGTTGGGGAAGACCTACTCGACCTCTATCGGCTCATCAGGGCAAAAGCGCCTTATGCGCGAATCGAAGTGGTGTCATACCCCCGATTCTTCCCCGCCGAGGCCGCAGACAATCTCTTGGGGTGCGCGTCAATCGCACGCAAGGCCGACAAGAAGTGGATCAACGCAGGAATCGTCCGGGCCAACAGTGCGATCGAGAGAATCACCTCACTCGCTGGAGTTGGGTCGATTAACATGAGCGATGTCCTGGAAGGTCACGAACTATGCGACCCTGAACCCGCGATGAATGGCGTCGTGGACCCGTTCTCGCCCGAGTCGTATCATCCGAACGTGCTCGGTCAGAGCCTCATGGCCGATCGCATCGAGCAGGAACTGTCCACGATCATCGAGCCGACAGACCAGATCCGCCCCCAAGAAACAGTGCAGCGCGTGTTCAAGGTGCAGGGCAAGAGGTTCACTGTGAACGTGGCGTGGCCTGGCAGTGATGTTGAGACGACGCTCACCTCCCCGAGCGGGCAGGTCTTTAGCCGGTCCAGCCACAACGGTGCCATGCACGACAACGGGCTAACTTACGAGTACTACGACATCAACTCCCCAGAGCCTGGGCAGTGGACAGTCACTTCCTTCGGCAAGGACGTATCCCCAGCTGGAGAACCGGTAACTCTCTCCATGTACGACATGCCGGAGCTCAACCGCGTGCCCAATGCCGTAGTTACTACGACCGATTCTGGCCCATCCTTCACCTTTGACGGGACGACATCCGTCGATCCTGACGGAACGATTACGAACCACCTGTGGGACTTCGGCGACGGTATCTCCGCGGTCGGAGCAATCGTTGAACACACATATGCACAGCCTGGACAGTACCTGGTCGCGCTCGTGACAACCGATGATGACGGAGCAGAAGGTTTCGGCTCCGCAGCCTCAGTCATTGATACCACTCGGTCTCTACCCGCAGTCTCGGTGAAATCCCCGCTGACGACGCCGTCGGTGGGCGGCAATGTTGTCGTGACGGGCAAGGTGTCCTATCAGTCCACGGCGCGGATCCTTGGCAATCTCACTTCTGGCGGTCCGCTCACCGTCATTGATGGAAAATCGACGACGCAACTCGCGTCCTTGGGCTCGATAGGTGGCCAGATCACCTCGAACACCACAGTCCCACCCGTTGTCGTCGACGGCCACGCCTTTGTCTACAAGCCGACAGAGTGGATCGATCCCGTCAATACGACCTGGCGACAGCGGATGAACGCAGCTGCCACCTCCAACAACGCCCCAACTTGGTCCCGCGGGTTGAGCGCCAATCCTGGCTGCACACTCAGCCCGGGTGGCGACAGCGTCAACGGAAAGATCGTCACGTTGAGCACGCCCACCCTCGTCGATGCTCGCCGATCGGTGAACGGCTGCTCGGCAGTCACAGTCCAGAACATGGAGATAGCCATGTCCACCGATCTGACCCTCATCGCCGACAAAATCGGGATCGTCAATGGGCTGAAAGTGACATCAGCCGATGGGAAAGCACACGTGCTTCGGCTGATTGCCACTGGTGACGCAACCTCGTGCACCTCAACCAATGGCATCTCCGCGTCCGGGGGCTTGAACATAGATCCAAAAATCTCCACCCAAGTACTGGCCGCGGGTCAAGCGAAGATCGACGGTCCAGCTTCGTTCTCTGGACAAGTATTGGCCGCCTGTTTCGCCAGCAGCGGTGCCACTAATATCGCGTATGCGAACGTAGTCACACCAGGGCTGGTGGTACCGCAATGAATGCGCTGAGGGAAGAAAGCGGGTCGTAGGTGTCCGAAACTGTATCGAAGGAGCGCACCTGGCTCCACCTGCTCTGGGCACTTCCGATTCCAGTGGTTGTGAGTTCGGTCCTGCTGATCAGCGCACTCTGGGACTACTCCGGAATCAGCGGATGTACAGGTGGCGGATTCGGAATCAGTCGGGATATCGGCGGCACGATCGGTAACCTTGCGCCGATTCCATTTCTGATCGGACTCCCCATTTTCTTGGTGCCCTGGTCACCTAAGCGTGGAGTTCGGGCGCTTGTCGCACTCCTAACCGGACTGGCTTTCGCGGGACTTGGATTCGCAATTCTCGTGTCGATGGCCTCGTAACCCAGGGACACCGACAGCACCGGGCCGCGACAAGAGTCGACCCTGCTCGCCAACGGATTCCTCCGTGAGGGCCCTCTACAGCTCCACATCGTCCGGTGGCATCGACGTCGGCACGATTCCGGCAGCTTTGTCTTTGCGTCGGTAGAGGTGTCCTTAATCGGGGTCGCAGTCGCGGAATGGCCCGTTGCCTTTGCCTTTGTCGAAGATGACGGCGGCGTGGCGGTCCCAGTGGTTGATCCACCAGGACGAGACGGCGCCGGCGTCGCCGTCCATAACGCTGGCGTCAGCTTGCATGCTGGCCTGCCAGAGGGCCTTGAACCGGGCGACGATCTCAGGGTGTAGCCACCATTGGGTGCACCACGGCGTGGGCCTGGTGCCGACGACCTCGACGGTGGCGAGGTGACCGATCAGCAAATCAAGAAACATGTGGCGAACGTCGACCGCGTCCTCTTTAGTGTTGGTCGAGTCGTAGTCGTCGTACTCAGTCATGAGCTGCTACCTCCGCTGCAATGGTGTCGTCCGGCACCGGGATCTGTGCCGGCGCGAGGCTCGGCGTCCTGGTCGGGGTGCGGTTGATGGTGATGGTGAGGGTCTTATCGCGGAACCAGGGGACGGTGTTGACCATGACGGGTCGGCATTTGGAGCTGAAGACGATGGCGCGCCATTCGGGGAGGGAGCCGAGGGCGGCGATGTCAAGGGTGTTGACCTTGCGGGTGTTGGTGGAGGTGGATTGGTGGCCGTCTTTGCCGGTGGAGCTGCCGTAGTTGATTTCGTCGTGTTCGCCGATGAGGGCGGCCAGCGAGCGGAGGAAGTCGTCGTCGCCGGAACCACCGCCGAACACGCGGGTGGCGACGGCGTCCCAGAGGGTCTGCCACCCGTCTTTCCCGAACGCGTCGATCGCTTGGGCGCGGGATTGGAAGTAGGAGTTGAGGATGATGCCCATCGACCCGTAGAACGAATACACCGAGGGCAGTTCGGGCCAGCGGACGATGTTCGCGCACTCGTCGAGCTCCATCACCAGCGGGACCGGGAGCCGGCCGCCGTTTCGCTGCGCGGCGGTTTCGGCGGTTGTGCAGATGGCGCGGATGAGGGCGACGAATTCGACGGAAATTCTGCCCGCAACGCCCCGGAAACCCGGGAAAGAGCGCTCTCCTGGCAGAATCTCCGTCGAATTCGTTCGACGCCGGGCCGGGGTTCCGCCCGAATCGGTTAGGAGGCACTCGGCCGGGCAGCCGTTTACCGATGCTGCAACAGGTGCCTATGGTGTCAGCATGCGCGCCGAGGACCCCTCATCCCCGTCCCTGCAGACCCTACTGACCAGCCGGCTCGGCCGGTGGGCCATCCGCTCCACCCAGATCGTCGTCGTGGTCGTGCTGACCGCCGGCGCCGTCTACGCTCTGGTGCGGGTGCAACTCGTGGTGATCCCCGTTCTCGTGGCGCTCATCCTGGCATCGGCGCTGGCGCCGCTGGTCGGCTGGCTGCGCACGCCCGGCCTCCCGGTCATTCTCGCGACCTGAATCACCCTGTTGGCAGGGGCACTCATCCTCGGCGGCATCGTCACGCTCATCGTCTTCGCGGTGCGCAACCAGTGGGGTGCGCTGGTGGTGGCGGCTGGCGACGGGCTCGACGAACTACAGGGGCTGCTGGTCGAGGGCCCGATCGCGCTCAACTCGGAGCAGTTCAACGCGGTGCGTGATGCGATCGTGGGCTTCGTCACGAGCGCACAGTTCGGCACGGGGGCGCTCGCCGGGGTGTCCGCCGCGGTGGAGCTGGTCACCGGAGCACTGCTCGTGCTGGTGATCCTGTTCTTTTTCCTCAAGGACGGCGGCCAGATCTGGAACTTCTTCCTACGTTTCCTCATGGCGAGAGCCTCGAGCGCGCCCACCGGATCGGCGACGTCACCCCGACGGTTCTCGGCCAGTACGTGCGGGGAACGGCGATCATCGCCCTCTTCGACGCCGTTCTGATCGGCGTCGGGCTGGCCATCCTGCAAGTTCCGCTGGCCCTGCCGCTGGCTGTGATCGTGTTCCTCACGGCGTTCATCCCACTGATCGGGGCGACCATCGCGGGCATCCTGGCTGCCCTCGTGGCGTTGGTGGCCAATGGGCCGCTCGTGGCGCTGATCGTTGTGGCCATCGTGATCGTGGTCAACCAGATCGAGGGTGACCTGCTCAACCCGGTGGTGATGGCGGGGGCGTTGAAACTGCATCCGCTGGTGATCCTCGTCGCTTTGACCGTGGGCACCATCCTCGGCGGTATCGCCGGGGCCGTTCTGGCGGTCCCGCTCGTCGCCGTGGGCTGGGCGATGATCAAGGTTTGGGACAGGCCGGATCAGTCGATCACCCAGCGGGCGAAGTTCTCCATCCGGCACTGGCCTCAGCCGGCGAAGCCCGCCGAGGCCGCCCCATTGTCGGCTCGGGGTGGCGAGCCTACGATAGACGGCATCTGACCGGGGAGGCACAGGTGGCGATTTCACCGCTGAAAGCAGCCATCGACCGAGCCTTCGCCGCCATCGGCAACGCGAGGAAGGCCTGAGGCGATGCCCGCTCTCATCTTCGACTGCGACGGCGTGCTGGCCGACACCGAACGCGACGGCCACCTGCCGGCCTTCAACCAGACCTTCGAGGAATTCTCGGTGCCCGTGCAGTGGAGCGACTCCGATTACGTCCAGAAGGTGGCGATCGGGGGAGGAAAAGAACGGATGCGCAGCATCCTCACCCCGGAGGTGGCCGGCGTGCTCGGTCTGCCGGCGGACGACCCCGCGGCCCTCGACTCGGCCGTCGCCGGCTGGCACCGGCGCAAGAGCGCGATCTACACCGAGCGGGTGGCGAGCGGCGCGTTGACGGCCCGCCCGGGCATCCGTCGACTCGTCGTACAAGCCGCGGGCGCCGGCTGGATCCTCGCCGTGGCCTCCACCTCGGCCGAGGAATCCGTGCGCGCCGTGCTCACGCAAACAATCGGGTCCGAGCTGGCCGCGCAGTTCCGGGTCTTCGCCGGCGACATCGTGGACCGGAAGAAGCCGGCCCCGGACATCTACCTGCATGCCCTGCGGGAACTCGGGATCGACGCCGCCGACGCCGTGGTCGTCGAGGACAGTGCGAACGGCCTCCGGTCGGCGCTCGCCGCGGGCCTCCGCACCGTGATCACGATCAGCGGTTACACCGCGGACGAAGATTTCACCGGGGCGGCCCTGGTGGTGTCGTCGCTTGGGGACCCCGGCGGCCCCACCACCGTGACGCTGCGCGACCCGCTGGGTCTGGAGCCGGAATTCTTCGTCGACCTGTCCGATTTCGCCACCATCCTCAGTGCCCCCGACCGCCCGGCCCCCGATCTGGAGAGCCGATGACCCGCTCAGCCCTGTTCGACACCGAATTCGTGGCGATGCTCCGGGCCGCCACCGAGGGGATCAAGGCCCGCGGCAAGTCCGACCTGGGAGACAAGACCCTGCTCGACGCCCTCGTGCCGGCCACGGATACGCTCGAAGCCGAGGTGGCCGCCGGCCGTGACCCGGAAACCCTCCTCGCCCGGATGTCCCTGGTTGCGCGGGCGAGCGCGGACGCCACGAGCATGCTGCAGGCCCGTCGCGGCAGGGCCAGCTACACCGGAGAACGTAGCATCGGTTCGCCCGATCCCGGAGCCCGAAGCAGTTCGTGCCGGACATGCACCAGGGGATCGCCGCCGCGAACCTCGACACGCGTGGATGGGCGTGGGCATCCATGGCGAACCGGGCCGACGCCGCGCGAAGCTGACCACCGCGAATGAGATGACCGACGAGATGCGCGACGCGGTCGTCGGGGACCTGCCGGACGTGTCGGGGACCGGGTGGCCCTGATGATCAACGGCCTCGGCGGCACCCTCTCAGTGAGCTCTACATCCGGTTCGGGAGGGCGCACGAGCAGCTGGTCAGCGCCCCGGCCGAGATCGCAGCCCGCATCTTCTGGCCGTTGCTCCTGCTGCTCCAGCCGACCTCTCGGACTCTGCTAAACTCGAATGGTTGCCGTTTGACGGCCGCGGATCAAGAGAGCCCAGGCATTCGGCCCCGGGCACCGCGCAGTGAGAGAAAGGGGATCCCATCTATGGCACTCGAAGCTAATGCAAAGAAGGCGATCATCGAAAAGTACGCTACCCACCCAGGCGACACCGGGTCCCCCGAAGTTCAGATTGCAATGCTCACGCAGCGCATCCTAGACCTCACGGAGCACCTGAAAGAGCACAAGCACGACCACCACTCGCGTCGTGGTCTGCTCCTCATGGTTGGTCAGCGCCGTCGTCTGCTCGGTTACCTGTCGGATGTCGACATCACTCGGTACCGCACACTGATCGGCAGCCTCGGACTGCGCCGCTAAGGCACTTTTCGAAGACACCGCGATCTTCTTACAAGCGGGCCGTCACCTTCCGGGTGGCGGCCCGTTTGTGTGTCCGGAGCGGGGAACCGGGAATATCTCCGGGCCCGGCGCGGTTTCCCCCACCGATGTCTACCTCCGCGCTGAGCCTCTCCGTGCTCGATCTGATCCCCGTCCGCACCTCGCAAAGCTCCGCTGAGGCGATCGCGGCAGCCGTGCACCTCGCCCAGAGCGCGGACCGGCTCGGCTACACCCGATACTGGGTCGCGGAGCACCACAACATGCAGGCGGTCGCGTCGACGAACCCGCCCGTGCTGATCGGTATCCTCGCGGCGCAGACCGAACGCATCCGGGTCGGCTCCGGGGGCGTCATGCTGCCAAACCACTCTCCGCTCGTGATCGCCGAGCAGTTCGGCATCCTCGAGGCGGCCTTCCCCGGGCGCATTGACCTCGGGCTGGGCCGTGCGCCCGGCAGCGACCCGATGATCACCGCACTGCTGCGCTCGAGCGGAGCAGTGAGCGAGGTCGACGCGTTTCCGCGCAACATCGCCGACATCGCGGCGCTGCTGCACCCCGACGGGGCCTCGCTCAGCCTCACCTCCGGTCAGGACTACACCCTGCACGCGACTCCCGCCGCCACCGGGATGCCCGAAATCTGGCTGCTTGGCTCCAGCGACTACTCGGCCCGGCTCGCCGCCCGGCAGGGCATGCCCTACGTGTTCGCCAACCACTTCGCCGGCGACGGCACCACGGCGGCCCTCGAGCTGTACCGACGCGGGTTCACCCCCAGCGAGACCCTCGACGCCCCCCGCACCATCCTCACCCTGAACGTGTCGGTCGCCGAGACCCGGGTCGAGGCCCTCGCCCTCGCCCTGCCGCAGATGCAGCAGATGGCGCGCCTGAGATCGGGCCAGCCGCTCGGCCCGCTCGCGACGGTCGAAGAGGCCGCCGCCGCACCGATGGCGCCGGCGCTGCTCCAGATGATCGAACGGATGGCCGCGGCCTGGATCATCGACGAGCCCGGCGCCGCGGCCGCGCGCATCCGTGCCCTCGCGGCGAAGTTCGGGGTCGACGAGGTCATGCTGCAGCCGATCGCCTCCGCTCACACGGGCGCCGACGCGGCGACCTCACCCGGGCGTGCGCGCACGCTGGAACTGCTCGCCGCCGAGCTTTTCACCGGAGAGCAACTCGCGGCCGAGGAACTCGCGGCGGTCTAGACGAGTGAACCCTCACAGCCGTGAACGGGATGGCGTCGAGGGCTGGGGGTTCGGGGGCGGTTGCCGCGGTGCAGTGACTCCGTCCAGAACGAATTCGACGGAGATTGTGGCCGTATCGGCCCCGAATACTCCGATAAAGCCGTTTTACGCCAGAATCTCCGTCGAATTGGTTCGACGCCGCACACGGTGCCCCGCCGGATGACCAGCGTCCACACGGCGCAGTCAGCTTCGACTCTCCGGGAGCCACAGGACCAATCGACGGTGACTCACTCGGCAGAACCGAGATTCGTTCAGGCGTCCGGTTCCGTCATGTCGACCACGTGCGACTTGACGTGGGCCTTCAGTGCCTCGATGCCCTTGAGGGCCTCTGCCTTGGAGTGATAGCTTTCGGAGGTCGCGATCACTTCGCCGTTGTTGGCCTTCAGCCGAAACTGGTATCCGCCGGATCGTTCCGCGTAGAGCTCATATTTCCCGGACATCACACACTCTTTTCTTCATCATCGAAAAACGTCGACGGACGCATTGCCGTTGGAAAAACCCTACCGCCCCCGTTGGCGCGCGAGACCCTCAACTTAGACCGAGCAGCCGGAGCCCGGCGGCCGCTGCCGCGCCCGCGATGACCACCGCCAGGAACGGGGCCTTGAACCAGAGCGCAATCGCCGCTACGACGAGCGCCCCGAGCCGGGCGTCGACGACGAGGTCCTGGCCGGTGGCCACGGTGTTCGCGACCGTCAGAGAAGTCAGCAGGCCGATCGTGAGGACGCCGGCGACGCGGGCGATGCGCGCGTTGGTGACCCACTTCTGCGGCACGAGATAGCCGAGCAGCTTCGTGAGGAACGCCGCCGCGCAGGCCACGAGGATCCAGAACCAGACGCTCATCGGGGAGCCTGCGCATCCGTCGAACCGGGTGCATCGGGTGGACCGGGATAGGGGTCGACGTCGGGCTCGAGACCCTCGCCCGCCGGCCCGTGCCGAAAACCGAACCAGCCGATGGCACCGGCGACGACAGCCGCCACGAGGATGGGCACGCCCGGCGAAACGAGCGGCACGGTCAGTACGGTGGCCAGCGCGCAGACCGCGGCGATCGCCCCGGCCTCCTTCGACCGCAGCCGCGGCCAGAGCAGCCCGAGGAACGCCGCGACCGCCGCGCCGTCGAGGCCCCACTGTTTCGGGTCGCCCACGGCGTCGCCCGCGAGAGCCCCGATCAGGGTGAATACGTTCCACAACACGAAGATGCCGAGACCGGCGACCCAGAACCCCCGCTTCTGCTCGACGAGCACGGTCTGCCCGGTGCTCGTGGCAAGCGATTCGTCGATGGTGACCTGGGCGGCGGCGAAGCGGCGCCAGCCACGAGGGTGCAGCAGGGCGTTCAACTGCATCCCGTAGACCGCGTTACGGATGCCGAGGAGCGCCGCCGCGCCGGCGGCTGCCGCACCGCTGCCGCCGCCGGCGATCACCCCGATGAACGCGAACTGGGAGCCCCCGGAGAACAGGAGCAGACTCAGCGCCGAGGTCTGCCAGATGTCGAGCCCCGACGACACCGACAGGGCGCCGAACGAGATGCCGTAGAGGCCGGTGGCCACCGCGATCGACAGGCCGACCCTGGCCCCGGGGGAGTGGCGGAGGGTGGTGGGCACCGCTCAATGCTAGGGGGTGCGGCCCCCGGGTCTGCGGGGTCCGGGGTCGGGGAAGCCCCGCGGGGGCCTAGCATTGACCGATACCCAACGGAACGGAAGCACCCAGTTATGAGCGTCTGGCGCACCAAGAGCATTGAGGCCTCTATGGCCGACTCCCTCGAGAAGGGGCACAGCCTCAAGCGCACGCTGGGCACCTGGGACCTCATGATCATGGGCGTCGCGGTTGCCGTCGGTGCCGGGATCTTCTCGGTCGGTGCGAAGGCGGCCGGCAGCTACGCCGGGCCATCCGTCACCCTGGCGTTCCTCCTCGCCGCGGTCACCTGCGCGCTCGCCATCATGTGTTACGCGGAGTTCGCCTCGGCGGTTCCCGTGGCCGGCTCGGCGTACACCTTCACCTATGCGACCCTCGGCGAGCTGCTCGCCTGGATCATCGGCTGGGACCTGATCCTCGAGATGCTGACCGCCGCGGCCGTGATCGCCAAGTATTGGGGCATCTACCTGAGTGAGGTCTTCGAACTCTGGAACTGGGATGTCCCGGCCACGATCGCGGTCTTCGGACTGCAGGTCAGCTGGGGCGCGTTCGTGATCGTCGCAATCTTCACCACCCTCCTGGTGCTGGGCACCAAGCTGTCGGCGCGCGTCGCCAGCATCTTCACCATTCTCAAGGTGGCGATCGTGGTGTTCGTGATCGTCGTGGGTGCCTTCTTCATCAACCCGAAGAACTACACGCCGTTCATCCCCGAGGCCGTGCCCTCCGCGGGCGGCGACGGCGACGTCTGGATGCAGTCCCTTTTCTCGTTCATGACCGGCGCCCAGCCGGCCCAGTACGGACTGTTCGGTCTGCTCGCCGGCGCCTCGTTGGTCTTCTTCGCGTTCATCGGCTTCGACGTGGTCGCCACCAGCGCCGAAGAGGTCAAGAACCCGCAGACGACCCTGCCGCGCGGCATCTTCGCCGGTCTGGCCATCGTCACGGTGCTGTACCTCGGCGTCAGCCTCGTGCTCACCGGCATGGTGCCGTACACCGTTCTCGCCGACGACCCCAATGCCTCACTCGCGACGGCGTTCGTCTCGGTCGGCGCCGGCTGGGCTGCCCAGGTCATCTCGGTCGGCATTCTGGTGGGGCTCACCACCGTGATCATGGTGCTGCTCCTCGGCCTCTCCCGCGTGCTCTTCGCCATGAGCCGCGACGGCCTGCTGCCGCGCGGCCTGAGTGTCACCTCGTCCAAGCGCGGCACCCCCGCCCGGGTGCAGATCATCTCCGGCGCCGCGGTCGCCCTGATCGCCGGGTTCACCGATGTGGGCGTGCTCGAGGAAATGATCAACATCGGCACGCTGTCGGCCTTCGTGCTGGTCAGCATCGCCGTGGTCGTGCTGCGCAAGAAGCGCCCCGACCTGCCCCGGGCCTTCAAGGTGCCCTTCTCGCCCTTCCTGCCGATCCTGTCGGCCGCGCTCTGCTTCTGGCTGATGCTCAACCTCACGACGCTCACCTGGGTGCGCTTCGCGGTCTGGCTCGCGATCGGCATCGCGGTGTATTTCCTCTACGGCCGCCGTCACTCCGTCGTCGGTATCGAGGCCAAGCGCGTCTTCGACGAAACCCTCCGCGACGAGGTCATCGCCGAGGAGAAGGCAGCGCTGGGCAAGTAGCGCGCTTTCGCGGTCGGGGGCCGTCACTGGGGTGACCCCCAGCATCCATCGGGAAGGATGGAGCCATGCTGCACCGCCATCCCGTCCTGTCCCTGGTCACGCTCGCCTATCTGGCGTTCGTGGGCTGGGTGACGCTCGGGCCGCAGCCGCTCGACAGTGGGAACAACGAGCTGCTGCTCCGGGCGCTCCGATTCTTCAATCGGCACGACTCCACCGACTGGATCACCTACGGGCGGGTCGAATTCGCGGCCAACATCGCCATGTTCATCCCGATCGGCGTGTTTCTGCTGCTCCTGCTCGGACGCCGGTTCTGGTGGCTGGCGATCGTCGTGGCCGTCCTACTCACCGGCTCGATCGAGTTCACGCAGCAGTTCCTGCCGACCCGGGTCCCGGATGTGCGCGATCTGGTCGCGAACGGGAGCGGCGCCGTGCTCGGTGTCATCGTCGGCCTCGTCCTTACAGCGTTTAAACTGGTGCGCCGTGAGGAGCCCCGGTCGAGGCGGGTTGCGCCGACCTACAGCCGGTAGAGGCGCGCCTCCCAGGGGCGCAGCACCGGATTCGAGGACGGTGCGGCGGCATCCGTTGTGGCCGGATAGTTGGCCAGAATCAGATCGGCGCCGGAGACGTCCATTGGAAGCAGGTCGGTGAATGGGGCATCGGATGCGTTCGCGACGACGAGCAGCGTCTCCTCACCCCGGCTGCGAGTGAAGGTGTAGAGCGCGTCGTGGTCGGGTTCGAGCAGGGTGAAATCGCCGAGGGCGACCACCTCGCTCTCATGCCGCAGCGCAATCAGGCGCTGGTAGAAGCGGAACACACTCCGCTCGCTCGCGAGGTCGGCGGCCACGTTCACCGTGACGCTGTTCGGGTTCACGGCCAGCCACGGCGTGCCGGTGCTGAAACCGGCCTGCGGCGAGGCATCCCACTGCATGGGCGTGCGCGCGTTGTCGCGGCCCATGGTCTGCACTCCGGCGAGCACGGTGCCGGGGTCCAGGTCGAACTCTTCCACGGCCTCGCGGTAGTGATTGAGGGATTCGAGGTCACGGTAGTCGTCGATGGAGTCGAACCGCACGTTGGTCATGCCGATCTCCTCGCCCTGGTAGATGTAGGGCGTTCCGCGGTGCAGGTGCAACACCAGGGCCCACAGAGTTGCCGACTCGTAGCGCAAGGAGGTGTCGTTGCCGAAGCGCGACACCAATCGGGGCTGGTCGTGGTTGTTCAGGTAGAGGCTGTTCCAGCCGGTCTCGGCCAGACCCTCCTGCCAGCGTGACAGGCTCTTCTTCAGCGCCGTCAGGCTGCGAGGCAGCACCTCGAACTTGTGCTCGCCCTGGTCGAGGCCCACATGCTCGAACTGGAAGATCATGTCAACCTCGCGCCGGGCTGGGTCGGTGAACAGCAGGGCGTCGTCGGTGCTCACGCCCGGCATCTCGCCGACGGTGAGGTGCCGCCCTCCGCGGCCGTCGAAGACCTCGCGGTGCATCTCCTGCAGAAACTCATGGATCTGGGCCCCCATCGGCGAGCCGCCGCCGGTGGCCGGGGCCGGTCCGTCGATCAGCTCGACCTGCTTGGCGATGAAGTTGATCACGTCCATCCGGAAGCCGTCGACGCCGCGGTCCAGCCACCAGTTCATCATCGCGTAGACGGCCTGGCGCACCTCGGGGTTCTCCCAGTTGAGGTCGGGCTGCTGCTTGGCGAACAGGTGCAGGTAGTACTCATCGGTGGCGGGATCGAGCGTCCAGGCCGGGCCGCTGAAGGCGCTGCCCCAGCCGTTCGGCGGGCCGCCGTCGGCCTGGGGTTTGCGCCACCAGTACCAGTCGCGTTTAGGGTTCGTCAGCGACGAGCGTGATTCCCGGAACCAGGCGTGCTCGTCGCTGGTGTGGTTCACCACCAGGTCCATCACGATCTTGATGCCGCGCTCGTGGGCCTCGACCAGCAGCAGGTCGAACTCCGCCAGGCTGCCGAAGACCGGTTCGATGTCCTGGTAGTCGCTGATGTCGTAGCCGTTGTCATGTTGCGGCGACGGGTAGACCGGAGAGAGCCAGACCGCGTCAACGCCGAGCTCGGCGAGGTAGTCGAGCTTCGAACGGATGCCGCCGAGGTCGCCGATCCCGTCGCCGTCCGAGTCCGCGAAGCTGCGCGGATACACCTGGTAGACGACGGCGCTGGTCCACCAGGAGGCGCCGGTCGCGGGGGTGGTCGCGCGGGTGGTCGCGGGGGTGGTCATCCCGGACGTTGGTGCGGGTGTCGTCATTTGATCGATCCTCTCATCACGCCGGAGATAACCCAGCGCTGGGCAAAAATGTACACAATCAGCAGCGGGGCCATGGCCATCAGGTATGAGGCGAACGCGGCCGAGTAGTTGGTGTTGAACTGGCCCTGGAACACGAATTGGGAGAGTTGCAGGGTGCGTGCCGCCGGGTCGGAGAGCACGACGAGAGGCAGGATGAAGTCATTCCACGCCCAGACACAGGTGAGGATGCCGACGGTCGCGTTCATCGGGGTGAACAAGGGGAAGATGATCTGCCAGTAAACCCGCCAGGTGGTCGCCCCGTCGGTGTAGGCCGCCTCCTCCAGCTCGATCGGGATCGATTTGATGAACGCGACGTAAATGAAGACGTTGAGCGAGAGCCCGAACACCGCGTAGAGCAAGATCAACCCGACCTGGTTGTCCAGACCGAACAGGGCCGTCTCTTTCACGACTGGGAGCATGATGATCGGGAACGGGATGAAAATGGCGGACAGCAGGTAGAAGTAGACGCCCGTGAAGAACGGCTTGTGCAGGTTGCGGGCGATGGCGTACGCCACGAGCGAGTTTGTCAGCAGGGTGAGGATGACGGCGCCGACGGTGATCAGGGCCGTGTTCATCAGCGCCTGCGGGAATTTGGTCAGCGTCCAGGCGTCGGCGAAGTTCTCCCAGTGGACGCTGGTGGGGAGCGCGAACCCGGTGCCGCCGAGCTGGTCGGGGGTCTTCAGCGCGGTGATCACGGCGAAGTAGAGCGGCACCAGCACGGTGATCGCGCAGACCGCGATCAGCATGGTGGCCCACCAGTTGATCCGGGTGCGGTTGTCTTTAATGCGCCGGACACCGCGCGAGTCACGGGCCGACCGGGGGGATGCGGGTTCGACCGTGGCGGGGGAGTCGATGGTGATAGCCATTAGAAGTCGGCCTCCGTGCGCTGAAGAACTCGGAACTGCAGGAACGAGACGAGCATGATCACGATGACGAACAGCACCGCGTTGGCGGACTGGTAGGCGAACTCGCCGCCTTGGAAACCGCCCCGGAAGATGAGCAGGGTGATCGATTCGGTCGAGGTGCCCGGCCCGCCGGCGGTGAGGGCGACGATGTGGTCGAAGGTCTGCAGGAACCCCTTCAGGCTCAGCACCATGTTGATGGTGAAAAAGGCGCTGATCATGGGGAACGTGATCGACCGGAATTGCCGTCCCGGCGTGGCCCCGTCGATGGCGGATGCCTCGTAGAGCTCTTGAGGGATCGTCTGCAAACCGGCCAGGTAGAGGATGATCGCGAACGCGCAGGCCTGCCAGACCGCGAGGGCGACGATGGCCGTCCACGCCCAGTCCGGGTTGGTGAGGATGTTGTCACGGAACACCGGGACGTTCGACAGGATCCGGGGGAGCGAATTGGCGAAGAAATACTGGAAGACGTAACCGACGACAAGGATCGCCAGCACGTAGGGGATGAAGAAGATGCCGCGAAAGGTGGACTGGAACGCGATCTTCGCGTTGAGTCCGACCGCGATGGCCAGCGAGATCACGTTGGTGAGGATGGTGGCGACGATGGCGAAGCCGAAGGTGAAGCCATAGGCCGTCAGTACCCGGTCGTCCTGGAACAGGGCGATGAAGTTGCCGAATCCGACGAAGTCCCATGAGCCGAAGCCTGCGTAGTTGGTGAAGGAGAAGAAGATGCCGATGAGTACCGGGACGGTGTGCAGCAGCGCGAAGACGGCGACCGCGGGGACGACCATCCAGTAGAAGGCGCGCGGGGTGGCGCCGACGCGTCGCCGCGCCGCGCTCGGCCGCGACGCTCGGGGCGTCTGCTCCGGCCGGGGCCGGGTCAGGACGGAAGTAAGCATCAGTTAGTCTCCGCTTCGTGTCGAGGTGGTGCGTGACGCGACCTTGCGCCATTCGTTGTCGAGGGTCGCCAGCGCTTTCGCGCTGTTCTCGTCGGTCAGGAACTGCTGCACGATGGGCCCGAGCGGGATGCTCGCCGGGATCTGGTGATCGACGAAACCGGTGATCCGGCCGGCCTGGAAGTACGGTTGCAGTTCCGCCAGGGCCGGGTTGGTGTTCTCGGCTGCGTCCCGGGCCGTCGAGAACATGTTCTGTGAGGCTGCGAAGGAGTTCTGCACCTCCTCCTGAAAGAGGAAGTCCACGAAAAGTCGGGCTTCGGCGAGGCGCGGTGTGTCGCGGCCGATGGCAATGGCCACGTCGACACCGGAGACGAGCTCGATGTCGGCCGGGTCATCCGTCACAGGGTAGGGGAAACCGCCGACGCTGATGTCGGGGTTGTTGGCCAGGATCGGGCTGAGGGCCCAGATCCCCTGCATCAGCATGGCCGATTCGCCGTTCGCGAAAGCCAGGTTGCCGTCTTCGTACGTGCGGCCGAGGTAGCCGTCCTGCGCGTAGGAATACAGCGTCTGCAGCTTCTCGAACGTCTCGTCGTAGTTCTTCGCGAACGAGACGGCCGAGTCGGGACCCACCTCCTCACCCTCCGCGCGGAGATCGGGGAAGAAATCGTCGCCGCCGAGTTGGGCGCCGATACCGTTCAGGGAGGATTGCACTGTCCATGCGTCGGCCGCGGTGCCGTAGAACGGGGCGATACCGGCCGCCTGGAGCGTGTCGCAGGCGGCGATCAACTCGTCCCAGGTGGTGGGAATCTCGATGCCCTGCGCGGCGAAGATGTCACGGTTGTAGAGAACGCCGTTGCCGTTGTTCGCGAAGCCGAGGGCATTCACCTCGTTCTGGTAGGAGCCGAGGGCCCCGACGATGTCCTGAACGGCCGGGTTGATCCGGTCGAGAACGGGGTCGCCACTGAAGTCGTGGAAGACACCGGCCCGCGCCAGCTGGCCGAAGTTCCCCGATCCGTTCAGACTGATCACATCGGGCACCTTGTTCTTGACCAGTAGGGTGCGGATGGCGGTGTCCGCATCGGGGACGGCGTTCTGGGTTACCCGGATGCCGGGGTTCTCTGCCTCAAAATCGGCGATGATGCCGTCGAAGTCCGCGATGGCCTCGGACTTGAACTGGAAGAAATCGAGGGTGACGACGTCGTTCTGACCCGGGGCGCAGCCGCTGAGGGCGCCGATCCCGAGCGTACCGGCCAGGAGGAGTGCCACGGGTCGCCGGAGCGTCCGCAACCTCCTCGACCGGTGGCGTCGCCGGGCGGGTGTCTGGTACGTCGTCGTATCCGTCATTGCGGGGCTCCTTGGGCCGTCATGTCGCTGCATGAATCTTTCTACGGCAAAAAGAATAGGACGTCAATTCGGGAAATTTGCCGCTCTCGCGAGATGAAAAGTCTGCTCGGGCCAGAGTATTCATGCCACTATGGAATAAATGGCACCTCAGGGGGCGGATATGACCACGGATGCGGCGTCGACAGTGAGCGAGACCTCCCGGGAACTCGCGCGAGCCGTGCTCATCCACGGCCCGATCTCCCGCAGCGACCTTGGCCGTCGCCTGGGACTGTCACCGGCCAGCCTGACGCGGTTGAGCAAGCCGTTCCTCGATTGTGGCCTGTTCGTCGAGGGCAGCGAAGACCGCGACGGAACCGTCGGGCGCCCGGCCCGGCCCTTGGACGTCCGGGTGGATGCCAGTCGGTTCGTCGGGGTGAAACTCACCGGCGACGACGTCTTCGCGGTGCTCACCGACCTGCGGGCCAACGAGGTGGGCTCGGCCCGGCGGGTGCTCGCCGATCACACTGTCGAGCACGTTGTGGCCCGAATCGACGAGGTCGTGCGCGAGCTCGGCGGCCCGGATGGGCTGTCGGCGCTCGGCGTCTGCGTGGGTGGGCATGTCACCGGCGCCCGGGTCGTGACCCGGGCGCCGTTCCTGGGCTGGCACGACGTGGACCTGGCCACGCGGCTCGAGCGACTGCTCGGAATTCCGGTCACGATCGAGAACGATGTCGTCGCGCTCACCTCCGCCGAGCAGTGGTTCGGAGCGGTCCGGGGTGTCCCGACCTTCGCGGTTCTGACCATCGGCGTCGGCGTCGGCTACGGACTGGTCGTCAACGACCAGGTGATCGTGACGGCCGACAGCGGCCTGGGCCTCGGTGGGCACATCCCGCTCGACCCGAACGGGCCGCTCTGCCCGGAAGGACACCGCGGCTGCTCGCAGGCAATGCTCACGAGCCAGAGTGTTACTGCCCAGGTCAGCGTGGCCCTCGGCCGGGAGGTTGACTACGACGAGGTGCTCCGGCTCGCGGTGGAGGGGAACCGGGCTGCGGCATCCGTCGTCACCGCCACCGGTCGCGGACTGGGCCGATTGATCGCGGTGATCGCCAATATCGGGATGCTCGACACGATCGTGCTCTCCGGCGAGGGGATGCCACTGTGGGCGCTGGCATCCGAGGAGGTCATCGCCGCTGCCCGAGCCGACCGCGACCCGGATGCGACACCGCTGACAATCGTCGTTGACGACAGCGGGGTCTCCTCCTGGGCCCGCGGGGCCGCGGCTGTTGCCATCCAGCGCTCGCTCGGCCGATTGGCCGCTGCCGCCAGCGAATAGAATCGTCCATGCGCGCTGCGCGCCGCGCGAGTGGGAGGCTGCACATGCAATTCGGGATCTTCACCGTCGGTGACCTCACGGTCAACCCCACGACGGGCCACACCCCCACCGAGCACGAGCGCATCACGGCCATGGTCGCCATCGCCGAGAAGGCCGAAGAGGTCGGCCTCGACGTCTTCGCCGCCGGTGAGCACCACAACCCGCCCTTCGTGCCCTCGTCGCCGACGACGCTGCTCGGCTACATCGCCGCGAAGACCGAGCGCATCATCCTCTCCACGGCCACGACATTGATCACGACGAACGACCCGGTCAAGATCGCCGAAGACTTCGCCATGCTCCAGCACCTCTCCGGTGGGCGGGTCGACCTGATGCTCGGTCGCGGCAACACCGGCCCGGTCTACCCGTGGTTCGGCCAGGACGTGCGCCAGGGCATCCCGCTGGCGCTGGAGAACTACGCGCTGCTGCGCCGGTTGTGGCGCGAGGACGTCGTGGACTGGGAGGGCCAGTTCCGCACCCCGCTGCAGGGGTTCCAGTCGACGCCGCGCCCGCTCGACGGGGTGCCGCCGTTCGTCTGGCATGCCAGCATCCGCAGCCCGGAGATCGCCGAGCAGGCCGCGTTCTACGGTGACGGCTTCTTCGCCAACAACATCTTTTGGCCCAAGGAGCACTACCTCAAGCTGATCGGGCTCTACCGGGCCCGGTTCGAGCACTACGGCCACGGTCGAGCCGACCAGGCCATCGTGGGCCTCGGCGGGCAGGTCTTCATGCGCACGAACTCGCAGGACGCCGTCGACGAATTCCGGCCCTACTTCGACAACGCCCCGGTCTACGGCCACGGCCCGAGCCTCGAGGAGTTCACCGAGCAGACGCCGCTGACCGTCGGCAGCCCGCAGCAGATCATCGACCGCTACGCCGGCATGCGCGACTACTTCGGCGACTACCAGCGTCAGCTCTTCCTGATCGACCACGCCGGACTGCCGTTGAAAACCGTGCTCGATCAGCTCGACATCCTCGGCGGCGAGGTGGTGCCCGTGCTCCGCACGGAGCTGGCCGTGAACCGGCCCGCTCACGTTCCCGACGCACCCACGCACGCCTCGCTGAAGGCCGACGCCGCGATAAGTCTGCTCGCGGCATCCGTCGCCCGCCCGTGACCTCTCCCGCGGAAGCAGACACCATGACCATCGCGCCGCCTCAGCCATCAATGGATGCGCGCCGCGCCTTCTTCGACGCCCGTCCCGCCGCCTCCGTGGCGGTCGACCTCTCCGTGCGAATCGGCAGCCTCACCCTCGCCAACCCGGTCATGCCGGCCTCGGGCTGCTTCGGGCCTTCGCTCGGACGCTTGATCCCGGTCGCCGAGCTTGGCGCCGTGGTCACCAAGACCGTGTTCGGCACCCCGCGCGGCGGCAACGCGGCGCACCGGCTGACCGAGCTCCGGGCCGGGATGGTCAACAGTGTCGGCATCCCGAGCCGCGGGGCCGCCGGCTACCTGGCGTCGCAACACCCGCTCTACCTGGCGCTCGGCGTGCCCGTGATCGTCAGCGTCGGCGGCCACCGTTCGGGCGAGTACGCCCCCGTCGTGCGGGGCCTGCGGGGCGCGGGCGACGCCTACGAGCTCAACGTGTCCTGTCCGAACCTCGACCGCCACGGCACCGACATCGGCTCCGATCCCGACGCCATCGGGAAGGTCGTGCATGCTGTGCGCCTGGAGACCGACAAGCCCCTGATCGTCAAGCTGCCGGTGCTCGTCTCTTCGATCGCGGACTGTGCCCAGGCCGCTGAGGCGGCCGGCGCCGACGCCGTCTGCGTGGCCAACTCGATCCCGGCGCTGCCGCTCACGGCCGCTACGCGGAGCCCCATTCTCGGCAACGTGATCGGCGGTCTGTCCGGCCCGAATATCCGCCCGGTCGTGCTGCGGTTGGTCTGGTTGGCCTCCCGAGCGGTCGACATCCCGGTGATCGCCTGCGGCGGGATCGAAACCGCCGACGACGCCCTCGACTACTTCTCGGTCGGCGCCCACGCCGTGCAGGTCGGCACGGCCAGCTTCGGACGCCCGTTCGCCATGGTCGAAATCGTTCGCGCCCTGCAGGAGCGCTGCGAGGGCGTCGCCGCGGCCGACATCACCGGACTGATCGAATTGTGGAGGGCCTGATGACCGTTACGACCGCCCTCGGGGCCCTCGCCGCCCTGCGCCGCCAGCAGGCGTTCGCCGCGGCCGACGAGGCCGCGCTGGACGGCCTCATCGCGGTGCGACCGCCCGAGCGGATGCCTCGGCCCGACCCGGTCTGGGACGACGCCCGCGTTCTCGTGCACGAGGTCGTGGGAGAGCGGTACCGCCGGCTCGTACTGGCCACCGACACCATTGCGACGACCGCCCTCGCCGGACAGTTCCTGATGATCACCGTGCCCCCCACAGGCGGGGAGCGCATCCTGCTCCCACGCCCGATGGCCATCCACCGCCGCCACCCCGACCAGGGCACCGTGGAGGTCATCTACGGCTCGGCCGGCCGCGGCACCACCGCGCTCACCGACGTACTCGTGGGCGAGAGCCTCCTGGTCACCGGCCCGCTGGGCCGCGGCTTCGAGTTCCCGGATGCCGCCCTCCCGACTGAGACTGGTCCAGAGGCGCCCCGCACGGCCCTGATGATCGGCCGCGGTGTCGGCGTCTGCGCCATCATGGGCTCGGTCGAAGACGCCGCCCGGCTCGGCATCGCCGCCACGGTCGTGCTCAGCGGGAGGTCGCCGGCCAATCTGATCGGCCTGGCCGACTGCGCCGAGCTGGGCGCCACGGTCATCCCCGTCACCGACGACGACGGCTCGAGCGCGCTGCCGGCGCTCGGCGAACGGCTGCGCGGGCTTTTCGCCTGGGCTCCGCCCGACGTCATCCTGGCCTGCGGCGCCGGAGTTCTCGCCCGCCTCGCCGCCGATCTCGGCGCCGAGTGGGGCGCGCCGGTGCAGGTCTCGCTGGAGGCTCACATGGCCTGCGGCCTCGGCTACTGCCACGGATGCGCCGCGCCCGTCGCCACGGATCCCGCCGTCGAGGGGCCGCTGGTCTGCGTCGACGGCCCGGTGTTCGACGCCGTGCTGCCGGACCGGGGCGCGGCCGGGCGCGAGAAACCAGCAGGCTGAACGTCTTCTGCTAGGCTTGAAGAGGTTAATCCGTGGATTGGCCACGCAGAATCACGCTCAGTACGGAGCAGACCGGCAGCGCGCTGGTCCTCGGTGGTGGTTTCCCAACTTGCCGGCAACATCCGCAGTTGGTGAATTTCTACTGGTGGCCAGCTCTCGCACCCTTCTTCTCCGCGTCCAGCTCGGGCGCCATACGGGCAACCGAGTCTTCATCGCCAGAATGGCGAGAAGCAAAAACCAAAGGAGAGAACCCCCATATGGAGGGTCCAGAAATCACGTTCGCCGAAACCGTTATCGATAACGGCAAGTACGGCACACGCACCATCCGTTTCGAAACCGGGCGTCTCGCCCAGCAGGCGCAGGGCTCTGCCGCCGCCTACATCGACGAAGAGACTATGCTTCTCTCCGCCACGAGCGCCAGCAAGCAGCCGAAGGAGAACTTCGACTTCTTCCCCCTTACCATTGACGTCGAAGAGCGCATGTACGCTGCCGGACGCATCCCGGGCAGCTTCTTCCGTCGTGAAGGTCGCCCGTCGACCGAGGCCATCCTCACCTGCCGTCTGATCGACCGGCCGCTGCGCCCGTCCTTCGTCGACGGACTCCGCAACGAGATCCAGGTTGTCGTCACCGTTCTGGCCATCGCGCCGGATGAGTACTACGACGTGCTCGCGATCAACGCGGCCTCGATGTCGACCCAGCTCGCCGGCCTCCCCTTCTCGGGCCCGATCGGTGGCGTTCGCGTCGCCCTCATCCCCGACGAGAACGGCTCCGGCCAGTGGGTTGCCTTCCCGAAGCACTCGCAGATCGTCGACGCCGTGTTCAGCATGGTCGTCGCCGGTCGCGTGGTGACCGACGCCAACGGCGCGCAGGACGTCGCGATCATGATGATCGAGGCCGAAGCCACCGACAACGCCTGGGATCTCATCAAGGGCGGCGCCATCAAGCCGAACGAAGAGGTCATCGCCGAGGGCATCGAAGCCTCGAAGCCCTTCATCAAGCAGCTCATCGAGGCGCAGCAGAAGGTTGCCGCCTCGGCCGCCAAGCCGACCGGCGCCTACCCGGTGTTCCCGTCCTACCAGCCGGCCACCTACGACGCCGTCGCCGCTCTCGCGTACGACCAGTTGAAGGCCGTCTATCAGATCGCCGACAAGATCGAGCGCCAGAATGCGGATGACGCGCTCAAGGCATCCGTCAAGGAGGCCATCGCGGCCAAGGTCGCCGCCGGCGAACTCGACGCCAGCGCGAACAACCAGGTTTCCGCCGCGTACAAGTCGGTCACCAAGCTCGTCGTGCGCTCGCGCGTTCTCAACGAGGGCATCCGCATCGACGGCCGTGGGCTCGCGGACATCCGCCCGCTCGACGCCGAGGTTGCCATCATCCCGCGCGTGCACGGTTCCGCGATCTTCCAGCGCGGCGAGACCCAGATTCTGGGTGTCACCACGCTGAACATGCTCAAGCTCGAGCAGACGATCGACTCCTTGAGCCCGGTCACCAAGAAGCGCTATATGCACAACTACAATTTCCCGCCCTACTCGACCGGTGAAACCGGCCGCGTCGGAACGCCGAAGCGCCGCGAGATCGGCCACGGAGCGCTCGCTGAGCGTGCCCTGGTCCCCGTGCTGCCGACGCGTGAGGAATTCCCCTACGCCATCCGTCAGGTCTCCGAGGCGCTCAGCTCCAACGGATCCACCTCGATGGGTTCCGTCTGTGCCTCGACCCTGTCACTGCTCAACGCCGGTGTGCCGCTGCGCGCACCTGTCGCCGGCATCGCCATGGGCCTCATCTCCGACACCGTTGACGGCAAGACCCGCTACGCGGCTCTCACCGACATCCTCGGCGCCGAAGATGCCCTCGGCGACATGGACTTCAAGGTCGCCGGCACGAGCGAGTTCGTCACCGCGATCCAGCTCGACACGAAGCTCGACGGCATCCCGGCATCCGTCCTCGCCGGCGCGCTCACCCAGGCCAAGGACGCTCGCGCGACCATCCTGGCCGTGCTGAACGCCGCCATCGACCGTCCCGACGAAATGGCACCGACCGCGCCCCGCGTGATCAGCGTCCAGATCCCGGTCGACAAGATCGGCGAGCTGATCGGCCCGAAGGGCAAGATGATCAACTCGATCCAGGACCAGACCGGTGCCGACATCTCCATCGAGGAAGACGGCACGGTGTACATCGGCGCCGTTGACGGACCGTCGGCCGAGGCCGCTCGCGCCATGGTCAACGCCGTCGCGAACCCGACCAACCCGGAGATCGGCGAGCAGTTCCTCGGAACCGTCGTCAAGATCGCCGCGTTTGGCGCATTCGTCTCCCTGCTCCCCGGCAAGGACGGCCTGCTGCACATCAGTGAGGTGCGCAAGCTCGCCGGTGGCAAGCGGGTTGAGAACGTCGAAGACGTGCTCGGCGTGGGCCAGAAGGTCCTCGTGGAGATCACCAAGATTGACGACCGTGGCAAGCTCTCGCTCGCCCCGGTCCTCGATGAGTCGGCTGAGGCCGGCACCGAGGACGCACCGGTTCCGACCGAGGCGTAGTCCGCTAGATCTACCGACAACCTCTCGCCAGGTTAGTCGGCTAGACGGAAAGCCCGTCCTGCTCCGGCAGGGCGGGCTTTTTGCATCCCGCGGTGGTCGAGTGCCCGCCCGCTGTCGCGCGTGTTCCCGATCCGGCGGCCGATCCCGTTCCCCGCGGCTCAAGACCAGCACCTATTTGAAAGTATTACAGGTTAGCGATATGATCAGACTGTGTCAATGACCGGACTACCCATGGCCCAATTGAAGTCTGACCTCTTCAAGGCTCTCGGGCATCCGTTGCGGGTGCAGGTTCTGGAGCAGTTGGCCGGCGGGGAACGCTCCGTCGGCAGCCTGGCCGAGGTGCTCGGGGCGGAACTGTCGAACCTGTCCCAGCAGCTGGGGGTCCTGCGCCGCGCCGGCGTTGTCGCCACCCGACGAGAGGGCAACACCATCTTCTACGGTCTGCGGGACCCGGGTGTCGCCGAGCTCCTGGCCATCTCCAAACGGATGTTGGTGTCCAGCCTTGAAGACTCCCACGCCCTGCTCCGCACCATCGAGCAGGACTCGCAGTAGCCCGAGCCCTAGGCCTGCTCCGTCCCGGACGAATTGGTTCGACACCGGGCTATAGCGGACGCGCCGCTAGAGGTCGTTGCCGGCGTAGGACTGGTTGAAGCTCTTGTTCACGAGGGGGAAGTCCGGCACGATCGTCTCGGACAGGGCCACGGGCAGCGCAGGCCAGTTGAAGTAGGACGGGTCGACGACCTTCAGCCGCGTGATGGCACCGTCTGGCCCTAGTTCGACCCGGTGGCAGATGGTTCCGCGCCAGCCCTCGACGAGGGCAAGGCCGCTCGCCGCCACCGTCGTCGCCGCCACCGTCGTCGCCGCCACCGTCGTCGCCGCCACCGGAGATGACGCCGCGGCCGCACCACCACGGTGCGCGCCCAGCCGGGCGATGAGGTCGATCGCCACCGCAATGGACACCTCGAACTCGCCCGCGCGCACCCGGTAGCGGCTGAGCACGTCGCCGCCGGTGTCGGTGACTACGTGGAAGTGCTCACCCAGATCGACGAAGGGATGGTCGCGGCGGGCGTCGGCGTCGACACCGGATGCCCGCGCCACATAGCCCAGCGTGCCCATGGCCTCGGCCTGGCTGGTGGGCAACGGGGCCGTGCCGGTGAACCGGTCCCGCACGATCGCGTGCCCGAGGGTGATCGCGATGATCTCCTGAACGTCGGCGGCGACGCCGCGGAGGGCGGCGGAATCCGGCAGGGCGAGAACGCGTACCCCGCCCACCGACAGCGCCCCGCGCAGGAAGCGGTGGCCGGTGACGGTCTTGTTGATGCGCAGTAGTGTTTCGCGGAGCCGTTGAGTGTGCGAGTTCACGACGCCGAACCCCACGTCGTTGGCCAGCGAACCGAGGTCGGAGACGTGGTTGTAGAGGCGTTCGAGTTCGAGCAGCAGGGCGCGCAGCAGGCGGTCGGGCTCGGAGATCTCGATGCCGGAGGCCGCCTCGATCGCCATCGTGTAGGCCAGCGTGTGGCCGATGACGGTGTCGCCGGCGATCTGCTCGGCCATATCGATGCCGTCCGCAGGCAGACGACCCTCGAAGAGCCGCTCGACGCCGCGGTGCATGTACCACTGGCGGGCTTCCATCCGCACGATGGTCTCGCCGACCACGGAGAAGCGGAAGTGGCCCGGGTCGATGATGCCGGCGTGGATGGGGCCGACGGCGATCTCGTAGACCCCGGGGCCCTCGACCTCCACGAACGGGAACGACTCGACGTCGGGTTCGAATTCGGGGGTGGCCGTGGCGTCCTTCCGCATCGGGTACCAGCCGCGGGGCCAGTGGCCGTGGCGCACCAACCGGTGGGGCTGAGGGTGGTTCGCCGGCCGCACGCCGAACAGGTCGCGGGTGCCGCGCTCGAAGTTGCCGGCCGGGAACGAGAGGTCGGCCAGGCTCGGAATCCAGGCGTCGTCATAGGGGACGGGCACGACGAGGTCGATCTGGCGCCGGGGGAAGACGGCGACGAAGGAGTAGACCACGCGCAGCCGGTCGCCGTCGTCGTGGCCCGCGACCAAAGCGAGCCGGTTTCCATCGGTCAGCAAGGCGGCGGCTTCGCCCCGGAGTTCGTCGCGCGTGAGCGTGCGCACCTCGGGGGTGGCGGCTCGCACCGGATTCGGGGTCGTCATTGGATTCCTCCCAGAACCTCGGCCGCACGCGTCAGGAGTGTGCCGACCGGCTCCGCTATGAAGGCCACCACCGCGGTGGTGCCCAGGGCGAGGATGAGCGGCAGCATCGGCCCGTGCCCCGACCGGTCCGGCACGAGGGGGTCGTCCGGGTGCGGCTCGGCGTCCGCCAGGGTGACGGATGCGCTCGGAACGGAGACCGGGACGGCTCCGGTGACGGATGCCCCGGCCCCCGCAGCCGGGACGGCCGCAGCCGGGACGACCGGGACGGCCGTGGCCGCAGGCGCCCCGATCGTCATGGCCACCGTCAACCGGGTGAGGCTGGCGAAGATGACGAGCAGCAGTACCAGAGCGATGCCGACCACCACGCCCAGGCCGGTGGAAAAGCCGGCCACGATGATGCCGACCTCGGAAAAGAAGATGCTGAACGGCGGGAACCCGATCAGAGCGGCCATGGCGATCAGCCAGGGCACGGCCAGCCCCGGCCGCCGCACGAGCAGGGCGCGCACGTCGTCGATCTTCGGAGTGCCCTCGACCTCGAGGATGCGGCCCGAGATCACGAACAGGGTGGCCTTGGTCAGCCCGTGGCCGAGCACGTACAGCAGCACGGCCGGCAGGGCCGCCGGGCCGATGGCCGCGCCGACGGCCATCATGCCCATGTGCTCGATACTGGAGTAGGCCAGCATCCGTTTGAAGTCGCGCTGGCGGATCAGAAGCGCTGCCGCCACGAAGAGGGAGAGCAGCCCGCCGACGCTGAGCATGATGCGCAGGAAATCCGGCCCGATCACGGCGTCGGTGATGGTCTGAATGCGCAGGATGGCGTAGAGGGCGACCGCGAGCAGGACGCCGGACATGAGCCCTGAGACGGGCGCGGGCGCCTGGCTGTGCGCGTCGGGCAGCCAGCTGTGCATGGGGGCGAGCCCGGCCTTGGTGGCGAAGCCGAGCACGGCGAGGGCGCCGCCGGCGCGGATCAACGCGGGGTCGAGTGGCAGGCCGGCCTGGCTGAGCACGAGCCAGGACAGGGTTGCCTCGCCCGTGCCGCGCGAGGCGGCGTAGATGAGCACGATGCCGAGCAGGGCGATGGCCACGCCGACGGAGCCGAGGATGACGTACTTCCAGGCAGCTTCCAGCGATCGGGGGGTGCGGTGGTGGCCGACCAGGAAGGCCGTGGCGATGGTGGTGGCCTCGACCGCGGCCCACATCAGGCCGATGTTGTCGGCGAGCACCGCGAGGCTCATCGCGGCCAGGAAGATCGAGATCAGGGCGTCGTAGGAGCCGGTGAACCGCGCGGGCTCGGCCGTCGCGTGGCCGAGCCCACCCCAGGTGGAGACAAGCCCGACGGCGCCGACCACGGTGAGCATGTAGGCGCTGAGCGCGTCGGCGCGGAGCAGCCCGCCGCCCAGTGTGGGAACTTCGTCCGCGAGCACGACGCTCACCAGGAGCAGGCCCGAGATGAGCACGGCAACGCTGGAGGCGATGGGGCTGAGCCGGCGTAGTGCGGGGGAGGGCACGCCGAGGCTCAGTACGGCGAGGAGGGCCGGAATGGCCAGAGGGGTCCAGAGGGCGAATGACATCAGTCGTGCAACTTTCTGAGCTGATCGATCTCGGTGTTGCCGAACTTGGTGCGCATACGGCCGGCGAAGACGTAGAGGATGACGACGACCAGCAGCACGTCGAGGGAGATGCCGAGCTCGAGGAACAGCGGCACACCGCCCGAGGTCAGGAACGCGACGGTGGCGATGCCGTTGTCGAGCACGAGGAAGCCGATCAGCTGTGATCCGGCCTGCCGGCGGGTGACCAGCAGCAGGAAACCGATCAGCACCATGGCCAGGCCGATCGGAGCCGCGTGTGCCGAGATGCTGATGTCGCCGGCGAGCACCCGACTGGCCACGACGTAGCTGAGGATGGTCAGAAGCGCCACGGTCAGCAGGGCCGCCGTCGGGTTGAGGCGCGGCGCCTCATCCGTTCGCGTGGTGGCGTGGGTCTCGCGGGCGAGCACCCACGGCAGGCCCATACCCTTGACCAGCAGTACGAGCAGCGAGACGAGGATCACCTCGACCTCGCCCTCCTCCAGGCCGATCACGGCGACCAGTGCGGCCAGCGCGAAGCCCTGCACGCTGAGCAGCCGGATCGACGCCAGCAGCGAGTGCCGCCAGACCATCAGGGCGCTGGTGAGCAGCAGGGTGCCGGTGCAGAGACCGATCAGCTGCGGGTAAATGGTGGTGAACACGGATGCTCCTAAGCGACCAGGTAGGAAGCGGTGACAGCCAGCAGGCCGAGGGCGAACGACCCCGCCAGCAGCTCGGGCACGCGGAACAGCCGCGCCTTGGCCAGGAAGACCTCACCCACGCTGAGCACAACGCCCAGCAGCAGGATTTTCACGGTGACGGCGCCCACGCCGACTATCACGCCGAGCACCGAGAAGTCGGTCATGATTCCCCACGGCACGATCAGGTTGCTGAGCAGGCCGAGCAGGGCGGCCAGCTTGAGCCAGGAGCCGAGTTCGAGCCAGACCAGGTCGCGGCCGGAGGCCTCGAGCACCATGGCCTCGTGCAGCATGGTCACTTCGAGGTGGGTCGACGGGTTGTCGACCGGCAGACGGCTGGTCTCGGCCATGATGGCGATGGCCAGGGCGACCATGGCCAGCAGGCTGACCGGGGAGATGATCACGGCCGGATTCAGGAGCCGGGTCTCCACGATCAGCGAGAGGGTGGAGGTGCCGGCCGGGATGGAGAGCGCGTAGACCGCGAGCAGCAGGGTCGGCTCGACCAGAGCGGCGACGGTCATGTGACGGCTGGAACCCATTCCGCCGAACGCGGTGCCGGCGTCGAGGCCGACCAGGGCCAGGGCCACCACGCCGACCAGCATGATGGAGACGATCACGAACAGGTCGCTGGGGATGAGCGGCAGCGGCAGGGTGCCGACCAGCGGCAGCAGTGCGCAGAGCAGCAGGCTGGAGACCAGGAGGGTGACCGGACCGGCCGCGAGCATCCAGCTGCTGTCGGCGGCGCGCACCGGGTTCTTCGCCAGGAGCTTGCGCACATCGCGCCACGGCTGCCAGATGCCGGAACCGGCCCGGCCTTCGAGAAGGGCCCGCACCTGGCGGATCACGCCGATCAGGAGGGGGGCGAGGAACACGAACAGCACCAGCTGAACCAGGGCGATGATGATCGCCGCGGCGCCGGTCACAGGGACACCACGATCAGAACGGAAAGCAGGGCGACGAAGGAATAGGACAGGTAGCGATGGATACTGCCGTTCTGCGCGCGTCGGGCCAGAATGCCGAACCGTTGCATGAGGTTCAGCACCGGGCGGTAGAGCCGGGTCTCGACCACGTCGGACACGGTCTGTTCCACGTGGACGCGTTCCACCAGGTAGCGGGATTCACCCACGTGGGTGACCTCCACGTCGCGGGTGGGCCGGAGCACGTCGTCGAAGACGCGCACCAGCGGCTCGGCATACGAGGTGGCCGTGTACTGCATCCGCGGCCGCAGCCGTGACCCGCCGCCGGCCCAGGGGAGCGGCGAGGTACGGGTGGGGTGGCGCCGGGCGGAAATGAACAGCGTGATCAGCACGGGCGCGAGCAGCAGGCCGGCCAGCACGATGAAGGTGGTGGGGTCGAGTACGGCGTCAATGCCGCGGGCGTCCAGGCCGGCGAGGCCGATGGTGCGCACGTCGGGGGCGAACGCCGGGCCCACGGCCGAGCCGATGGCCACGGCGAGCGGGCCCGGTAGCAGGCCGAGCCCGACCACGAGGAGGGCGCCGAGCACGAGCGGGATGCGCATGATGACGGGCACCTCGTCGGCCAGTGCGGCCTTCCGGGAGCGCGGGCGGGCCAGGAAGGCGATCCCGTAGGCCTTGACGAAGGTGAGCAGGGCCAGCCCGGCGGTCAGGGCGATCACGGCGACCGCGAGTGGCATGGCCACGGATGCCGCGACGGAGACGACCTCCCCGTCGACCCGTGAACCGTGGATCAGAGCCTGCAGCAGCATCCACTCGGCGACGAACCCGCTCGTGACGGGCAGGGCCGCGGCGCCCATGGCGGCCCCGCCGAACGCGGCGGCGGTCCAGGGCATCCGGCTGCCGAGGCCGCCGAGCCGGTCGAGATTCATCTCGCCGGCCGCGCGGGCCACGGCGCCGGCCCCGAGGAACAGGGTGGACTTGAACGCGGAGTGGCTGAGCATCAGCAGCAGGGCGGCGACAAGGGCCGCGTCGGCCGCGGCAGCTGCGTTGTCGGCGCGCAGCAAAACGGATGCCCCGAGCCCCAGGAACACCAGCCCCATGTTCTCGGTCGTGGAGTAGGCAAGCAGCACCTTGAGGTTGCTCGCCACGGAGGCCTGCAGAATCCCGTAGAGCGCGGACACCCCGCCGAGCACCATGATCAGCACTCCCCACCAGGCCGGGCCGTTCGGCAGCAGCCGTACGACGACGAGGAGTGCGCCGTAGGCGCCGATGTTGACCATCGCGCCGCTCATCGCTGCGGCGACGTGGCCGGGGGCCTCGGGCAGCACCCGCGGAACCCAGACGTGCAGGGGCACGAGCTCAGCCTTGCCGCCGAAGCCGAGCAGCAGCAGCAGGAAGGCCACGCTCGCCTGCCAGGTGAAGGGATCGATGGTGGCGAGGTCGGCGAACCCGGTGCCGCCGGCCAGGCCGGCGAGCATGGCGAAGCCGGCCAGCACGAAGAAGAAGCTCAGCTGCGACATCGCCGAGTACCAGACCAGGGCGGAGGCGACCGTGCCGCGAGTGGCGTGGTGGGCCAGCAGTAGCGCCGTGGAGCCGAGCGTCATGATCTCTAAGAACAACAGGAACGACACCACGTCGGTTGTGGCCGGCACGAGCTGCATGCCGGAGAGGAACACGGCCATCGACAGCCACGAGGTGCGCGAGGCCGAGGCCACGCGGGCCGAGCCGATCCCGAACAGGGAGGCGAGCACGCCGACGACGGAGACGACCACCATGACCAGTCCGCCGAGGCGGTCGGGGGAGAGCACGAGCGGGTCCATCGGCAGGGCGGTGGGGATGTTCAGCGACCCGGTGCCGCCGGAGAGCGCGATCGCACCGGTGACGACGCCGGCCACGGCGAGCAGGGTGCAGAAGAATCCGCTGACCCGCGAGCGCCATGAAGTGGGTGTGAGCAGGGCCGCGGCGATGGCGACCACGAGCAGCAGGGTCTGGCCGAGCAGGCCGGCTTCGAGGGCGGTCATCGACCGGTCATCCGGCGTAGTGCTTCGACGATGACGGCCGGCTCGGGCGGGTTGCCCGGCACGGACAGGTCGACGTGCACGAAGTCCGACACCGGCCCGGCCACGCCGTAACCCTCGGCGAAGACGCCGCCGGTGATGGCGCAGTCGCCGACCGCGATCACGAAGCGGGGGGTCGGCGTGGCGTCAATGGTGCGGCGCATCGGCTCGATCAGGTTGCGGGTCACGGCACCCGTGATCACGAGCACGTCGGCGTGACGCGGCGACGCGACCAGACGGATGCCGTAGCGTTCGACGTCGTAGACCGGGCCGAACGCGCTCTGCACCTCCATCGCGCAGTCGTTGCAGCTGCCGGCGTTGATGAAGCGCACCTGCACGCTGCCGCCGAAGACCTCGGCGCCGGGGAACAGGGCCGGGGCCGGTGGGGCCGCTTCGGCGATGCGGCCACTGGTTCGGATAAGGTTCAGGAGTCGTTTCACGCTCAACTCAGGCTCCGTGTGGCACGATACATCATTACTTCTTTATATACCTATATGATGAATTTATCAAATAGATTGGGGTTATTCTTCGGGCCAGGGCGCGCTGAGGGAGTCCACGGCTTCCTGGGTGTACTCGATCACCGCCGTGAGGAGCTGCTCCATCGAGGTGGACCGCAGCAGTTCGATCTGGTCCAGAGGGCCCAGCGGGGCGATGCCGGCGATCTGCCAGGCGGCCGCCGTCGGATCCCGGGACAGCTCCACCGTCGAGGGCCAGAGCTGGTCGGCGAATTCGCTTGCGAGGGCCAGGGCGCGTCGCACGGCCTGCTCGGCCCGGTCCCGCAGTGGCAGCAGGTCGTCGTCCCAGTCCAGCTCGGCAAGGTCGCGCACCGTGGCCTGGGGGTGCGGGTCTTCGGTCACCCAGTCGATGACCTCGACCCGGCGTTCGCCCTGGGCGGTCACCCCGACGAATCCCTCGGAGGCCTCGAGTTCGGTGATCTGGGCCACGGTCCCGTAGTGGAACCGCCGCTCGCCGCCGCCGACCTCCTGGCCGCGTTCGATCAGCACCACGCCGAACTCGGCCGGCTCCTCCTTGAGGATGCGCGACAGCATGACCAGGTAGCGGTCCTCGAACACCCGCAGCTGCAGCGGCATATAGGGAAACAGCACCGACCCGAGCGGGAACATCGGCAGGGACGTCACCGGCAGCGCGGTCATGGGCGGGTACGCTCCAGCAGCGGGGTGATCCGGTAGGGGATCAGCTCGCCCATGGCCAGGGACGTCTCGGTGCGATCGACACCCTCGCAGGCGAGGATGGTGCCGTCGATGCGGAACAGGTCGTCGGCATCCGCGCACACCACGCGCACCAGGATGTCGGTCGCCCCGCTCATGCCGTGCGCCTGCACGATTTGCGGAATGCGGGCGAGCTCGGCCACGATCTGGGCGAGGCGTTTCTGCTGCACGTGCACCTCGATGAAGGCCGTCAGCGGATAGCCCAGCGCGACCGGGTTGATGCGGCGGTCGAAGGAGAGGAACGCGTTCGACTCCTCAAGCCTGGCCATGCGCGCCTGCACCGTGTTGCGGGAGAGGCGCAGCTGCTGGGCGAGCGCCACGAACGTGCTGCGCGGTTCGGCGCATAGAGCGCGGAGCAACTGTAAGTCGACTTTGTCCAGACTGTGCATACTGCTCGAAGGTAGCAGGCAGGGTGCCCCATGAATAGGGCAAATTGCTCAAAATTCATTGTCATGGTTGTGCTCCGTGTTTCGGAATCGTACGCTCTCAACAACTTCGGCAACGACGCTGGGAGCGCATCTGATGCACACTGTCCACACCGGGGAAACCCCCGACATTCTTCTGCAGCTGCTGAGCCCCGAGGGGATGCGGCTGGCCGACGCCGATCTGGATCCCTGGGTCGCGGAGGTGACCGGGGCCGACCTCGCGGCGCTTTACCAGGACATGGTGGTGGTGCGCCGCATCGACGCCGAGGCCACGGCGCTGCAGCGTCAGGGAGAGCTGGGGCTCTGGCCGCCGTTGCTCGGCCAGGAGGCCGCGCAGATCGGCTCGGGCCGCGCGCTCCGCGCCGACGACTTCGTCTTCTCCAGCTACCGTGAGAACGCCGTCGCCTGGTGCCGGGGCATAGCGCCCACCGACATCCTCCGGGTGTGGCGCGGCACCGCGCAATCCGGCTGGGACCCGCTGGTGTACCGAATGGCGACGCCCAGCATCATCATCGGGGCGCAGACCCTGCACGCCACGGGCTGGGCGATGGGAGCCGTGTTCGACGGCGCGGACTCGGTGGCCGTGGCCTACTTCGGCGACGGCGCGACCAGCGAGGGCGACGTCAGCGAGGCGCTCGTGTTCGCGGCGAGCTTTCAGGCGCCGGTGGTCTTCTTCTGCCAGAACAACCACTGGGCCATCTCCGAGCCGGTCGGACTGCAGACCCGCTTCGGCATCGCTGGCCGGGCCCCCGGGTTCGGCATTCCCAGCCTCCGAATCGACGGCAACGACGTCCTGGCCGTGATGGCCGCGACCCGGCTGGCCCTGAACCGGGCCCGCACCGGGGGAGGCCCCACCTTCATCGAAGCCGTCACCTACCGGATGGGCCCGCACACGACCGCGGATGACCCCACTCGCTACCGGCCGGCGGCCGAACTCGAGGAGTGGGCGAAGAAAGACCCGATCCTGCGACTGCGACGGCTGCTCGACTCTCTCGGCCTGTTCACCCCCGAGCTGGAGTCTGAGACCCAGGCTCTGGCCGACGCCACGGCCGCCGAGCTGCGCGCCGGCTGCATCGGCCTGCCTGACCCGGAGCCGTTGACCGTGCTCGCCAACGTCTACGCCACCCCGCACACCGGGGTCGACCGCCAGCGTGCGGAGTACGGGGCCTACCTGGCGAGCTTCGAGCCGACCGGAGAGAAGGTCTGATGTCAATCGAAACCATCCGGAGTGCTCCGGCTACACGCGCGAACGGCTCGACGCCGGTGCCTGTGACGCCGGTGCCTGTGACGCCGGTGTCGCCGATCGAGGCGGCGCTGACGGACACGAAGACCCTGACCCTGGCCAAGGCGATCAACGCCGGGCTGCGCCAGTCCATGCTCGACGACCCGAAGGTGGTGCTCCTCGGCGAGGATATCGGCGCCCTCGGCGGCGTGTTCCGGGTGACCAGCGACCTGCTCGCCGAGTTCGGGCCAAACCGGGTCGTCGACACCCCACTGGCCGAGTCCGCCATCATCGGCACCGCTGTGGGGCTGGCGTACCGCGGCTACCGCCCGGTCTGCGAGATCCAGTTCGACGGCTTCATCTTCCCCGGATTCGACCAGATCGTCAGCCAGGTGGCCCGGTTCCACTACCGCACCCAGGGGGCCCTGCGCATGCCCATCACCATCCGGGTGCCGTTCGGCGGCGGCATCGGCGCCGCCGAGCACCACTCCGAATCGCCCGAGGCCTACTTCACGCACACCTCGGGCCTGCGCGTGATCGCGGTCTCGAACCCGCAGGACGCCTACAGCCTGATCCGCCAAGCGATCGCCTCCGACGACCCGGTCCTCTTCTTCGAGCCCAAACGCCGCTACCACGTTGCCGGCCCGGTGACCCCGCAACTCGGCGAGCCCTTCGAGAGTGCCCGGGTCGTGGCCGCCGGCACCGACGTCACGCTGATTGCCTACGGAGCGCTGGTGACCACGGCGACGGATGCCGCGCTCGCCGCCGCCGACGAGGGCATCTCGGTCGAAGTCATCGACCTGCGCTCGCTCTCGCCCATCGACTACGCCGCCGTCGAGGCATCCGTTCGCAAAACCGGCCGGCTCGTCGTCACTCACGAGGCCGCCCGCTCGGGCGGGCTGGGTGGCGAGATCATCGCCGAGGTCACCGAGCGCTGCTTCGACTACCTCGAGGCCGCACCGGTGCGGGTCACCGGCTTCGACATCCCGTACCCGGCGGCGAAGTTGGAGAGCCACCACCTGCCCGACCTCGACCGCATGCTCGATGGGGTCGACCGAGTGCTGGGACGACGACGATGATCAAGGTTTTCAGGTTGCCCGACCTTGGCGAGGGGTTGACCGAATCGGAGATCGTTGCCTGGCGGGTCGCGCCCGGCGACACGGTGACGCTCAACCAGCTCATCGCCGAGGTCGAGACGGCCAAGGCCGTCGTCGAGTTGCCGTCGCCCTTCGCGGGTGTGGTCGCCGAACTCCACCAGCAGCCCGGCACCACCGTGCACGTGGGTGACCCGATCGTCTCCTTCGAGGTCGCCGGCGCCGAGCCTCCCTCAGTTCCTTCGGCCGCTTCTCCCGCCGATGCGGCTCCTGCGGCTCCTGCTGGTCCATCGGCTCCTGCTGGCGAGCCCGAACGGCTGGCCGTGCTCGTGGGGTACGGCGCAGCGGCCGAGCGTGGCGGGCGGCCGCAGCGACGGGCCCGCGCGGGGGCGACGGATGCGCCGGGCCGGGCCGGGGTCTCTACTCCGGCAGCGAGGTCCACGTCGGCGCCTGCCTCGACGTCGACGCCGGCCTCAACGTCGGCCGCGTCACCCGCGGCTCGGGAGGTGCCGGCTACCGGGGAGCGCCCGCGGTCCACGCCGCCGGTGCGCGCGCTGGCTCGCACACTGGGCGTCGACCTGACCCAGGTGACCGGGACCGGTCCGACGGGCTTCATCATCCGGGAGGACGTGGCGGCGTACGCCGCCCCCGCAGCCCTCGGCGTCTGCCACACACCGAACGAACCGGGACTCGAGCTCGGGCGCGCCGAACCGGATGACCGGCCCCCGTCATCCGTGCCCCGTGCCCGGGAAACCCGCAGCCCGATCCGGAGTGTGCGCAAGCAGACCGCCGCCGCCATGGTGCAGAGCGCCTTCACCGCGCCGCACGCCACGGAGTTCCTGACCGTGGATGTGACGCCGACGATCGAGCTGATCGACGCGCTGAAACGCGACCGGGGGTTCGCCGACGCGCGCATCGGCGTCCTTGCCGTGGTCGCGAAGGCGCTCTGCCTCGCCGTCGCCCGCACGCCCGAGGTCAACACCCGCTGGGACGAGGCGGCCGGCGAGATCGTGCAGTTCCATTACGTGAACCTCGGCATCGCCGCCGCCACGCCGCGCGGGCTGATCGTGCCCAACATCCCGGATGCCGACCGGCTGGCTCTCGCCGACCTCGCCGCGGCGCTCGCCGCGCTGACCAGCGCCGGCCGGGCGGGAGCGACCAGCCCGGCCGCCCTGCACGGCGGCACGATCTCGATAACCAACATCGGCTCGTTCGGCATCGATGCGGGCACGCCGATCCTGCCTCCGGGGGAGGCCGTGATCCTCGCGCTGGGAGCGATTGCGCCGCGGCCGTGGGAGTATCGCGGCGAGGTCGCGCTGCGGCAGGTGGTCACTCTCAGCGTCGCCTTCGACCACCGTCTCGTCGACGGAGAGCAGGCGGCCCGGTTCCTGACCGACGTCGCCGGCATCCTCGCCAACCCCGCGCGCGCCCTCGCCCTCCTCTAGGAGTCAGTGGTCAGCCCCTAACGAATTCGACGGAGTTTTCGCACCCACAGCCCGAAATTTGGGTAAAGACGGGCATTTTTCCAAGAATCTCCGTCGAATTGGTTCGCAGCCTGCGGGAGCCGGCCGGCAACGGATGCCCCCGAGCGCGCCTTGACGGGGCTCGGACCGCGCAGCAGAGTGGGGGGATGAAATCACCGGGCAACCTCCTCACCCCTCTCGACACCGAGTCCGTGCTCGCCGGCGGAGCCTTCGTCCACCTCGACGGCGCCCTGCACGGCTCGTTCACGACCCGGGACTTCGCCTCGGCTGTGCGCCTGGTCGACCAGGTTGCCGAGGCGGCGGATGCGATGAATCACCACCCCGACGTGCGGCTCGGCTACGGCCAAGTCGGCTTCCGCCTTTCGTCCCACGACGCCGGCGGCGTGACCGACCGCGACCTGCGGCTTGCGCTGCGCATCCAGGAACTCGCGGATGCGCAGGGCGCCGACCGTGCGCCGGTGCGGCCGGCCCGCTACGACGTGGCGATCGACTGCACCGACGCCGAAGCGATCCGGCCGTTCTGGCGGGTGGGTCTCGGCTACGTGGAAATCGACAGCGAGGGCGAGATCGAACTCGTCGATCCACACGGCCAGGGCCCGCGGGTCTGGTTCCAGACGATGGATATCGCTCGCACCGAGCGCAACCGCATCCACCTCGACGTGTATCTGCCCACGATCGACGCCGAGTCCCGGGTGCAGGACGTCATCGCCGCCGGCGGTGATCTCCTCACCGACGAGCACGCCCCCGACTGGTGGGTCCTGGCCGACCCTGAGGGCAACGAGCTCTGCGTCTGCACCACCGTCTCCTGAGCTGGCGACTGAGCCGTCTCCTGAGCCGGCGAATATACTCGTCTGATGGCTCGTCGACCGGTCGTGGACTGAGCCGCTAAGCCCCGGCTACCGCCGAGATCGACACTTCCGGTCGAGGTCGACAGACACACCGGTTGATCTTGACCAGAACGGTCGACGTCGACGGATGCCCGGCTCACGCCGGCGCGAGCCCCCGCCCGCGAGGCTTAGGCGGGCGCGAGCCCCCCGGCCCCGAGCGCCGCGAGCGCCATCTCCTCGAGCAGCGGCCGCACCTTGCCGCTCGGCGACGCCGGCAGCGTGTGCGGGGTCGAGTTCAGTAGTCCGAACGTCGCCCGGGCACGGATGCGCAGCAGCTGCGCATCAACCTCGGGGTGCACTTGCCCGAGCACGCTCACCCACAGCTCCACGTAGGTGCGCTGCAGGGCGCGCACCTGGTGCCGGTCCGGGGCGGCGAGGCTGTCCAGGTCCCGGTCCTGCACGCGGATGACGTTCGGATGCGAGAGGGCGAAGTCCGTGTGGAAGCGCACCAGCGCGTGGAGTGCGCCCGCGGCATCCGGAGCGCCCGCGACCACGGCCTGCCCGCTCGCCACCAGCGTCTCGCTGACCTCCACCAGCAGCGCGGCCAGCACGGCCGGCTTGCCGCTGAAGTGCCGGTAGACGGCCGGTCCGCTCACGCCGACGGCCGCGCCGAGGTCCTCGATCGACACCCCGTTGTAGCCCGACCGGGCGAACAACGTGGCGGCGGCCCCGAGCAGTGCCTGCCGCCGGTCGGCCTTGGCCTGGCTCCGAGCCGTCGGCGAGGACGGGAGGATTCCCATTCGGTGCTCCGTTCACGCGGAAACTCTGGACAACTCAGTTATGAACCGCTAACCTGACTTTCGGTTAGTGCACGCTAACTGTACCGGCTGAACACTCAAGCGGGAAAGCGGGAAGTCGTCGATGGAGACACTCGCGAGTCTGATCGACTCGACCAGTCCGGCCTTCGACGCGAACGCCACCGCCCACCGCGAGCTCGTCGCCGACCTGCGCCGCCGCCTCGCCGTCGTCGCCCTCGGCGGTCCCGAGGCCTCCCGCCAGCGCCACCTCGCCCGTGGCAAACTGCTGCCGCGCGAACGCATCGACCGGCTGCTGGATGCCGGCAGCCCCTTCCTCGAGATCGCGCCCCTGGCCGCCACCGGACTCTACGGCGACGACAGCCCCGGTGCCGGCCTGATCGCCGGGATCGGGCTGATCCACGGCCGCCACGTGCTCGTCATCTCCAACGACGCCACCGTCAAGGGCGGAACCTACTACCCGATGACGGTCAAGAAGCACCTCCGGGCGCAGGAGATCGCATTCGAGAACCGGCTCCCGTGCGTCTACCTGGTCGATTCGGGCGGGGCCTTTCTGCCGCTGCAGGACGAGGTCTTCCCCGACCGTGACCACTTCGGCCGCATCTTCTACAACCAGGCCCGGATGTCGGCGGCCAAGATCCCGCAGATCGCCGCCGTGCTGGGATCCTGCACCGCGGGCGGCGCCTACGTGCCGGCGATGAGCGACGAAACCGTGATCGTGCGGAACCAGGGAACAATTTTCCTCGGCGGCCCGCCGCTGGTGAAGGCCGCGATCGGCGAAATCGTCACGGCCGAGGAGCTCGGCGGCGGTGACCTGCATGCCCGCACCTCCGGGGTGACCGACCACCTCGCCGAGGACGACGAGCACGCACTCCAGATCGTGCGCGACATCGTGCGTTACCTGCCCGCGCCTCCGCCGCCGGCCTGGCCGCGGCTGCCGGCCGTCGACCCCGTTGCCGACCCGGCCGAGCTCTACGGCGCGGTGCCGACCGACCCGCAGGGCCGCTACGACGTGCACGAGGTGATCATGCGTCTGGTTGACGGCAGCGAGTTCCATGAGTTCAAGAAGGAGTACGGTACGACCCTGGTCACCGGCTTCGCGCATCTGCATGGCCATCCGGTCGGCATCATCGCCAACAACGGTGTGCTGTTCTCCGAATCCGCCCTCAAAGGGGCACACTTCATCGAGCTGTGCGATCAGCGCGGCATCCCGCTGCTGTTCCTGCAGAACATCTCCGGTTTCATGGTCGGCCGCGACTATGAGGCCGGCGGCATCGCCAAGAACGGCGCGAAAATGGTCACCGCCGTCGCCACCGCGCGCGTGCCCAAGCTCACGGTCGTGATCGGCGGGTCGTTCGGCGCCGGCAACTATTCCATGTGCGGCCGCGCCTACTCGCCCCGCTTCCTCTGGATGTGGCCGAACAGCCGCATCTCCGTGATGGGCGGCCCGCAGGCCGCATCCGTTCTCGTCACCGTCAAACGCGAGCAGCGGGAGAAGGCCGGCCTGCCCTGGTCGACGGATGCCGCGGAGGAGGTCACCGCGCCCGTCACCGCCCAATACGAGCGGCAGGGCAGCCCCTACTATTCGACCGCCCGGCTCTGGGACGACGGGGTGATCGACCCGGCCGACACCCGCACCGTGCTGGGCCTGGCCCTCGACGTCGTTTCCGGGCCACCCCTGCCTGAGACCGCTTTCGGCCTCTTCCGGATGTGAGGCGCACCATGACACCGAACGCACCGACACCGAACGCACCGAAACCGAACGCACTGACACCGCGCTCGACACTCTTCGAGACCGTGCTGGTCGCCAACCGCGGCGAGATCGCCTGCCGCATCATCCGCACCCTGCGCACGATGGGCATCCGTTCGGTGGCCGTCTACAGCGACGCCGACCGTGATGCGCTGCACGTGAGCCTCGCGGACGCCGCGGTGCGCCTCGGCCCGGCCGCGCCCCAGGCGAGCTACCTGAACATCGACGCGATCCTGGCGGCCGCGGCGGCCACCGACGCCGACGCCGTGCATCCCGGCTACGGATTCCTCAGTGAGAACGAGGCCTTCGCTCGCGCCTGCGCCTCCGCCGGCCTCGTCTTCGTCGGACCGGGTCTGAACGCCCTTGCCGTGATGGGCGACAAGATCCGCGGCAAGAACCATGTCGCCGACAGCGGTGTGCCCGTCATTCCCGGGTTCTCCCGGCCCGGCCAGACCGACGACCAGCTCATCGCCGCCGCGGTGGAGGTGGGCTACCCGCTCCTGATCAAACCGTCCGCGGGCGGCGGCGGCAAGGGGATGCTGCGGGTCGACGCCGCGGGCGAGCTCGCCGCGGCGCTCGTCACGGCGCGGCGCGTGGCGCAGGGCGCGTTCGGCGACGACACGCTGCTGCTCGAGCGCTTCATCGATCAGCCCCGGCACATCGAGGTGCAGGTGCTCGCCGACGCTTCGGGCGCCGTGATCCATCTCGGTGAGCGCGAGTGCTCCCTGCAGCGCCGCCACCAGAAGGTGATCGAGGAGGCTCCGTCGCCGCTGCTCGACCCGGCCACGCGTGCACGCATCGGCGAGGCAGCCTGCCAGGCCGCCCGGAGCGTCGGCTACACCGGCGCCGGCACGGTGGAGTTCCTGGTCTCCGATGCGGCCCCGGACCAGTTCTTCTTCATGGAGATGAACACCCGGCTGCAGGTGGAGCACCCGGTGACCGAGCTGGTCACCGGCCTCGATCTGGTCGAGTGGCAGCTGCGCATCGCCGCGGGGGAACCGCTGCCGCTGACCCAGGCGGAGGTGGTGCTCACCGGGCACGCGATCGAGGCGCGCCTCTACGCCGAGAACCCGGCGCGCGGTTTTCTTCCCAGCCAGGGCACCGTGCGCAGCCTGTCCGAACCGGTCGGCGAGGGCATCCGGGTCGACAGCTCGCTGCGTCCGGGCCTGCCGATCTCGGGGGTCTACGACCCGATGCTCGCCAAAGTGATCGCCTGGGGTGCTGACCGCGCCGAGGCCCTCGCCCGCCTCGACCGGGCACTCGCCGACACCGTGGTGCTCGGGGTGCACACCAACGTGGAGTTTCTCCGGTTGCTGCTGCACAACCCCGACGTGCGTGTCGGTCGCCTCGATACCGGCCTGATCGAGCGCAGCCTGCCCGGTCTCGGACTCCGGGGGATGCCCGGGCAACCGCTGCCCGACCACCTGCCGGCCGCCGCGGCCCTGTTCCTGCACGCGCGCGCCACCGCCACCGCCACCGCCCGCACTGCCGCCGCAGGCGCCGACGCCGCGGGCACCG